>CANKOW010000098.1 GCA_947484295.1 Alcaligenaceae bacterium | reverse complement strand
CGAACCTCCACACCTTTCGGCACACGGACCTGAACCGTGCGCGTCTACCAATTCCGCCACCTGGGCCTAACTTGTACTCAAACGCCACGCATTATAAGCGAGATTTTAGCTTTGGCAAAACGCCTCCCACCCAATACCAAGAACACTCGCAGCGCGACTGTATCCCCCGAAAACATCCCTGATTTTGATCCCGATGTACCGAGTCGCGAACAAATCCTAGAAGTGTTGCGTGTCGCGTCTGCGCCGCTCTCTCCAGAAGATTTGGCCGCACGGATGGGGTTGACTCAGGAAGAAACCTTGACAGGTTTTGATCGCAGAATCGCTGCCATGGAGCGTGACGGTCAATTGTTACCCAACCGTAAGGGCTTGCTGTTGTTGGCGAATAAGCTTGATTTTGTGGCCGGGCGTGTGCAAGGCCATCGCGACGGGTTTGGCTTTTTGGTGGCCGACGCGGGTGGTCAAGATATCTTTTTGTCGCCGCGCGAAATGCAAAAGGTGCTGCACGGCGACCGCGTATTGGTGAAACCGACTGGCGAGTACCGCGGTAAACCCGAAGGCACGATCGTTGAAGTGCTCGAGCGACGCACCAATCGCCTGGTGGGGCGCTTTTTAAATGAACGTGGCATGACGATTGTTGTGCCCGAAGATCAACGCATTAAGCACGACGTTTTGATCCCACCGAGCGACACCGGTGGGGCGCAACACGGCCAAGTGGTGTCTGTCGACATCATTGAGCAACCATCGCGGCATAAACAGCCTTTGGGGCGCGTTGCTGAGATTTTGGGCGAAATTGACGACCCAGGCATGGAGATCGAAATTGCGGTGCGCAAGTTCGACGTACCGGTCGACTTTTCAGAGGCAGCTCAACGGCAGGCCGAAAAACTACCCGACGCGGTACGCGCTACCGATTTAAAAGACCGTGTCGATTTGCGTGATGTGCCTTTTATTACGATCGATGGCGAAGACGCGCGCGATTTTGACGACGCGGTGTATTGCGAGCAAGTGGATATGGGCGAGGCACGCAAGCGCCCGGCCTGGCGCTTGCTAGTCGCGATCGCCGACGTCAGTCATTACGTGACGCCCGAAGATGCCCTTGACGAAGCGGCGCGCGAGCGCGGCACGAGCGTGTATTTTCCACGTCGGGTGATCCCGATGCTGCCCGAGAAACTTTCAAACGGTTTGTGTTCGCTCAAGCCTTCGGTTGATCGTTTGGTGTTGGTGTGCGATATGGTGATCCCGCTTTCGGGTGCCAAAGCGGGCACGGTGTCGGCCTATCAGTTTTATAACGCGGTGATTCATTCACATGCGCGTACGACCTACAACCAAGTGTGGGAGTCACTGCAACAGCCTCAAGGGCCGGTGGCGCGCAGTTTTGCCAAGGTCATGCCCCAGATTGATGGGTTGTACGAGTTGTTTCAGCTGCTGTCGCAAGGTCGCAAAGAACGTGGCGCAATTGACTTTGATACAGTTGAAACCAAAATTGTATGCAACGAGTTAGGTCGTATTGAAAAGATTATTGGTGTCTTGCGCAACGACGCGCATCGCTTAATCGAAGAGTGCATGTTGGCGGCCAATACGTGTGCAGCAGACTTTATGTTGCGCAGCAAGCACATCGGTTTGTACCGTGTGCACGAAGGCCCCACTCCTGAAAAACTGCAATCTTTGCGTGAGTTTTTGAAAACGCTTGGGCTGAGCCTAGGGGGCGGTGCCGACCCGACCGCTAAAGACTACGGCGCTTTGCTCGATAAGGCCCGTGCGCGACCCGACTACGGGTTGTTGCAGACAATGTGCTTACGTTCGATGCAGCAGGCGATTTACGGGCCTGATAATGCCGGTCACTTTGGTCTGTCCTATCCGGCCTACACACACTTTACGTCACCGATTCGTCGCTACCCCGATCTGATGACCCACCGCGTGATCAAGGCCTTGCTCAAAAGCCAACGTTATCAACCGGTGCTGTCTGGTTTCGCTTCGGCACCTGGTGCGACGCTACGCGAATACGAGCACGATCTATGGGAAAAAATCGGTTTGCTGTTGTCGGGCACAGAGCGACGTGCCGATGATGCATCGCGCGATGTCGAGGCTTGGCTCAAGTGCTGGTTTGTCAAAGAGCGCGTGGGCGAAGTCTTCAGCGGGCGTGTCACCGGCGTGGCGAGCTTTGGTATTTTTGTCACACTCGATACCTTGCATGTTGAAGGCCTCGTCCATGTCTCAGAGCTTGGAACCGAGTATTTTCAATTTAACGACGCGATGCACGAACTGCGTGGCGAACGCACCGGTCTGCGCTACCGTTTAACGGATGCGGTGCAAGTGCAGGTGGCTCGCGTTGATCTCGAGGCACGGCGCATCGAGTTCAGGCTAGTCACGGGCACGACGTTTGATGCCTTGCGCAAGGCCGCCACGCGTGTTGAAGACCCCGCGGGCAGGCGTGTTAAAAAAGCGGCCGCACCCAAGCCACCTGAACTAAAAGGGCAAATTGCTAAAGTGCGTCGCGCCGAGGCCAAAAAAACGGCTAAGCAAGATACCGCACGGGCGCCCAAAAAGGCGGTACGTGCAGGTAAAAGCGCTGGTTTAAAAAAATCTGCCCGTAAAGGGCGTTAGGAATACCTATGGCTGCAACTCAAATGCTGGCGGGCTTTCACGCTGTGATCGCTCGTTTGCGGCAGGCTCCAGAATCGATCCTTGAAGTTTATGTAGAAGCGCAGCGGCGCGACAAGCGCATGCAGGCTTTGATTGCAAGCGTCACGCAAGCAGGGCGACCCGTGCATCCCGTTTCGACCGATCGTTTAGACGGCTTGGCTGGGGGTTCGAGGCATCAAGGTGTGGTGGCCGTCGCCGATGCCCGAAAACTCGCCGATGATCTCGATGAGGTACTCGATGGGGTGCAGGGACCTGCGCTGTTATTGATTCTCGATGGCGTGACCGACCCCCATAATTTAGGAGCGTGCTTGCGTACCGCCGATGCTGCGGGGGTGCATGCGGTTGTTGCACCGCGAGACCGTGCCGTGGGTTTAAACACGACAGTGCAGCGCGTGGCGTGCGGTGCTGCCGAGTCAGTGCCCTATTTGATGGTGACGAATTTGGCACGCACCATGCGCGAACTGAAAGATCGCGACTTGTGGCTGGTGGGCACCGACGACACGGCGACACAAAGCATTCATCAAACCGACGCCAGGCGTTCGATGGCTTGGGTGATGGGCGCTGAAGGCGAAGGCATGCGTCGACTCACCCGCGAAACTTGCGATGAACTCGTCACGATCCCGATGTTGGGCAGCGTTGAAAGCCTGAACGTCAGCGTGGCGACTGCAGTGTGTTTGTACGAAACTGTGCGCCAGCGACAAGGCTAAACTAGGCTCTGAGAGTGAGGCTTGTCTCAGTGTGCCAAGCTTATTCTCCCTAGGCAAGACCCATTGAGTTAAGCTTATGTCCTCGCGTTGCGCTAGTGTGCCAAGCTGATTTCGCGAGCGAGCGAAGATTATTTTTTTAAAGTGAACGTGTCATGACTCAGTCAAAACAAGCGGCCCAACAGGGTTTTACAACCACTATTTTGCACGGCGACCGCAAGTTGTCGGTCGAGCATGGTGCGGTGCACAAGCCTATTCATACCTCAACGCAGTACGCCTATTCTGACGCGCGTGAACTGGCTGCGGTATTTCAGGGCAAACCGGGCTACACCTACGCGCGTCAAGGCACGCCGACAAGCGATGCGCTTGAAAAGAAAATCAACAAAATGGAAGACGGTGTTGCAAGCTTGTCTTTTGCCACGGGGATGGCCGCGTTGACGGCGTTGTTTACGACACTGTTGCGCGCGGGCGATCATCTGCTTTCAAGCCAGTTTATCTTTGGTAACACCAACAGCTTGTTTGGTACGCTCGAGTTGTTGGGTATTGAGATCACGCTCGTCGATCCAACCGATGCGCAGGCCGTCGCCGCAGCGATTCGTCCGAATACAAAAATGCTGTTTACTGAGACCATTGCCAACCCGGGTACGCAGGTCGCTGACCTTGTTGGCTTAGGGCAATTGTGCCAAAAGCACCAATTAGTCTATGTCGTAGACAACACAGTAACCTCGCCTTGGTTGTTTCGGCCCAAGGCGGTTGGTGCGTCGATGGTGATGAACGCGTTGTCTAAGCACATCGGTGGGCATGCCAATGCATTGGGTGGTTCACTCACCGACACGGGCCTGTTTGATTGGACGCAATACAGCAATATTCTTGATATTTATAAAAAAGGTCCTGCAACGGGTTGGGCGATTACGCAGATCAAAAAGAAGGGCCTGCGTGATATGGGGGGCACCTTGTCTGCTGATGCGGCGCACCGAATTGCCGTGGGCGCTGAGACCCTAGCGTTGCGACTCGATAAAATTTGCAGTAATGCGATGGCGCTTGCTACATTTTTATCTAAGCACCCAGGAGTTCAACGCGTTGCTTACCCAGGGCTGACAAATCACCCCCAGCATTCCCGCGCCGCACAATTATTTGATGGCAAGTTCAGTATGCTGATTGCGTTTGAATTGGTGTCAGGTATTGATTGCCTTGATTTTTTAAACCACCTACAAGTCGCGATCTTGGCAACCCATGTCGGCGATACGCGCACACTGGCTTTGCCGGCGGCGCATACGATTTATTATGAAATGGGGCCTGAGCTGCGTGGCAAGATGGGCATTGCCGATGGCCTCATTCGCTTGTCTGTTGGTATCGAAGATCAAGCGGATTTGATTGCTGATTTTGCACAAGCATTTATTGCGTGCGGCGTGACCTAGCCCGGATACAGCACGCGCGCACTTCGCGCTGCGTGTTTTTACTGCAAATTACTCTGCTGTGCTTAAGAATTTAATGTTGTTGCAAAAAATAGTCAGTCGACCTAAGGTAAAACCGAATCAAGCAAAGTTTTTTTGCGTTATTCATTGAGAAATCGTAACAAAAATGCGGTTCTCAAGCGGTTTTCTCTTGACACCCGATGCTTCGAGTGGCTTAATGATTTCGTAGATTTATATTGCCTGCGTGAGCGGGCGTTTTAATCTCTGGCTTGCTCGAGCAGGCCGACTAATGTATGCGAACACCGTAGATGCATGCGTCACACACGGGCAACTGACTCAAATCTTTTGCAACAGATGATTCTGCTACCACCAAGGAAATAAACAACATGAACAAAACTGAACTGATTGATCACATCGCAACACAAGCTGATATCTCTAAAGCAGCTGCAGGCCGTTCGCTTGACGCGATGATCGCCGCAATCAAGGCAACACTCAAAAAAGGTAATTCGGTCACATTGGTTGGTTTCGGTACCTTTGCAGTGTCGCAACGCGCAGCACGTACCGGACGCAATCCACGTACCGGCGAAGCCATCAAAATCAAAAAAGCAAAAGTTCCAAAGTTTCGTCCAGGCAAGGCACTGAAAGATGCGTTGAACTAATACGTTTAGATTTGCTAAAAAAACGCGTTTCGCTATAATGCGACACGCGTTTTTTTGAAACTCGATTTAGCTCTTTGTTTACCGCATCGTTTTGTATTCTTGCAAAACGTTCAGCCAAAATCTTAGGGTGCTTAGCTCAGCTGGCAGAGCGGCGCCTTTACACGGCGTAGGTCACAGGTTCGACCCCTGTAGCACCCACCAGTACCCCCTAAGATGTAAAATCGTGTGATGAGAGTCCTCGTAATCGAAGACGACGCGACGCTTGGTCGTGCGTTGCAAGAATTTTTAACTGATCAAGGCTATGCAACCGACTGGTTAGCAGATGGTAAGCGTGCACTCAACGCTTTGGCCAACCACTCTTACGACTTGCTTGTGCTCGACTTAAACTTGCCTCTGATCGATGGCTTGCAGGTGTTGACCACGCTGCGCCGCGACGGCAGTGAAATCCCCGTATTATTATTAACTGCGCGCGATGGCCTGCAAGATCGGGTGGCGGGTCTCGATGCGGGGGCTGACGATTATTTGACAAAGCCCTTTGAGTTAGCCGAGCTGGCTGCGCGCGTGCGGGCTTTGGCGCGACGCCATCTGGGTGTTGCGCGTTCGCTGATTGAGTTTGGTAATTTGTCTTTTGATACGACACATCGAGAGTGTCGGGTCGCGGGTCAGCGATTGGCCTTGTCGGTGCGCGAACTCTCAGTACTTGAAATGCTGATGGTGCGCGCCGGCAAGGTCGTGACCAAACAGCAAATCGTTCAAGGCCTCTCGGCGCTTGATTCTGACTTCAGTGAAAATGCCGTTGAGGTCTACATTTATCGGCTTCGTAAGCGGCTTGAAGGTAAGGGCGCTGCTATCCAGACCGTGCGCGGCTTTGGTTATCTGCTTGAAGTCGAAGCGAACTGAGGCTTGAGTCATGCTTAAGCTCGCATTCTTTACCCCAGGTACCCTGGCTCGTAGCTTGACGCTGCGCTTGTTGCCGCCCATCGTGTTGTTAGTCGGTCTTGATTTATTAGCGACCTGGGTCATCACGCATAAAATCGAGATGGCCGATTGGCAATTAGAAGACATTTTCTGGTTGATGGTGTTTGGGCAATTGATGTTGATTGCCCTATGTATTTGGGTCGTCGTACGTGGTGTTCGCTCAGGCATGCGGGCAATCAATCAGCTCTCTGATGACATTGCTCAACGCTCGGTCGACGATTTAGGGCTATTAAAGGCCGAGGGTTTACCGCTTGAGCTTGAAGTACTGGTTCGTCATACCAACGATTTACTGGCACGCTTGAACGACACGCTTGCGGCGCAGCGCCGCTTCGTTGGGCATGCCGCCCACCAACTCAGAACGCCGCTAGCGGGTTTAAAACTCGAATCTGAGTTAATGCTGGCTAAACCCTTGTCTGCCGATCTTCGCGAGCGTGCTGAGCGTATTAAACAGGTCAGCGATCGTATGATTCGGCTAGGGCAGCAACTCTTGGTGCTCGCGCGGGTAGATCCCGAAGCACGTCCACAAGATCATTTCTTGAGGATGGATTTATGCGAATGGGTGCGCACAAGTGGTGCCGAGTGGTTAACCCGTGCGCACGAGGCGGGTTTGACTTTGCAGCTCGAGGCGCCTGATCAACCCGTCTGGGTTGAGGGTGATCCGATTTTGTTGGACGAGCTTCTTGGCAATCTGATTGATAACGCGTTGCGCTATGCCGCCGGCGCGCATTACATCCGGTTATTGGTAACCTCCACGCCTCCAACGCTTGCGGTAGAAGACGATGGCTCGGGTATTAGCACTCAAGAGCAGGGTCGTGTGTTTGAAGCGTTTTATCGCTCGCCTGATACTCCGCAGGGTGGTTCAGGTTTAGGGCTGGCCATCGTGCGCGAAATTGCCCGCGCCCATGGCGCGTGGTGGAACCTCGTGAGTCGACCCCAATTTGAGGGCGCCCGTTTGACCGTGGTGTTTCCGGGTACCCGTCGGGGGGCTCAGTTAACGCGTCTGGACCGTTTCAATCAGCTGCGTTAAGCGCGGACGCTTGATGGTATTGAGGTCAAGCGTGCGCTAGCGCTAAGCCTTAGCGCTAGGCGTTGCCTGGTATAGGTTTAGTGTTGAGGCATAGCCGCTGCTCTATTTCGCCCTTGAGGGCGAAGAAGAGCAGCACGCACAGTACTTTAGAGCTTGCGGCCAGCGCGTGATTCGATACGCATGCGTAAGGCATTCAGCTTGATAAAGCCCGCGGCATCGGCCTGGTTGTAGGCACCGCCGTCATCGTCAAAGGTGGCGATAGTTTGATCAAACAACGTGTCTTTTGAATCGCGCGACACGGTGTAGACGTTACCTTTGTATAGTTTCAAACGCGCCCAACCGTTTACTTCTTTTTGCGTACTGTCGATCAAGGCTTGAATGGCACGACGCTCGGGTGACCACCAGTAGCCGTTATAAATCAGGCTCGCGTAACGCGGCATTAAGTCGTCTTTTAAATGTGCCACCTCGCGGTCGAGCGTGATCGATTCAATGGCGCGATGGGCTTTGAGCAAAATTGTGCCGCCGGGGGTTTCGTAGCAGCCGCGTGATTTCATACCGACGTAGCGGTTTTCAACCAAATCCAGGCGACCAATGCCGTGTTTGCCACCCAGTTCATTGAGTTTGGTGAGCACCTGAGCGGGCGAGAGCCGCACGCCATTGAGCGCCACCACGTCGCCATGTTCAAACTCAACGTCGAGGTACTCGGCTTGATCTGGGGCGGCCTCGGGCGAGACCGTCCAGCGCCACATGGTTTCTTCTGCTTCTGCCTTTGGGTCTTCAAGGTGACGACCTTCAAAACTAATGTGCAGCAGGTTGGCGTCCATTGAGTAAGGCGCACCGCCTTGCTTGTGCTTCATATCGATGGCGATGCCAGCATCTTCTGCGTATTGCAAGAGCTTTTCGCGCGAGACTAAATCCCATTCGCGCCAAGGGGCAATGACCTTAATGCCTGGTTCAAGGGCGTAGTACCCAAGCTCAAAGCGCACTTGATCATTACCTTTTCCAGTTGCGCCATGCGAAACCGCATCAGCGCCGACTTGACGTGCGATTTCAATTTGGCGCTTGGCGATCAACGGCCGGGCAATCGACGTGCCCAACAGGTATTCGCCCTCGTAGACGGTATTGCAACGAAACATTGGAAACACAAAATCTCGCACGAACTCTTCGCGCAAATCATCAATAAAGATTTGTTCTGGCTTGATACCGAACTTGATGGCTTTGGCGCGTGCGGGTTCGAGCTCTTCGCCCTGACCGATATCAGCGGTGAAAGTGACGACTTCGCACTGGTAGGTATCCTGCAGCCATTTAAGAATGACAGAGGTGTCTAAGCCGCCTGAATAGGCCAAGACTACTTTTTTGATATCGCTCATAAGATGCTCTAAATTAGCTGAATGTTTAACAGAAGAATATATTTTAACGGAAGGTCACAAGCGTGATCCTAAACGTAAACTCGAGGGTCGGTTTCAACGTCTAAACGTGAGCCCAAAGGTCGACTGCAATGTCTGGACGTTGACGCTAGACCGTGTTCTTTAACCCAAACGCCCTAGTAACAAGAACTCCATCAGGGCTTTCTGGACATGCAGACGATTTTCGGCTTCGTCCCAGACCACGCTTTGTGGCCCATCGATGACCTCGGCAGTGACTTCTTCGCCGCGATGTGCCGGCAGGCAATGCATGAAGAGAGCCGTTGGGGTTGCCTGAGCCATCATGTCTTGATCGACGCACCAGTCTGCAAAAGCCTTGCGGCGTTCTTCGTTTTCGGCCTCGTAGCCCATACTGGTCCAGACATCGGTCGTGACGAGATGGGCGCCTTTGCAGGCTTCGTTCGGATCGGCAAACTCTTTCACTACGCCGGCCTTAACTGCGGTTAAGCGGGTCGGATCAAGCAGGTAGCCGGTGGGTGCAGAGACGTGAAGTGTGAACCCCAGCAGCTCGGCCGCTTGAATCCAGGTGTAGGCCATGTTATTGGCGTCACCCACCCAAGCCACGATTTTACCGCTCAGGCTGCCACGCGCTTGAATATAGGTAAAGACGTCGGCCAAAATCTGGCACGGATGAAACTCATTGGTTAAACCATTGATGACCGGCACGCGCGAGTGCGCGGCAAAAGTTTCAAGACGGGTTTGCTCGAAGGTTCGGATCATCACAAGATCAACCATGCGTGACACAACGCGAGCAGTGTCTTCAATGGGTTCAGAGCGACCTAATTGCGAGTCGGTGGTCGTGAGATGAATGACTGACCCCCCCATCTGATACATGCCCGCTTCGAAAGAGACTCGAGTCCGGGTACTGGCTTTCTCAAACACCATCGCCAATGTGCGGTCGTGCAAAGGGCGATGAGGTTCGTAGCGCTTGAATTTTTCTTTGATGAGTTTGGCGCGCTCAAGCACATAGAGCAGTTCGTCTGAGCTGAGGTCTTGCAGTTGTAAAAAATGCCGAAGCATGCCGGCGGTGGGTACGGCGTTTGACATAGTGCACTCGATAAAGTTGTCAGGCTCGCGCCGCACGACCTGACGCTCTGTTTGAGTGTCAGGTCGTGTCAGTGCGGGTTAAGCGGACTCGGCGTTAAACGCCTTGATGAGGGGAGCCAAAATCTTCACGATTTCGTCGGCCTCTTGGGTGGTGAGGATCAGTGGGGGCAGCAGGCGCACCACGCGGTCGCGCGTAACGTTAATCAACAAGCCCGCTTCAAGCGCACGCATGGTCAACACGCCGCAGGGCTTTTCAAGTTCGATGCCTAACATCAGGCCTTGGCCACGCACTTCGCGTACGCCTGGCGTGCCTAACAAGGCTTTGCCCAACTCGGCCTTCAGGTGGGCGCCAACCGTCGCAGCATTTTCAAGAAGTTTTTCTTCTTCGAGTGCGCGCAAAACAGCAACGCCCGCGGCGCTGACGAGGGGGCTGCCACCAAATGTTGTGCCATGGCTGCCTGGGCCCAAAACGCCTGCAGCAGGGCCACACGCGCCGATCGCGCCAATCGGTACGCCACCGCCTAAGCCTTTTGCAAAGACGACGACATCAGGCAGAATGTCGGCCCATTGATGCGCTAACCACTTGCCTGTACGACCAATGCCCGACTGCACTTCGTCGATCATCATGAGCCAGCCGCGCTCACTACACAGGGCGCGCAGGTCTTTTAGATTTTGTATATCGGTGGGGCGAATTCCGCCTTCACCTTGTAAGACCTCAAGCAGCACGGCTACCACGCGTGGCTCGGCGTCGCCAGCCGCTTTGATGGCGGCGAGGTCGTTATAAGCGACTTTGATAAAGCCACCAGGTAAAGGGCCAAAGCCCGTGCGTGCTTTCTCGCTGTCGGTCGCAGCAAGTGTGCCGATGGTGCGACCGTGCCATGAGGATTCCATGGTGATGATGGTGGGCAGATCGTTGCCTTTTTTGTAGCCGTAGTAGCGTGCCAGCTTGATGGCCGCTTCGTTGGCTTCGGCGCCGCTATTGCCAAACACGATCTCAGTCATGCCTGACATTTTGATCATGCGCTGAGCGAGTTCTTCTTGTTCTGGAACTTCGTATAAGTTTGAGACATGAATGACACGTGCAGCTTGCTCACTGATTGCAGCAACCAGTTTGGGGTGAGCATGCCCTAAGCATGACACGCCAATGCCCGCCATCGCGTCGAGGTAGCGTCGGCCCTTGGTATCCCATAGCCAAACCCCTTTACCGTGGGTAAAGGCGACTGGAAGGCGGGAATACGTATTGGAAAGGGCAGATGTCATGGCCAAGGCTCCGTGAGATACCCGGCATGCAGGATCGCATGTCTGGGTGTAAAACATCAATCATATACAATCTTAGCGACAGAGGCGTGAATCAGAAGTTTACGGGCTCTGAATCGGCTACACGGGTTGTGCATGACAGCAGAAGTTCGTTATTTTGTCATATATGGTGTGACAGAATCAGGCAGTACATTTAGGCCCAGCGACTGGGCCGAGAGGCTTGCCGGTGTACTGGCGCCTTATCGCCCACCAAGCACACTTGGCGGTTACATTTCGTACTCTCCTTACGCGGTGCCCTCAACCCTCGAAGGGCAGCGTTGCGTCGTCGTAGATGGCCGCCTTCGTGATCTTGAGCCTCTTGCCTGGCAGTTTGTACACGACTTTGCGCACGACAATCAGCTCCAAACGAAAGCTGATTTGCTCGAAGACCCCTTAGTGCGACATTCCGCTTAGCGCAACATTTCCCCCAGGACGACATCCGCCTGGGCGACATGTCTCTTAGCACGACGTTCCTGTTATGGCCACAGATGCCTGCTCAAGCGTGACTCATCGGTTCACGTTAAGTTGTCTCAAATAGCCAGCGGTGTGACGAGCTTGCCGTGTGTAAACATGCTGTGCAGGTTCTCAAGTACGCAGTCGGTCATGGCGCGGCGGGTTTCGTGCGTGGCACTTGCCACATGTGGCATCAATATCACATTGTTAAGCGTTTTGAGCTGATCGGGCACGTTGGGCTCGTTATCGAACACGT
>CANKOW010000097.1 GCA_947484295.1 Alcaligenaceae bacterium | reverse complement strand
GACTGGAATCCTGATAGTTTATTTATTCAACGTCCGCCTTATTTTGATGGCATGACCCGCGAGGTACCCGCACACGAAGACATCGTGGGTGCGCGCGTGCTGGGTATGTTTGGCGATATGCTGACGACGGACCACATTTCACCGATCGGCAAATTTTCAGTTCAGACACCCGCCGGTGAGTATCTGCAGTCTTTGGGCGTTGCGCCCGCGAATTTTGTGAACTACGGTGCGCGCCGCTTGAATCATCACGTGATGATGCGCGGGACCTTTGCTAACGTGCGTCTGAGCAATGAACTGACTCCAGACATACAGGGCAGCTCGACTTTGCATATGCCAAGTAAAGATCTCATGTCGATCTATGCAGCTGCGCAACGGTATCGCGAAGAGCGTATCCCCTTGGTCATTATTGCCGGTAAAGAATACGGCGCCGGATCGTCGCGCGACTGGGCGGCCAAAGGGACCGGTTTGCTGGGTGTGCGTGCGGTGATCGCTGAATCACTCGAGCGGATTCATCGCTCTAACTTAGTGAGCATGGGCGTATTGCCGTTGCAATTTTTAAACGGCGACACCCGACAGTCGTTAGGGCTGGATGGCTCTGAAACCTTTGACGTTCGTGGTTTAACACAAGGCCTGCAGGCACGTCAGCAGCTTGGCTGCCTGATTCACTACGCTGACGGTCGCACCCACACGCTCCGCGTACGGGTGCGCTTGGATAGCGACGTCGAGGCCGAGTATTACAGACATGGTGGCATTTTGCAGTGCGTGCTCAGGGCTCGCCTTGAGCAGGCGTGCTAGCTCATACAATACGTGCATGACACATATTTTGGCCCTTGAAACCTCTACGACCACCTGCTCGGTGGCGCTATTGACTGAGCAAGGCGCAAGCGCAGCCGTGGTTCAGCGCCAACTTGAGGGTACGGCGGGTCATGCTGCAAATCTTTTGCCGATGGTGAGTGCCTTGTTAGCTGAATGCGGCATCGAACGCAGCGCGCTGAGTGCAGTGGCCTTTGGCCAGGGCCCGGGTGCGTTTACGGGCATTCGCGTGGCCTGCGGGGTGGCTCAAGGCATGGGTTTGGCGCTGCAAATCCCCTTGATACCGATTGGCGCGTTACCCGCTGTGGCAGTGCAGGCAGCGGGGCGTTTACCGCAGCATTTGATTTTGGCAGCGCTTGACGCACGCATGGATGAAGCCTACTTTGCGGCGTATGTGGATGATGTTGTGCATGGCTTAGTGGTGTTGCAGCCGCCAGTGTTGCTGCCTGCCGGGCAGTTGTCTGCCTTTATCGTGCAGCGACTGCCACTGTGGCGCAGTCGCTCGCCTGAAGCCTTGGGCGTTTGTTACGTCGGTGAAGGCTGGCGTTTGGCTGGGGCAACAGCAAGCTTGCCCCTTGGGTGTGTGGCTGACGATCTTGAGGCTAGACCAACCGCACAGTCAGTTGTGACCTTAGCCTTGCGCGACTGGCATGCGGGTCAAACCGTATTGCCCGAGCATGCTGCGCCTCTTTACTTGCGTGACCGTGTGGCGTTTACCGTCGCCGAGCGCGCCTTGGGAGACGGCGGCAATCCGCGCGCGCAAGCACCGGGCCAAGCGGCATTGGTGCCCATGACGGCAACTGACGTGCCCGACGCCCTCGAAATCGAGCGTGCGGTCCAGTCGTTTCCCTGGACCTTTAAAAATTTCGAAGATGCGTTGGCCGCAGGCTATGAGGCTTGGGTTTTACGGAAGGGCGCTGAATTACTAGGCTTCTGTATTGCGATGCAGGCGCCCGATGTCGCCCATATTTTGGTGATCGCCGTCGCCCCCGACCATCAGCGCCAAGGTTATGCGCAACAATTATTAGCGCAAATCACGCGCAGCGCGCAAGCCCAAAGCGCAGAAGGCCTGCTGCTTGAGGTGCGCCCTTCAAATGAAGCGGCTCTCGCTTTTTATGCCCGTGAAGGGTTTAATCAGATTGGCGTGCGCCGAGATTACTATCCTGCTGGTCGAGGCGCGCGCGAAGACGCCTATGTCTTGAAGAAAACGTTTGATCAATCTTAAGCCCCAATAACAAGTATGACGCCAAGCCCCGATCCAAAGCCCTTGCATTACTCGGCCATGCAGCTGGCGTGGTTGCACGAGTTGGGTATTGATAAACCTTGGCTGCCCGGCGATACGCGTGCAGTGCCTGCAGCAGCATCAGCAGCCTCAGCACCGGCACAATCAGCAGCACCAGCTGCAGTGCTAACAGCTGCAGCAGCATCAACGCCTTCAGCAGCATCGACCCCAACTGCAGCAAGAGCATCAGCGACACCAACGACACCATCGCGTTCATCGACTCGGGGCGCTGCGAGCAAGCCTCAGCAAGCAGCAGCGCCGATGAGTGCGGTGAGTATTGCTGCCATGACGGCCCTGACGCGGGCGGCTGCCGCGGCAGCCCCGGATCTTGAGTCGTTAACGCTTGCGGCCAGTGCATGTCAAGCGTGCGGGCTGTGTCGTCAGCGTGATCAGGTGGTGATGGGGCAAGGTGTCACGCAGCCTGCTATTTTGGTGGTTGGTGATGGCCCGGGTGAGCAAGAAGACCGCAAGGGTCTGCCGTTTATGGCCGAATCCGGGGCCTTACTGGATCAAATGCTGGCAACCATCGGTAGCGCACGTACACGCGACGTGTACCTGACTAATCTGGTGAAATGTCGGCCACCCGGCAACCGGTTGGCGCAACGCGAAGAGATCGCAGCCTGTCATTCTTACTTGGTGCGTCAGCTTGAACTATTGCGGCCTTTTAGTATTTTGGCCCTAGGTCGCAATGTGGCACAAACACTTTTGAACACCGACGAACCTTTGCAAAACTTGCGCGGCCGCGTGCACGCGTTTGAAGTGGCTGGGCAAAAAATCCCCTTAGTTGCTAGCTATCACAGCGCCCACTTGCTGAACCACCCCGCAGATAAGGCGGCAGCGTGGCAAGATCTGCAGCTGCTTCGTACCCTGCGGCGCTAGATCGACTTATTACGTTACAGCGCTTTGCCATGCCCCTCTTGCCCGATCTCTTCGAGCAGCTTGGGATTATGTTTGAGGTTAATTTGATTCCAGCGCATGATTGCCAGCATCATGACAGCCACAACGATGCCAAAGATGGCGATGATGATGCTGATCGACATATTCAGCCAAAGCAGAATGGTGTAAATCGCCACCATCAATAAGATGTTTAACTGCTCGTTGAAATTTTGTACCGCAATCGAGTGGCCCGCTGACAACAACACGTGACCACGATGTTGCAGCAATGCGTTCATGGGCACGACAAAATAGCCCGAGGTCAAGCCAATTAATATCAACAGAATGTAGGCAGCCCAGGGCAGGTCAACGCCTAAAAAATTGATGGTCCAAGAGGACTGCACAAAGGGCATCAACAAGACGATGAAGCCCATCGCGACTCCGAGCGGCAAGACGGTTAGCGCCCGCGGTAAGGCGACCCGGCCCGCAAACACGGCGCCCACGATGGTGCCGATTGCCGTGATTCCCATCAAAATAGACGCCTGATCCAGGCGATAGCCCAAGTGGCTGCGCCCCCATTCGATCACCATCAGTTGCAACGTGGCACCAGCCCCCCAAAATAAGGTCGTCACCGCCAGTGAAATCTGCCCGAGCTTGTCTTTCCAGAGAATACGCACATAGCCCCAAAAAGACTTGAACAGAAGGATCGGATTTTTCTGTTGCTTAGGATATTGAATGTGGGTACTGGGGATCATGAGGGTGCAGATTGCAGCCGCTGCGTAGACCAGCGCAATGACTAAAATCGCGGCCTCGGCCGGTGTTTTTACAACGGTGCTGAGCCACGGGTGCGCGAGCAACCAGCCAGAGACTCCGGGCGATACGAGCACACCGCCTACCAAGGTGCCGAGGATAATCGATAAGATCGTTAATCCTTCAATCCAGCTATTGCCTTTTACGAGTTGCAGGGGGGGCAGCATCTCAGTCACGATGCCGTACTTGGCGGGTGAATACGCAGCCGCCCCAATCCCGACTAAGGCGTAGGCGACGCACACGAGATTGACCTGTGAGCTCTCTGATAAGCCTAGAAACGCATAGCAAAACATGAGGGCACAACCACTCACCTTAATGGCGTTGGTCACGAACATGACCCGCCCTTTAGGGTAAGAGTCTGAAATGGCGCCGACAAAGGCCGCAAGCAGCACGTAGGACGCTGCAAACCACCATTTCATCATGGGGGCCATCCAATCGGGGCCGTGCAGCTGTTGAATCAGTGCGATCGCAGCAATAAAAAGCGCGTTGTCGGCAAGCGAAGACAGCGCTTGCGCGGCCATGACGGTAAAAAAGCCTTTGTTCAAGTCGAGCGCCTTTTTTAAAAGGATTGAATTCAAAATGCCGACAGAACCCTGTTGGGTTCACAGGCTAGACCCTTATTTTCGCCTGTCCGAGTATACCGACAGATCTTTTGGTGTTTGGTCAGAGCGCAAGCAAGCCACAATGCAGGATTTTGGGGAAAAGTGAAATGAGGGATTGCCCTTGGTAAAGATTCAGGCGGGGCAGCCTTTTAGGCCGGTTGCCAAGGCTAAATTCACCTCAGGCTGCGTTATGATCAAGGGAATTCCATTCCAAATTGTGTCTAACTATTGTGCGCCTGACCCAGATCAAACTTGCCGGCTTCAAATCTTTTGTCGATCCGACCGTGATCCCAACCCCTAGCCAGCTAGTTGGCGTAGTGGGGCCCAATGGTTGCGGCAAATCTAACATCATCGACGCGGTACGTTGGGTGATGGGCGAAAGTCGTGCCTCTGAGTTGCGCGGCGAGTCGATGCAAGACGTCATTTTTAGTGGTTCAAGTCAGCGCAAGGCCTCGGCACGCGCTTCGGTCGAGCTCGTGTTTGATAATAGCGACGGTCGTGTGGTCGGGCAATGGGCCAGCTATGGCGAAATCGCGGTGCGCCGGGTGTTAACCCGAGACGGCACCAGCAGCTATTTCATCAATAACCAGCAAGTCCGTCGTCGCGATGTATACGATATTTTCTTGGGTACGGGCTTAGGTTCGCGAGGCTACGCGATTATCGGTCAGGGCATGATAAGTCGCCTGATCGAAGCCAAGCCCGAAGAGCTGCGCGTGTACCTTGAAGAGGCGGCGGGTGTTTCGCGCTACAAAGAGCGTCGCCGTGAAACTGAAAATCGTCTGTCAGACACGCGCGAAAACCTCGTGCGTGTCGAAGATATTTTGCGTGAACTGGGTTCGCAACTTGAAAAACTTGAGGGTCAAGCCGATGTCGCGCGCGAATACCGCGGCCTGCAGACTGAAGGCGAAGCTAAGCAAAATGCCCTGTGGTTTTTAAAAGAGGCGGCAGCGCACGAAGAGCGCGACCGCACGCAGCAAAACATCGCGCGTGCCCACACAGAACTCGAAGCCTCTAAGGCAGGTCTGCGGGCCAGTGAGGCCGCGCTTGAATCGCGACGCCAAGCGCATTACGCGGCCGGTGATGCCGTGCACGCTGAACAGGGCGCTTTGTACGAGGCTAATGCCAAAGTGAGTAGCCTAGAAGCTGAGATACGGCACGTGGTCGAGTCGCGTAACCGAGTGCAAACCCGACGCGCGCAATTGCAAGTGCAAATCACCGAATGGGAGTCTCAACGCGAGCACTGCCAAGAGCAAATTTTAGAGGGTGAAGACGAACTCGCCACCAGTGCAGCGCGTTCTGAAGAGGCGCGCGATTTGGCGTTGGCGGCCCAAGCTGGTTTGCCTGAAATTGAAACCCGTGTACGCGCAGCGGCAGCCACGCGCGAAGAGATGCGCATCACGTTGGCGCGGGTCGAACAAAGCTTGGCGTTGGCGGCGCAAACACAGCGCGATTCTGATCGCCAACTGCAAGTACTTGAGCTACGTCGCGAACGTCTGCAGCAAGAATTAAAAGGTGTCGAGTCTCCTGATTTGGCTGCGCTCGAACAATTAACCGGTGACAAAAGCTCGTCTGAAGAGCTTCTCGAAGAAGCGCAAGGCAAACTCCTTAAGCTTGAAGACCGCTTGCCGCGGGCCGACGCTCAGCGTAATCAGGCACAGCATATATCGTTGACTGAAGCCGAGGCGTTGGCGCGCTTAGACGCCCGCTTGTCGGCCTTGGTGCGCTTGCAAGAGGATGTACAAAAGAAAGGGGCACTTGAGCCGTGGCTCGCCAAGCACGAACTCACGACGTTGGGTCGCTTGTGGCAAAAGCTACAGGTCGAGCCAGGCTGGGAGACCGCGATCGAGGCGGTGCTCAACGAGCGCATGACAGGCCTTGAGGTACGCAATCTGGATTGGGCGCGTGCCTTCGCGGCTGACGCGCCACCCGCGCGTCTGGCGTTTTATCAATTACCGGTGGCTGCTGCGGCTGCGGCTGCACCAACGGGCTTTACACCGTTGACGTCGTTGTTGCGTATCAGTGATCCAGAGCTGCGCACCTTGCTGCAGTCATGGCTTGGACATGTCTTTGTCGCAAAAGATATGACCGAAGCTTTAGCCCTGCGAGCCACACTGCCTGCGGGTGCCTTGCTGGTGGTGCAGAGTGGGCATTTGGTGGATACCCACAGCGTGCGGTTTTACGCCCCAGACTCTGAACAAGCGGGGTTACTGGCGCGTCAGCAAGAAATCGAAAACCTGCAGCGAGAAATCAAGGCTCGGCAACTGATTGCCGATCAGTCGCGCTCGGCGGTGGTGCAGGCCGAAGCCGCGTGGCAACAGGTTTCGCAAGCTTTGCCGCCCCTGCGTCAGCGTGTCGGTGAAATTACCCGCCGCTTGCACGATTTGCAGCTTGAGCACACACGTCTGCTGCAACAGGTTGAACAAACCCGCGAACGCTCAGGTCGGCTTGAGCAAGATTTGGCCGAAGTGGCCTCGCAACAAGAAGAATTACACACCACCAAAATCGAAGCCGAGACGCGTTTCGAAGAGCTCGACGCCGAAATCGCTACTTTGCAAGAGGCCTACTCTGAGGTTGAAATGGCGGGCGAGGCGTTGGCCGATGAGGCGCAAACGGCCCGCGATCGCCTGCGCGACCAAGAGCGTGGCGCCCAAGAAGCTGAGTTCAACGAGCGCGGCATTCGCGTACGCATTGCAGAGTTGCAACGTAATCTGCAAGTCGCGACCGAACAAAATACGCGTGCACAAGAAGAACGCATCACGCTTGAATCTGATCTGACAACACTCGATGCCGCGGCGGCCGAAGCTGGCTTGCAAGAGGCACTTGAGTTGCGTGCCGAGCGCGAAGAAGCGTTGGGGCGAGTACGCATCGAGATGGACACCCTGGCAGCGCAGTTACGCGAAGCCGATGAAGAGCGGCTGACGCTTGAGCGCTCGCTTGAACCACGCCGCGAACGCATCATGCAGCTGCAGCTGCAAGAGCAAGCCGCCCGCCTGGCCGCTGAACAGTTTGCCGAGCAACTCAACGAGCGCCAGGTTGACCGTACGGCAGTACAGGCCTCGCTGGTCGATCAGCCCGAAGAGTGGTCTCGCCCAGCGTGGTTGCAAACCGAAGTGCAACGTGTGACTAAAAAAATCGAAAGCCTGGGGTCGGTGAACTTAGCCGCGCTTGACGAACTGACTGAATCGCGCGAACGTAAAGCTTATCTTGATGCGCAATTCTTAGACCTGCAAACGGCCATCAATACGCTCGAAGATGCGATCCATAAAATCGATCGTGAAACCCGCGATTTGCTGCAAACGACTTTTAACGAAGTCAACACGCACTTCGGCGAGTTGTTTCCTAAGCTTTTTGGTGGGGGCGAGGCCCGGCTCATCATGACCGGCGACGAGATCTTAGACGCCGGCGTGCAGGTGATGGCTCAGCCACCCGGAAAACGCAACACCTCAATCCATCTGCTGTCGGGCGGAGAAAAGGCCCTGACCGCAACCGCGCTGGTGTTTGCCTTGTTTAAACTGAACCCAGCACCGTTTTGCTTGCTTGACGAGGTGGACGCACCACTTGATGACGCGAACACTGAGCGTTATGCTAACTTGGTAGGTAGTATGGCAGAGCACACGCAGTTTCTATTTATTTCGCATAATAAAATTGCAATGCAAATGGCACGACAATTGATTGGTGTCACGATGCAAGAGCAAGGCGTATCAAGAATTGTGGCAGTTGACATTGAATCGGCGCTGCAACTTGCAGCCGAAGCGGCTTAATTCTAGGATCTACAGATGAGTGAGTTGCAGATCTATCTGATTATTTTGGGCGCAGCCGTTATTTTACTGCTGCTGGGCTTTAATTGGATTCAAGATTTACGTGTGCGCAGGCGCATGCAGGCTGAGCTACCTAAAATTGATCAAGATCCCCTTTTGGGTGAGCCAAGCTCTAGTCCAAGTGGGCGGCGCGAGCCTGGCTTGGGGGGTGGGGCAGTGGTCTTACCGTTTACCGGTGGCGCTCAGGGCGCAACCGACACCGATGCGCTTGAACCTGACTCAGCCACTGAAGCGGTCATTGAGCTGACATTTCAGGGGCCCATGGCGGGCGAAGATTTGGCGTCCTTACTCATGCCCTTGCGCGTCGCCGGTCGGAAAGCAGTTAGGGTCTTTGTGCAAAATGTACAAGGTCAGCTTTCTTTGCAGATTGACCCGCAAGATCAATATATTTCGGTTCAGTTAGCCATCCTGTTAGCGAACCGTAGTGGTGCTTTAAACGCGATCGAATGGTCGCAAATTTTTACGCGCGCGCAAACCTTAGCCGATCAGCTCGAGTGCACGCTTGAGGCACCCGAGCAACAGCAAGTGGTTGAGCTTGCACAGCGCTTAGACCAGGTCTGCGAGGGGCTGGATACGCAGGTGGGCTTGACCTTGCTGTTGGCCGGGGTGCGCTCAGTGGCAGATGTCAGTAGCGCAGCACAAGCGATGGGTTTTGTTCCTTACCAAGGGCGTTTTGCCTGGTGCGGTGATCATGGATTTGTCTGTTTTACACTTTCACGCGCCGACGAAGAATCGTTTGATGCAGGGATGGCCGGGGTCGATCGCTTAAGTTTGTTATTGGATGTTCCGCGGAGCCCCGTCGACACACGTGCCTTTGGGCGTATGGCTGAGATCGGCCAAGAACTTGCACGGCGTTTAGGCGCTGAGCTAGTCGATGATCAAGATCGTGCGCTACAGCCCGGCGCCGAGTTTTTAATCGACGAGCAACTCAAAGCAGTCTACGTCAATCTTGAGCACGCTGGCTTGAATGCAGGTGGTGCGCGCGCCTTGCGCGTATTTATTTAACGCCTGTTGGGCGCGGTGTATGACAGAAGCCCTTACCCGCGCAGCCTGGCTGCGCAAAGAGATCGAGCGACATAATCACGCGTATTACGTGCAGGATGCGCCTCAGACCAGCGACGCCCAGTACGACCTGTTGATGCGTGAGTTGCAGGCGCTCGAAGCTAGCTACCCCGAACTGATTACGCCCGAATCGCCCACGCAGCGCGTGGGTGCGGCCCCCTTGACGGCCTTTGGTAGTGTCACCCATGCTGTGCCGATGTTATCGCTGGGTAACGCCTTTGAGCCTGAAGACGTGATTGCGTTTGATAAGCGCGTGGCCGACACACTCAAGGCAGCGGGTAAGCTCAGTGGCAATCAACAGGTTGACTATTTTTGCGAACTTAAACTTGATGGGTTGGCGATTAACTTGCGCTACGAGCGCGGTGCGTTGGTGCAGGCTGCCACGCGCGGTGATGGGCAAACCGGCGAAGACGTCACTAGTAACATTCGCACGATCAAGTCGATTCCGTTGCGCTTAACGGGCGAACCTCACGAAATACCTGAGGTGCTCGAAGTGCGCGGTGAGGTATTCATGAACCTTGCTGATTTTGGGTCGCTGAATGAAGCCCAACACGCGCGTGGTGAAAAAATCTTTGTCAATCCGCGTAACGCTGCGGCCGGTAGTTTGCGACAACTCGATCCTCGCATCACAGCTCAACGGCCGCTCAGGTTTTTTGCCTATGGTTGGGGCGATGTGGGTGGTTTGCAATTAAGCCAACACAGCGACATGCTTGACTGGATGGCGCGCTTAGGTTTGCCGGTGAATGTGACGCAGCACGTTGTGGCGCAAGGTGCTGCTGACTTGTTGCGTTATTACGAACAAGTCGGTGCGCGTCGCGCGAGCCTGCCCTACGATATCGATGGGGTCGTGTATAAGGTCAACGATCTTGATGCCCAACGCATGTTGGGCTTTGTTGCGCGTGCGCCGCGCTTTGCGATTGCACATAAGTTTGCTGCGCAAGAGGCGTTCACCACTTTGCTCGATATCGAAGTGCAAGTGGGTCGCACGGGTGCGATTACGCCTGTGGCGCGCTTGGCGCCGGTATTTGTTGGGGGCGTCACGGTCACTAACGCCACCTTGCATAACGAAGATGAAATTCGTCGTAAAGACGTGCGCGTAGGTGATACGGTGATTGTGCGTCGCGCGGGCGACGTCATCCCCGAAGTGGTTGGGCCTGTACTTGAAAAGCGCCCAACGTTTGCACCGCAATTTGTGATGGTGACCGCATGCCCAGTGTGCGGTTCGGCGATTGAACGTCTTGAAGACGAGGCGATTGCGCGCTGCACCGGTGGCTTATTTTGTGCCGCACAGCGTAAACAAAGTTTGATTCACGCAGCCGGTCGTAAAGCACTTGATATCGAGGGCCTGGGTGAAAAATTAGTTGAACAACTCGTCGACCGCGCGCGGATTCATTCGCTTGCCGATATTTTCACCTTACAAGCCTCTGAGCTAGCGGGCTTTGAACGCATGGGGCAAAAGTCAGCAGACAATTTGATTGCAGCAATTCAGCAGGCGAAACAACCCCCGCTTGGGCGTTTGATTTTTGCCTTAGGGATTCGCCATGTGGGCGAAACCACTGCGCGTGATCTGGCCTTGCATTTTGGCTCGATCGAGAGCGTGATGGCGGCAAGCGTGGATGCCTTGCTAGGTGTCAATGATGTGGGGCCCGTCGTGGCAGGTTCGATCGCCCGTTTTTTTGTCGAAACGCACAACCAAGAGATCGTGCATGCTTTACGCGCGCAAGGGGTTGAACCTCAGGCCGAGGTCGCCGCGCGCAGCGCCGGTTTATCGGGTAAAACCTTTGTGTTGACGGGGACGTTACCCGTGTGGTCACGCGAAGAGGCTTCAAGCCTAATCGTCGCCGCAGGGGGCAAAGTGACGGGTTCGGTTTCAAGAAAAACATCGTTTGTAGTTGCGGGCGTTGATGCCGGCAGCAAACTTGAAAAGGCCCGCGAGTTGGGTGTTACCGTGCTAGATGAAGACGGTTTGCGCGCGTTGTTGACGCAAGCTTAAAGACGTTTTGTCGCGCAGTTGCGACTTGTGTTGCCAACGCTGTTGCGTGTAGGATAAAAAACGAGAAGCCCCTAGTGATTGCTGATTTAGTCATCACTGGGGGCTTTGTTCGTTCAATCTTGACGCTTATGACGTCTGTTGTTGAAGCCCCCGCCAGGGCCGTCAACCGATCGCATCACTTACTTGATCGTTGCCTTACCGCGCAGCTCTGCCTGAAAAGTGGTCAAGGCAGTTTGTTTCATCATTTCTTCAAGTTGTGGGCGAACTTGCTCAAACGGAGGAAACTCAATGGGGCGCATGTCGATGACTTCAATCACGTGCCAGCCGTATTGTGACTGTACAGGTGCGCTGGCCAGTTGACCCTTTTTGGTTGCAGCAACCGCTTTAGCAAAGGGCTCAACGTAGTTGGTGTTAGGTGCCCAACCAAGGTCACCACCTTTGTCGGCAGAGCCAGTGTCTTTCGATTGCTTAGCCAAGTCTTCAAACTTAGCCGATTTGGCTTTAAGTTTTGCCTGCATATCATTGGCTACCTTTTCGTCATCTACCAAAATGTGACGCACGTTGTATTCAAACTTACCGTCTTCGGCTTTTTTGAGTTTGTTGTATTCGGCTTTTGCAGTCGCCTCAGTGACGGGATTCTTTTTGACGTAGTCAGTCATCAAGGCTTGAACCATAATCCCCTGGCGACT
>CANKOW010000096.1 GCA_947484295.1 Alcaligenaceae bacterium | reverse complement strand
TGCAGGCAGACGGTGTCGACACCGGTCGAACGCTCGTCTTTAATTGGGAAGCTGCCAGGTGGCATCAGGCGATCGGGCTGCAGTTTTTCGCAACCCAAGCTCACCACCATCACTTCGCCTCCAAAATTTGGGTTCAGGCTAATGTTGCGAATCGTACGAATTGGAATAATCGCTTCAGCGGCATCAATGGCCACGCCACAACCGTAGGTGTGTTCTAGGCTCACGACGTCGTCAACGTTTGGGTACTTGGCGAGCAACTCGGCTTTGATCCGCTCAACCGCATATTCAACCACGCCCGCAACGCATTGCACGGTGGTGGTGATCGCCAGAATATTGCGCGTACCCACCGAGCCGTCGGTGTTACGGTAGCCTTCAAACGTATAGCCTTCAAGGGGCTCAGTCGATGCTGGTTTAACCGTCGCGATCGGTAAATTTTCGAAGTTGCGCGCTTCGGGCATGCGCAAGAGGCGCTCATGCACCCAACTACCTGCGGGGATGGGCTTCAGTGCGTACCCAATCGCAAGTCCGTACCGAATGATCGGCGCGTCGGGTGCGAAATCCACTAGCGCAACCTTATGCGCCTGCGGCACTTTGTTGACTAAGACTAAGCCCGACGGCAATACGGTGCCAGCGGGAAGCCCGCCATCGTTGCCCACAATCGCGACGTTGTCGAGATCGTGCATTTTGATGAGATGGGGCTTAGGGTGTTGTTGGTCAATTGTCATTGGTGTTCTTTTTTGTGGGACAAGTTGCAGAGCTTTGGTTGCTATCATTCATGCTGAGTGTATCGTATTGCCTACTCCCAGAACAATGCATGCTCCCAGAACAATGCATTGCCTGAGCCAAGAACAACTTCCTTTTTTCTTTGTAGCCCTAGAGCTTTTCCCATGAAAATTACAGAAATCCGTGAGTCGACCCGTCCCATTAAGTCCAATATCCGTAACGCCTATATTGATTTTTCAAAGATGACGTTAAGCCTAGTGGCTGTTGTGACGGATGTGATCCGCGATGGCAAACCCGTGATCGGCTACGGCTTTAACTCGAACGGGCGTTACGGGCAGGGCGCGTTGATGCGCGAGCGGTTTATTCCTCGCGTGCTTGAGGCAAGCCCCGACACGCTGCTCGATGCCAAGGGTATTTTGTGTCCGCACAAAATTTGGGCAACCATGATGAATAACGAAAAGCCTGGCGGCCATGGTGAGCGCTCGGTGGCGGTTGGCACGATTGACATGGCCGTCTGGGACGCCGTCGCCAAAATTGAAGGCATGCCGCTTTATCAGTTGCTAGCTGAACGTTATGGCGACAGCAAGCCGAATCGTAACGTGTTTGTGTACGCTGCCGGGGGCTATTACTGGCCAGGACAGGGCCTTGAAGGCCTCACACGCGAGATGCAAAGCTACCTCGACCGTGGTTACTCGGTCGTCAAGAAAAAAATTGGTGGTGGCACGTTAGCTGAAGATTGCAAGCGAATCGAAGCAGTCTTAAAGCTGCTTGGCCCCGGTCAACGTCTGGCCGTTGATGCAAACGGCCGCTTTGATTTGAAGACTGCGATTGAGTATGGCAAAGCCCTGTCACAGTACGATTTATTTTGGTACGAAGAGGCGGGTGATCCGCTTGATTTTGAGTTGCAGGCAGAGTTGGCCAATCATTATGACAAACCGATGGCAACGGGTGAAAATCTGTTTTCAATGCAAGATGCCCGCAATTTGATTCGCTATGGTGGCATGCGCCGTGATCGAGACTGGTTGCAATTTGATTGTGCGCTGAGCTATGGCTTGGTCGAGTATTTACGAACCCTTGAGATGCTCAAAGAGTACGACTGGTCGCCCAAACGCTGTGTGCCGCACGGTGGCCATCAAATGTCGCTCGCGATTGCCGCAGGCCTAGGCCTCGGTGGCAACGAAAGCTATCCTGACCTATTTCAACCCTACGGCGGGTTTCCGGACGGTGTCAAGGTCGAGAACAGTATTGTGACTTTGCCAGAATTAGTGGGTATCGGGTTTGAGGGTAAGGCAGACCTCTACGCCGAGATGAAAGCATTGGCAACTTAGGGGGCGCTAAGTGTCGTACGCAAAGAGCATCAGCAACGGCGATAAGTTCAACAAAAACAAGGCGCATCGACTAGCGGTTGCCGGCGTACTTAACGCGCTGAAGCCTCAAACGGTGCTCGATATCTGTTGTGGCGATGGCTGGTTGCCCAGCGCACTGACACATCCAACGCTTGTGCACGGAATCGATTTTTACGCAGACGCGCCTGTTGGTTATGCGCAGTTTCAAACGGCTGATTTTAATCTTGGCATACCAACAACTTTTGGGCAGTACGACGCCGCGATTTGTTGCGAGGCGATGGGCTATTTGCAAAATCCAGGATTATTTTTGCAAAGTGTTCGCGCGCACCTCAAGCCTGGTGCAACGTTTGTGCTATCTCTGCCCAATCCCAATTATGCAGGGGCTCGGCTCAATCATTTGATTCAAGGGTTTCCGCGGTCGTATTCTTGGTTTACGCAAAACAACACAGCCGAGCCCCACATGCCTTGGCTAACGCTGGGCTTATTTCAGCTTTGGCTATTGCTCGGGTTAAATGGCTTCACTGACATCACCGTGCATGAGGTCGATGAAAAAAAACCGCGACGTCAGTCTGAACGAATCATCGGTTGCTTCATCAAGGCCTATGCCCGAAAAAAAATCAAATCTGCATCGTCTGCTGCCGTGGCGCAGCTGTGGCGTCAGGCACTATCTGACCAAGTGGTGTATGGTCGGCAGTTAGTGATCTCTGCTAGATTAAGCGCTCTGGCTGAGGCTTAAGTCAAGTCTTGATCAGCATAAACACAGTCATACTTAGCGTTAACATCACAAACATCATGACGACGGTGTTCGCTGTCGCTTGCTGGACTACAACGCATTGACACCATTGTTTTTTTTCGACGAGCCATCGAAGCGATAACTATTTTCAAATCAAATTTTCAATGACAAACACAACCAACTACTCAGCAGTAGACGTCTCACTCCCTTTAGCAAAATTTGTTCAACAATGCCGCTGGAGCGATATCCCCGAGGTGGTGCGGCACGAGGCGAAACGCTCTCTGTTAAATTATTTTTCCACGACCTTGTCTGCGTGTTTTGATCCGACGATTGAACGTGCTGCACAGGTTTACGGACGTTTTTCGGCGGGCCCGCAGGCAACTGTTATTGGTCGTGGACAGCGGCTCGACATGTTGACGGCCGCGGCGCTCAATACGATGGCCGCGAATGTTTTCGACTTTGACGACACACATATTCCAACGATTATTCATCCGACTGCACCGGTTGCACCTGCGGTCTTCGCTTGGTCTGAAACGCACCGTACAAGTGGTATAGATTTGTTGCTGGGTTTTATTTTGGGGGTTGAGGCCGAGTGCCGAATTGGCAATGCGGTGTCTCCAGGGCACTATGCCCGTGGCTGGCATATCACTTCAACGTGTGGTGTGTTTGGTTCAGCCTTGGCTACCGGTAAGTTGCTCGACCTGAGCACCCAACAACTCGTGTGGGCCTTGGGGTCAGCCTCTGCGCAGGCCTCGGGTCTGGTCGAGACGCTAGGCACTATGTCTAAAAGCGTGAGTATGGGTAATGCTGCACGCAACGGTATGGTGTCGGCCCTTTTAGCGCAACAAGATTTTGATGGTCCAGCCCGTCCGCTTGAGGGCGTGCGCGGGTTTTTAAATGTTACAGCGGATACGCCCGACTGCCAGAGTATCGTCAGTGAGCTAGGTTCGCGTTGGGAAATCCTGAATAACACCTACAAGCTGTTTCCTTGCGGTGTGGTGTTGAATCCGGTGCTTGAGGCGTGTTTGACCCTTTCAACACACACTGAACTCGTGAAACAAGGTTTAGGGGCGATTGAGCGAATTGAGTTAACGGGGCACCCTTTGTTGCGTCAACGTACCGACCGGCCTAATGTGGCAACCGGTCGCGAGTCGCAGGTCAGTGCGCAACATGCAGTTGCCGTTGCTCTGACCCGCGGTAAAGCGGGCTTGGCCGAGTTCAGCGATCAGGCCGTTGCAGACACAACGTTGCGTGCCTTGGGTCAAAAGATCTCTTTCATTGACGATGCATCTTTTGCGGTCGAAGCCGCGACGGTCAAATTACACTTGCGTGGCGGGCAAACCCTCGAAGTGGCAATCGACATTGCACGCGGGGCGCGGGGCAGACCGCTGTCAGACCAGGATCTTGAAAACAAAGTACGCACCTTGTGCGAGTATGGTGGTTCGGGCTGCGATCCAGAGCCCTTAATTGAGGCCGTATGGTCAATGGACCAGGCTACAGATGTTGGGCAACTTATGCAGTGTGTGGTTGGACGTGCAAAGTCGTAACCTAGTGGTGAAAGCGCTCAACGAGACTTCACCATACCAAGCGATCAACAAGACTGAACCTAGAAATTAGTGACACTTAACTTCACCGAGAGATCAAAGATGCTTAACTTCACCGAGAGATCAAAGATGCTTAACTTCACCGAGAGGTCAAAGATGCTTAACCTTACCGCTTCCTCACCGCTCGCGCGGCGTTGGCTCTCGCGATTGCTGGCGAGTGCGGGTGTTGCTTGTTTCTTAGCCGGTAGCGTGATGGGTACGCAAGTGCTTGCCCAGTCTGCGTTTAAGCCCACAGGCCCTGTCAAAATTGTGGTGATGTTTCCGCCCGGAGGCGGAACCGACGCTGTTTCTCGCATTGTGGGCGAACGCCTCACCGAGCTATGGCAGCAGCAGGTGATCATTGAAAATAAGGCGGGTGCACAAGGCAATATCGGCTCAGCGTATGCCTCGAAGGCTGCGCCAGACGGTCAGACCTTGATGATTGCGCATCAAGGGGTGATGACAGTGAATCCGCATCTTTATAAAGATATGGGCTTCGATGTCACAAAAGATATTGTCCCGGTTGGGCGGCTCACTCAACAGCCGTTTGTGTTGGTGGCGCATCCCTCGTTGCCTGCAACGACACTCAAAGAGCTTGAAGCCTTAGCAAAAAGCCAGCCTGGCAAACTGAGCTATGGCTCAAGCGCCGCCGGCCCGCAATTGGCTGTTGAATTATTCAAACTCAACACTGGTGTCGATTTATTGCATGTGGCTTACAAGGGCGCGGGCCCCGCGGTGATCGATGTGTTGGGGGGCTCTATTAACTTGTTAGTGGCGAATCCCTCTTCGGTTGCGCAGCATGTTCAAGCCGGTAAGCTTCGAGCGCTTGTGCTGTTTGGCGCGCAAGGGGTCGGGGTGTTGCCAGGTGTGCCAACAGCGATTGATGCAGGCTATCCGGCTTTAGCCGACATACCCGAGTGGTACGGGTTGGCGGTGCCGGCCGCGACCCCCGTTGCCTTGGTGGCGCAGTTAAATAAAGATATCAACACAGTGCTGTCTGAGACCTCTGTACAAAAACGGATTAGTGCCTTGGGGTTGAATGCCTCACCGAGCACGCCGGCCGAATTTGCAGACCAAATTAACCGCGACTACGTGCGCTGGGGCGGTGTGATTCAAAAGGCGGGGATTCGACTCGAGTGAAGCGCGCACCCGCTTTGGGGCTGCCCAACCGCTCGGTTTCCCCAACGGCTCGGGTTATCTAGCGGCTTGGATTAGCCCAGCACTTGAGGGCTGCTTAAAGAGCTTGTTTTAGGCTTGTTGGTTTTTGTTGTTTTCGTTGTTTTCTTTTTTGGCGCGGTATTTTTCTTAGGAGTTGCCTTCTTCGCGGTGCTTTTCTTAGGTGTCGCGTTCTTTTTAGCAGTCGTGTTTTTCTTGGGGCTTGTCTGTGCGGGCTTGTTCGAGCTTGTTTGCGCAGCAACGGGCGCGACTTGCGCTAAACCAAAAGCAGCTATCGTCAACATCACGGCAAGTTTTTTATTCATCAGCATTCCATCAGGTCGCAGACACAACAGGTGGCAGTCATCGTTACGTCATCCTGAGATTATTTTAGGCCGCTCAGACAGAAATTCAATTTGAAATCTATGATTTCGATCTCTCAGGGCTAAAAAGTGCCCAAAAATGAGAAAAACAACCCATCCAATGTGGATTTTGATGGGATTGTGTTGTTTTTAGCCCTAGGGTTTATCGTGGGATTGCCTTGTTTTATTGTTGGCACGGCCTTGTTTATGTTGGGTTTTTCAACTCAAAACGCTGTTTTGGTCGGTGCCGCCAGTCTGCTGTACGGCATTGCGCTTGCAGCGATCGGTGGGCGAGTCGTGCTGCGCAAATATCCACCAAGCACCGAGAGCCAGGCGCTCGTGCTTGGTGTGGGTGCTCTGGTTGTGATGGCTGCCGTCTACGGCGTGCTGAATGCGATATTTTGGCTCTTGCACCTGCCGAGCGGCTTTGGTGGATAATTCGCACAGGCTAGATGTTTAAGAAAGTTAAACCCGACAATTTAAACTTAGTTGTTTAAACCTAAAAACTGAAACCCAAAAATTGAAAACGACATGTTGAATCGGATATTTTTACTAGGGCTCGCCAGCCTGAGCTTTTTATCAAGTGGCGCGGTTGGGCAGTCGGCCCCCGCCGCACAATGGCCTACTCAACCCGTGCGTATGATTGTGCCGTTTCCGGGTGGTGCCAGCACGCTTGACGCGGTAGTGCGTTTATTGGTGCCCGAGGTGGCGCGCGATTTGGCAGGCTCGGTATTTGTCGAAAACAAACCTGGTGCAGGTACCGTCATTGGGGTCGATGCGGTGGCCAAGGCCAGCGATCGTCACACCTTTGGTGGGGTGGCGAATAGTTTTACGGTAAACCAATCGCTGGTTAAAAACTTGCCCTACAACCTGAATAAAGAGCTCGTGCCGGTGATCTTGCTGGCGCGCACGGCCAATGTGCTTGCGGTGCGCCCTGATCTGCCGATTCGCAACTTATCTGGGTTAATTGCTTATGCTAAGAAAAATCCAGGCAAGCTGTCGTACGGGTCGTTCGGTAATGGGACAACTCCGCACTTTGCCGGCGAAATGCTGAAATCGATGACGGGTATTGACATCGTGCATGTGCCCTACAAAGCTCAAGGGCCAGCACTCAATGATTTACTGGGCGGCAATATCGATCTGATGTTTGGCAATTTGCCTGACTTTCTGGCGCATATTCGCTCGGGCAAGCTCAGGGCGCTGGGCACAACCTACTTGACTCGAGCCCCGTTGGCGCCTGAGATCCCCACGATCGCTGAACAAGGTTTACCTACCTTTGAAACCGACTCGTGGTACGGCATTATTGCGCCAGCTAATACACCTAAGGTTGTAGTCGAACGCATCAATCTTTCGTTCAATGAGGCCTTAAAGCAAGATAATGTTCGGCAAAATCTGCGTGAACGTGGCATTGAAATTATCGGTGGCACGCCAGCAGAGTTTGGTGTGCACCTTCAACGCGAAGTGGCCAAATATGCCGATATTGTAAAAACCTCGAATATGAAAATTGACTGAGTAAAAAATGTCTAACACTACACACATCGCAAACAAACAACCTTTACGGATCGCAATTGCTGGCTTAGGCGCAATCGGGAAATCCATCGCCAGCTCTCTGGCCAAAGGCGCAGTGCCCGGCGTGGTGCTGACTGCAGTTTCGGCTAAAAACCAAGATAAAGCGCAACAATTTGTTTCAAGCCTGGGGGTGCCGGTCAAGGTGTTAACGCTAGCCGAGCTCGAGCCTGTGGCGGACTTGGTGATCGAGTGCGCACCGGCGGCCCTGTTGCCCGAAATTGTGACGCCGTTTTTAAAGGCCAAGAAACAAGCGATTGTTTTATCGGTGGGAGCGCTTCTGTTTAACCAGAATTTGATTGACATGGCCGAGCATGAGGGCGGCATTATTCATGTGCCAACCGGAGCACTGATTGGCTTAGACGCCATGATCGCAGCGGCCGAGGGCAAGATTCATTCTGTGAGGATGATCACGCGCAAGCCGCCGAATGGGCTCGCGGGTGCCCCACACTTGATCGAGAACAACATCAGCGTAGAAGGCCTGACCGAACCGAAAAAAGTGTTCGAAGGCAATGCACGTGCCGCAGCTAAAGGGTTTCCGGCAAATTTAAACGTGGTGGTGGCGTTGGCGTTAGCTGGCGTTGGGCCTGAAAATACCTTGCTTGAAATTTGGGCTGATCCAACGGTCGTGCGTAATACGCACAGCATTGTGGTCGATTCAGACTCAGCTAAGTTCACCATGACCATGGAAAACATTCCGTCTGAAAATCCAAAAACGGGCCGGATCGTGGCGCAAAGCGTGATCGCCATGCTGCGCAAAATGCAGGCTAGTTTTAAGGTCGGGACCTAGTGGCGAACGCGGCCGCCGCCTGTGCAGTGGCCAGGTTACGTTACAAGTTCGTTGTCTAAGCAGCTTGCGCAGTAACCGCTTTGCGCGGCAAATCTAACGTGGTCACGCGGGTGAGTTCGCGTTTGTAGGTTTTGTCGTCAAACGGACGTGCACGATGCATGGTGGTGCGATTATCCCAAATGACCAGATCGCCAAGCGCCCATTCGTGGTGGCCTAAAAACTGGGGGCGCGTTGCGTGCTCGATCAAGTCGCGTAACAGCAAACGCCCCTCGGGCACTTGCCACCCGATTACGCGCTCGGCGTGCGAGGCAAGATAAAGCGACTTGCGAGCTGAGCCTTCAATCACACGCACCAAGGGGTGCGTGGCCCCAAGTAACTTGGCTTTTTCTTCTGGCGAAAAATCAAAGCCCATCGTGTGACGTGAATATGCAATAGAGTGATGCACGCGCAGCTCGGCAATCGTTGCCTTGGTGGCGTCATCAAGTGCCTCGTAAGCCGCACGCATGTCGGCAAACTCTGTATCGGCGCGCACGGGCGGGATGTTGCGCGCATACAGCATCGAGTAACGCCCGGCCGGGTCTTCAAACGAGGCGTCGGTGTGCCAAATGCGATTGCTGATGCCGTTAACCCGGCGACGGTCTTCGGCGGCTAAGATGTCCCCATCTTGGCCAACGTTTGAGATGTCTGTCAGCGCTTCGTTGCCAAAGCGATTTTTGACTAAGACCGACGAAGACGTTTTGGCATGCAGCACGCCATCGAGGCGTTGCGCGAAATCAAGTTGGTCTTGATTAGAAAACTGTTGCCCTTTAAACACCAAGACACCAAATTCAGTCATCCCCTCGCGCAGGCGCTCAAGGCTGGCTTCGTCGCTTACCTGGCGCAAATCAAGCGCACTGACTTCTGCCATAAAGGTAGGGTGAAGCTTTTTGAATGTTATGGTCATGCTTGTGTCTCTCTCGTTATTTTCAGTACGCTGAGCGCCTAGCGCCCTGTGTGCTGTGATCTCACTAGAACAAATATACTCCTTTAAGACCAAAAACCATGACCTCAAAACTGATTTTTTTAACGAACCCGATCCACCCCTTGGTGCACGCTGAAATGGAAACGTTCGCGCGGGTGTCGGTGGCGAAGTCAACGCGCGATGAAGACCTGATTGCAGGCGCGCGTGAGGCCTCTATTGTGGTGGTGCGCACGCCCATCCCCACTACGTTATATGACCAGGCGCCCAATTTGCTGGGCGTGATTCGCCATGGGGCAGGGGTCGATATGATCCCGATTCCTGAGGCCACTGCGCGCGGTATTGCGGTGGCGAATGCACCCGGTACAAACGCGGTGACTGTGGCTGAGTTCGCGGCGGGCCAAATGTTGTCACTGGCCCATCGCAGCGCTGCAGCCAACCAGCGCATGCGGGCGAGTGGTTGGGCGAGCGCCCGTACGTTGGCCGACGACGGGATAGAGTTGGCCGGTAAAAAAGTCGGGTTGGTAGGCTTGGGCGCGATTGGTCAAGCAGTTGCCAAAATGTGTCACTTTGGCTTTGGGATGAGTGTCTGTGGCTACCGACCCAGCGGTCGCGCTTCGCTAGATTTTATTGAAGTGACAGCGCTTGAGCAGGTGCTGGCACAAGCGGATTTTGTGGTGCTGGCCTGCCCCTTGAACGAGTCCACCAAGGGGCTGATTAGCCGCGCCTTGTTGGACAAAATGAAAGCGTCGGCTTACTTGATCAACGTGGCACGTGGCGCGGTTGTGGACCAACAGGCCCTAGTTGAGGCGTTAACTGAAAAGCGCCTTGCGGGCGCGGCGCTCGATGTGTTTACTCAGCAACCCCTACCGATTGAATCGCCCCTATACGGGATGGAAAATGTGCTGCTTTCGCCTCACATGGCTGGCGTCACTGACGACAGCTTAAGGGCGATGGGCAGTTCAGTCGCACGGCAAGCCTGGCAAATCCTAGCTGGCCAATTACCCGACCACTTAGTGAATCACGAGTCAGCTAGCCAAGTGCAGCAGCACCTCGCGCGTATGTTGGGCAAGCCGTAGGCTTGTGCTGAGTGAGCAATCAGCTGAGGCAGAGTGAGCAATCAGCTAATACGGAGTCAGCAATCAGCTGAGGCAGAGTCAGTAATCAGCTGAGTGTACGTAGCTAAGCAATGGTTAGCAAGGCGATCAGATGTCGCAATTGGTAAGCTTTTGAAATTAGCAAAAAAATAAGCCTGTTTGTTGCCGCTCTGTGACGATTGCTGCCAAAATGCGCAATTCTTGAGCAAAATCTGCACGTGTTTAGGACCAAAAGGTTTAAGTTTTCGTCTGAGCACGCGTGGTGCTACTATTTCGGGTGACTGAAGTGTGAACATTGCAATCCAATTGAAACAAGCCAATGACTCTGACCCTAAACGCACCTGATTATGTTCGCCACGACGATTTAAAAAACTGGGTGGCTGCGATTGCAGCAAAAGCCAAGCCCGCCAAGATCGTTTGGTGTGACGGCTCGCAAGAAGAATACGATCGACTTTGCGCCGAAATGGTGCTGTCGGGTATGTTGCTCAAACTCAATCCAGCAAAACGACCCAACTCGTTTTTGGCGCGTTCGTCACCCGATGATGTGGCGCGTGTCGAAGACCGCACCTTCATCTGCAGCAAAAATAAGGCCGATGCCGGCCCGACCAATAACTGGATCGAGCCAGCAGAAATGCGCACTAAACTCGATGAGTTGTTTGAGGGTGCGATGGCGGGCCGTACGCTGTATGTGATTCCGTTTTCGATGGGCCCCTTGGGTTCCCCGATTGCACAAATTGGCATTGAGCTGTCTGACTCGCCTTATGTTGTGGTCAACATGCGCATGATGACGCGTATGGGCAAAAAAGTTTACGACGTGCTTGGCCCAACGGGCGAGTTTGTGCCCTGTGTGCACACAGTGGGCGCACCCTTGGCTGCTGGTCAGGCGGATGTGGTTTGGCCTTGCAACAACACCAAGTACATTGTGCATTTTCCGGATACACGTGAAATCTGGTCGTATGGCTCGGGTTATGGTGGCAACGCACTGCTTGGCAAAAAATGTTTTGCTCTGCGGATTGCGTCAAATATGGGCCGCGCTGAAGCGAGCGCAACCTCGCCCGGCTGGCTGGCCGAGCACATGTTGATTTTGGGTGTCACGGCACCTTGGGGCAAAAAGTATCACGTGGCTGCAGCGTTTCCGTCAGCCTGTGGCAAAACCAACTTTGCGATGTTGATCCCACCTAAGGGCTTAGGCGAACAGGGCTGGAAGATCACGACAATCGGTGACGATATCGCCTGGATCAAACCTGACGCAAAAGGTAACTTGCGCGCCATCAACCCAGAAGCGGGTTATTTTGGTGTGGCGCCCGGTACCAACCAGCAATCAAACTTTAACTGTATGGCCACCTTGGCCCAAGACACCATTTTCACAAACGTGGCGTTGACGGATGACGGCGACGTGTGGTGGGAAGGCATGAGCAAGGTGCCACCGGCACACTGTATCGACTGGCAAGGGCGTGACTGGACTCCTGAGCAGGCAAAAGAGAAAGGCATTAAAGCCGCACATCCAAATGCACGCTTTACCGTCTCTGCTACGCAAAACCCTGTGTTGGATCCCGACTGGGATAATCCTGAGGGTGTTGTCATTGACGCCTTCATCTTTGGCGGTCGTCGCTCGACCACCGTGCCGTTGGTGACCGAGGCGCGTGATTGGGCTGAGGGCGTGTACATGGCTGCGACCATGGGCTCTGAAACCACTGCTGCTGCAGTGGGTGAACAGGGTGTGGTGCGCCGTGATCCATTTGCGATGTTGCCGTTCTGTGGCTACAACATGGCCGAGTACTTTCAACACTGG
>CANKOW010000095.1 GCA_947484295.1 Alcaligenaceae bacterium | reverse complement strand
TAAATAATGGGTGCCGTGAAATAGAAACTGAAGTCGATCTTTCGCACGAACGGGTGCGTCAGGTAGCAGTGACAAGTGTTTAAAAAAAGCGGTCGTATGCCCACTTGCCCAGCGTCTGCGCCGTGCTAAAAAACTGTACAAATCGGGCGAGGTCTCTTCGCGTGAACCGCTGTGCGGATTGGCTACCACCTTGAGCCCGCGCATAAACAGGCTATAGCTCAGATCAATATCTTCAGTGATGCAGTGAGTAAGCGGCGACGACTTTAACAGTGTGGTGCGCATGACTGCGGTGGTGCCGGTAAAAAAGACAGTCAGGCCAAGCCGTGTAAAGGCCGCGTTAAAGAGTTCGCAGCCGGTGTGTTGATGCAACGAATCCCAAAAGCTGAAGAAGCCCTTGGTTTGTAAAGGCTGACGCCGGCCTTGAATCAAAGCTGCGGGCTGTTCGTTAAATAAAATCAGTGAACTGCTAAGCCAATCTGACTGCGCCACGTGATCACAATCTAGTATCGCAACATAAGGCGTATCAAGTTGGGTAACAAGCCAGTTAATTTTTTCGCTTTTGGGGTCAACGCCTGCCAGTGCTAAATAAAGTGTTTTGTTGCCGCGTACACTAAGTTTTCTAACCCGCTTGGCGTTTGTAGGTGGATTGGTTGAGGCAATCGCTTCGAGCTGTTCGACTGCCTCACTCTCTTGTCGTTGCGCAAACAGTTGTTGCAAGAAAGCAATTGAGGTGTCGTCGCAGTCGTTAATCAGCAGATAAATATCGACCGGGCCCGCGTGATCTTGCGCAAACAGCGACTCAAGCGCAGCGATTGCAAGCTCACCCTCATTGCGCGCGGGTACCAGCGCAGAGATCGCGTCTTGCCTGCTTGTCGAAAAGTCGCGTTTGGTAACGCGTCGGGTCAAAAACACGAAGCCGCAAAAATAATGCCCGAGCGCATAGGCTGCGAGCAAAACGGCGAAGACGGTGCAAAAGGCTAAAAGGATGGTCACGCGAAAGATGTCTGATACGACGCTTGGGCAAGCGACAACAGCAAGCGTTATACAACATTCCTTGCCAAAATCACCATGAACGACCTTTTTTGACAAGACGGCTGCATGCGCTTGTCAATTTGTTGCTCAACAACACGCTTTAAGGCGACGTAATTGGCTGTCGGCAACAATGAACCTAGGTTTCAAGAGAATCGCCCGACCCAGCTGCTGGTGCAGCGATCCTCTCAAGTGGGTTTATTTTTTCAAGGGTTGCAGCGGGATGGGGGTGCCGTCGGGTAACGGAATCTTTGCGGTGTTCAAGAACATTGCCACCATGCTGTAGTAGCCCGTCAGTGCCAGGGCATCCAACACGCCCGCGCGACCAAAAAACTTGGCGGCTTGTTCATAGATGGCATCGCTTGGCTCGCCATTGGCAAGCGACTCTTTTGCCAGCAAATGTAAGGTGTTTTGCTCAGCGGTCATATTGGGCGGCGTTTGGCCGAGCGCCAGTGCCTTGATGATGCCATCGGCCAAATCGGTCGTGCTGCGGGCGATACGTTCGTGCGCAAACCATTCGTATTGACAGTTCCAGTGACGGGCGACGGTCAACACAATCAGTTCAATGTGAGCCAGGCTTAACGTATTGCCATAGCGCAGGTGTTCGCCTAACTGCTGAACGCGATTGGCGAGTTCGGGATTATGAATCAAGGCTAAAAAAGGGCCGCGAATGCCGCCGCGTGGCCCGCCAGCAATGGCCGCTGCCACCTCTTTCTGGCGCGGGCTCATTTCTTCGGGGGTCAAAATCGGAAAGCGGACAGGCTGAGCTTGGCTCATGGTGGTCTCCAGAATAAAGTTGTAGTTTGGTATCAACGTAATGCTGGGCAGGCTTTGTGTCAAGCGATCAAGGGGTAATGGCTGAAATTAAAGCCGCATTAGATTACAGTAGTAAGAACGTCGAAATCGTCCTCGCTGAAAAGGACGGAATTGACGCGCATCGCGATCAAAAACAACAAGACTTTGCATCACCGAGACAGCCATGACCCCGTACGCCAGTTTGTTTTCCCCACTTGAATTAGCAGGCAGACGCTTGCGTAATCGTATTGTGCATCCGTCGATGAGCACCGTGGCTGGTGCTGATGGGCGTGCCACCGATCGGCTGATTCAGTATCACCTGAATCGCGCCCGGGGTGGAGCGGCGATGTTGGTGACTGAGCCTCTTGCGGTGGCACCGCATCAAAAGGTTGCGACCCGTGTGCGTGCCTGGAACGCGCATGCCGAAGAGAGCCTCATACGCTGGGCTAAAGCGATTGAGGCTGAAGACTGCAGACTCATTGCGCAGATACAAGATGCTGGGCGCGGGCGTCATGCACCCGGTAAAAATTACGAAGCTATCGGCGCCTCGCCTTTACCGGATGACATTAGTTGGACCATGCCGCATGTGTTGTCTGCGGATGAAATCTCAACCTTGTTGGGTCACTTTGTCGAGTCAGCGGCACGTGTGAAGCGTTGTGGCTTTAGTGGAGTTGAGTTTTCGGCGGGGCACGGGCATTTGTTTCATCAGTTCATGTCGGCCTATTCAAATACACGCACCGATGCCTATGGCGGCAGCTTTAAAAATCGCATGCGTTTGGTACTTGAGATGATCAAGCTCGTGCGCGAGCGTTGCGGCACGGATTTTATTTTAGGAATCAAACTGCCAAGCAACGATGGCATTGCAGGCAGCATTGATCATGCGGCCGCCGCAAAAATCGCTACCTGTGTGACGCAAACTGGCTTGATCGATTATGTTTGCTTTGCGCAGGGCGCACATGCCAGAACGCTCGAACTGCATATCCCGGATGCTAATAAAGAGCGTAATCCCTATGCGGAAACACTGAAGGCGCTCAAGGCTTCGGTGGGTACGGTACCTGTGATGGCGTTGGGTCGGATAAATGATCCGGCGCAGGCTGACGCGATTGTCGAACAAGGCGAGGCAGACTTAGTGGGGATCGGGCGCGCACTGATTACGGATGCGGCCTGGTCGCGCAAAGCGCAATTGGGGCAAGCCTCGCGTATTCGTTATTGCGTGGGCGGCAATACTTGCTGGAAAACAATCGTCGGTCACGCACCCATCGCTTGCGACAATAATCCGCGGGTGGCGATGCCCGATGAATTAGATGAAGTGTTCACTCCAGCGGTAATAAAAAAACGAGTCGTGGTTGTGGGGAGCGGAGTTGCAGGGCTGGAAGCGGCCTGGATTGGTGCCGCACGTGGGCATCAAGTGACACTGATCACGCGTGCCTCAGAGGTTGGCGGCAAAGTGCGTCAGCTGGTATCTTTGCCTGGTGGTGAAGACTTAAGTAGCATCTATGATTATCAGTATGTTGAAGGGGTGCGAGTAGGCGTTGACTATCAGCTCAATCAAGACGCAACGCTTGAGACGATTTTGCAATACAAGCCCGAGGTGGTGGTGCTTGCCACAGGTTCAACAATGATTTGGCCGCGCATGTTACCTGAGGCTTTGCGCCAAGAGGGTTGGATCCCTGATTTGCGTCGCGCCATGAGCGAGCTTGACGGCGTCACCCAACGGCAATCAGGGACCGCTGTGATTTTGGATATGGATCACACCGAAGGCACTTATGCGGCGGCTGAGCGCCTGCACACCTTGTTTGATCGTGTTGTGGTGATGACCCCGCGTGCAACGATTGCCGACGAGGTCGCGCTAGTGACGCGTCAAGGTATTTATCGAAGGTTTCATGAAAAAGGCATCGATGTGCTGTACGCGGTCGAACCACGCTGGACTGACACCTTTGAAAATGAAGCGACACTGCAATACGTCAGTGTTTATGGTGGTGCGTTAAAGGGTATCGAAAACGTTGCCTTCTTTGCCTATTCAACCCCCAGACAACCCAATGATGAGTTGGCGTTGCCTCTCAAAGCCGCTGGTGTAGAGGTTCATTTAATTGGTGATTGTCGTGCAGCAAGAAATATTCTTGCTGCAACCACTGAGGGCGATGCAATCGGACGCGCGCTTTAGAAGATCAGGCCGTGACCGGCGGGCGCACGGTAATCGAGTGCCCGGGTCGATCGGTCGCATACTGAGTCGGCCGCCAGTGCAGGGTACGTAACTCACCAAACTCGTGCGGCAAACGCTGCCATTGATTGCCGCCATCAGTGCTGCGAAACAGTTGGCCTAAGTTCGTATAGGTAAACAATAGTTGGGGATCATGCGGATGCGTGGCCACAGCCCACGGGGTGCTATTCAAGTTGCCGGGCAACGTCAGCTTATGCCACGTATACCCATAATCCTGACTGCGCCACAATTGGCCTGTGCTGCCGGGTGGCCCATTACCATTCGTTAAAAAAATGACTGAATCGTTGCCCTGCTGCACCGTGATCCCGCGGGTATACTGCCAAGGCGAGTCCAACAAAACGAACACCCAAGTCTCGCCGTTATCAAGGCTGCGATGCAAGCCACGATTAGTGGTGGCATAAATGATTTTCTGCCCCGAGGCATCGTGCACAATCGCGATGCCATGCATATCGCAAGATACAAGCCCCTCAGTTTTAAGCTGCCAAGTGTTGCCGCGATCAAGACTGCGATACACGCCACCGATTTCGACTACAGCCCAAATCGTGTCAGACTCAAGTGGGTCAAATAATATTTGTGTAACCCGCGTGGGGCCCATGTTGATCTCTGAAAACTTTTGAATGCCGGGCGTTGGCAACTCGCTCCAGGTCAGCCCTGCATCGGTCGAGCGATAAAACGCTGCAGGGCGGGTGCCGGCATACAGCACACGCGCATCAGCTGGATCTTGTGCCAAGGCCCAGATATCAGTCATCGGTGAGGCGAGCGCGGTCCAGCGAGTGGTGCGTTCATCCCAGCGAAACAAACCCATATCTGTGCCGGCATAGAGCAAGTTTGGATCGTCAAGGTGCGAACAGTAGGACCACACCCGCGCCTCGAGATACATGCCCGAGTGACTATTTGGGTGTACCCACGTTTGGCCCAGATCGTTGCTAAACCAAGCCGAGTGTCCGGCGGTGCCTGCATAGACTTCAATCTGATTTGTCATGATGTCTCGCCCAGAAGCGGTCTTCGAAGTTATCGCCCGACAAACACCGGCGCACGCTTTTCTAAGAACGCCCGCTGTGCTTCTTTGGCATCTTCGGTTTTTGCAATTGCCGCAGTCATATCCTGCTCGTAGCGATAACCATCACGCAAGCTCATGTCTTCGATTGCGTTCAGTGTTTGTTTGGCTAAGCCCACTGATAGCGGGCTCTTACTGGCAATGGTGTTAGCCAATTCAAGTGCTGCCGGCATTAAGCCCTCAGGCGTGGTGACTTGCAAAACAACACCTAGGCGATAGAGTTCGTCGGCCTGTACGCGATAGCCTGTAAACATCATGCGGCGCAGCGTGCTATGTGGAAACAAACGCGCAGCATGACTGCCCCCACCTAACAAGCCCACGTCAATTTCGGGCAAGGCAATACAGCCTTTGTTAGACGTAATCAACATATCGGCTGACGCGGCAATCGCTAAGCCCGCGCCAAGCGCCGGGCCATTGATGGCAACAATCACAGGCTTGGTGCATTCGCGAATCGCATGAAAACATTCGCGCGTGCGACGCGAGTGTGCGGGTAAATCGCCCGGCCCTTTAATTACTGAGGCGCGACCTTTTAAATCAGCGCCCGCACAGAATATTTTGCCAATGCCAGTCAAGACGACCGCGCGTACCTCGGGGATTTCAGAAATGTAGTCAAGCGTGGCAGTGATTTCGTCGCTCAGTGTGCGTGAAAGCGCGTTAACCGGGGCGTTGTTCATGCTGAGTACGGCGACATGGCCGATCAGTTCGTATTGGAGTTGGGTAAAGTCTTGCATATAGGTGATGTCCCTGAGTTTGATTATTCTGTACCTAAACACCATTAGAATACAGAAAATGCAGCGACATTGACGCGCGTGAGCTCACAGACGAGGCTTGCGACGCGATTATTAAAAATCTAGGGACAAAAAACATGCTGAAGATTTTAAGCTTGGTCGTAGTGGCGATCTTGATGACCCCCGTGGTGCACGCACAGACGGCGGCCTATCCAACAAAACCAATCCGCTTGATCGTGCCGTTTGCGCCTGGCGGGGCGGCAGATCAGACCGCACGCTTAATTGGTGAGCCCATGGCTAAAGAACTGGGCCAGCCGATCATCATTGAAAACAAGCCTGGCGGCGGCGCAACGATCGGTGCTTCCCTTGTGGCCAGCGCAGCGCCCGATGGCTATACCGTGCTTTACACCACGCCTGGTCCGCAAATTATTAATCCTTATTTGATGGCCAAGTTACCCTATGATCCAGACAAAGATCTGATCCCGGTGTCGCGCCTAGCCTGGTTTCCGAACGTGTTGGTCGTGGCGCCCAAGCTACCCGTTAATACCGTGCAAGAACTGATTGAGTATGCGCGCAAGAATCCCGGCAAAACTAACTTTGGCAGCGCGGGCATTGGCGCCAGCTCCCATTTGGCAGGTGAGTTGTTCAAGTCAATTTCAGGGGTTGAGATCACACACGTACCCTATAAGGGTTCGGGTCAAGTGATTCAAGACCTGCTGGCTGGCAACGTGCAGATGGCGATCGATAGTTTGTCGGTGTACATCGCGCAGATCAGGTCTGGCAACTTGCGCGCTTTGGGCGTGGCAAGCCCAGAGCGTTCACCTTTATTGCCAAACGTGCCGGCGATTGCCGAGCAATTGAAAGGGTATGACGCCGTTGCCGTGAATTATCTATCAGTGCCAGCAGGCACCCCTCGCGCGGTGATTGATCGGTTGAATGCCGCGGTGCGCGTGGTGATTAACGAACCAGCTATGAATGAACGCATGGTCACTGGCGGCATGATCCCGAAAACAAGTACGCCAGAAGAGATGGCAGCCGAGATCAATGTAGAACGCATCAAGTGGAGAAAAGTGATCGCTGAGTCGGGTGCAAAAGCCGAATAGCTTAAAAAATTCGGCGGCGCGCTTGAGCGTTGAAACGATGTTCAGAAACTCAACGCCAGCCGCAAAAGCCGAATAGCCGAAAAACGCAGCGCCAGACACGAGCGGTAAAGAGGTGCCCAGACCTCGAAGTCAGGCGCTAGAGCTAAACAGGGTCCCAAAAGGCCAAAACTGGGCCTTTTGGGACCTAAACGCTCCAAACCAGGAGTTTTCATTTTCTTGTAAGATGTCCAACATCGAAAATAAAAATACTTGGATTCTGGAGAGCTCTGCGCACCAGTCTCTGAGTCAAACTTAGTTCGGAGACTTCGCATGCCTAAGTTACCCCTCAGCCGGTTCACAGTGCTGGATTTGACGCGCGTCCGTTCTGGGCCAGCCGCAGTCAGACAGTTTGCAGACTGGGGCGCTAACGTTATCAAAATTGAAGAGCCAGGTGACCAGCCTGACGATCGCCCCGGTGGTTCGTCACAATTTGCTGATTATCAAAACACCCATCGCAACAAACGCAGCGTTACGCTGAACTTAAAACACCCCAAAGGTAAAGCGCTGTTCTTGAAAATGGTTGAACAGGCCGATGTGGTAATTGAAAACTATCGCCCGAATGTGAAGTTCAAGCTCGGCATCGATTATGAATCACTGCGCAAGGTCAACAAGCGCATCATCTTGGCTAGCGTATCGGGCTTTGGGCAAGATGGCCCTTATGTTGATCGCCCCGGCTTAGATCAAATCGCACAGGGCTTGGGCGGGATCATGTCTGTGACCGGTGAGCCAGGGCGTGGCCCGATGCGCGCAGGTATCCCCGTTGCAGACTTAAGCTCTGGCTTGTTCTGTGCGATTGGCACGTTGGTGGCGTTGCTTGAACGCGAAGAGTCGGGCGAAGGCCAGTGGGTGCAGTCATCGCTACTGCAGTCGCAAGTGTGGATGATGGATTTTCAGATCATGCGCTGGCTGATGAACAAAGAAATCCCAGGGCAAACGGGTAACGATCATCCAACGACAGCGGCCACGGGTGTCTATCCGACGGCAGATGGTTATATCAACTTGGCGGCGATGGGCACTGAGATGTTTATTAAGCTAGTGACGGCCATTGGGTTGCCAGAACTCGCTGAAGATCCGCGGTTCAAGTTGCTTAAGACGCGCGGTCAAAACCGACCCGCGTTGAATGCAGCGATCGCCGCACGCACCAAACAAGAGCCCACTGCAGATTGGATTGAGCTGCTGAACAAAGCAGGCGTGCCCTGTGGATCTATCAAGAACGTCAAAGAAACCATGGAAGACCCGCAGGTTGTGCATCTGGGGATGGCGAAAACCATACAGCATCCCAGCTTAGGCGAAATCAGCGTGGTGAATCACCCCGTGATTATGAGCCGCTCGAAGCGCGAGGTATTTACGGCGGCCCCTGATCGCGGTGAGCACAACAAAGAGGTATACGCAGAGTTTGGCGTGAGTGCGGCAGGGGTGGATGCGCTGCTTCAAGACGGCGCAGTGTAAGTATGAATCCTTTAATGGAGAGTCATGATGAGTAAACCCTCTGTGACTGCTACGGTGTACACCGCGCGCAGACAAGCGTTTGTTGGGCGTGGCGCTGCAGCCACTAAACCGTTAATTTCAAGCGGCCCGCCTAAAGCGATGACGGCCTTTGATAATTTGGGGCGCCCTGAAAATTTGCCAGATGAAATCGCGCAGCAATTGCGAACCCGCATATTGAATGAAAGCCTAGCACCCGGTCAGCGCTTGCCCACCGAGCAAGAGCTTGGTGCTCAGTTTGGGGTGAGCCGCAATGTTGTGCGTGAGGCAATTGCGCGACTGAAGTTGACTGGGCTGGTTGAAACCCGTCATGGTGTGGGTACGTTTGTCTGTGCTGATTTAGCCATGCGACCCTTTGAAGTGTCGCACGATGATCTGATGGATCTAGCGCAATTGATTCATGTGCATCAACTACGTGTCGAAATTGAATCGGGTGCTGCAGCGCTAGCCGCTACCCATCGCACGAAGGCACAGCTAGAAACCTTGCAACAAACCTTAAAGCGTGTCGAGCTTGCCTCGGCCGATTGGCAGGTGGCCGCACATACTGCGGTCGATTTTCATTTGGCGGTTGCGCATGCGGCCAACAATCCCTACTTTGTTCGAATCATGGGACACTTAAGTCACGTGATTCATAATGCTGTACGTACGTTTCGTTTTAGAAATACCGGCACACCGCGAATCGATGAAATCGGTAACGAGCATGTGCTCATTGTCGAGGCAATCGCCCGTCAGGATTCAGCCGCCGCACGTCACGCCATGAGAACCCATTTAGATAACGCGATGGCACGTTATCGCAAATTACTAGGAGACCTTTAAAATGAGCATCACAAGATTATTGCAAGGCGAAATTACCGACAGCTTGATCGTTGAAAAACGAGGCGCAGCGGGTTGGATTACGTTTAACGACCCCGGCCGTCACAACGCGATGTCGTATGACATGTGGGTGGCAGTGCCTAAAGCGATTAAATTATTTGAAGCTGACGATGAAATCCGCGCGATTGTGTTAACCGGTGCGGGTAATAAAGCGTTTGTCAGCGGCGCCAATATTTCTCAGTTTGAAAAATTGCGTACGGGTGCTGATGCCGTGGCCGAATATGAGCGCGTGGGCGAAGAAGCTCAGGGCGCGTTGTACAACACCTTTAAACCCGTGGTTGCGCGTATCGATGGCTATTGTATTGGTGGTGGTTTGAATATTTCATTGTGTTGCGATATTCGTATCGCGTCTGACGCGAGCTCGTTTGCGATTCCTGCCGGCCGGTTAGGCTTGGGCTATCGCTTGACTGCAATCCGCAATCTAGTGTCAACCGTCGGTGCACCACAGGCCTTGGATATTATGTTGTCGGCATCACGCTTTACCGCGCCAGAGGCTTTGATCAAAGGCTTGGTGCAATACGTTGTGCCAGCTGATCAACTAGACAAAACCGTCGATGCGTACTTGGCAAAAGTCACTGCGAATGCCCCAATCACGTTACGTGCTGCTAAAAAAGCTGTGCGTGAATTTCAACGTGTGGCACCCCATATTGATGCTGAAGGCATTCAAAAAATGGTCTTGACTTGCTTTGCAAGCGAAGACTATCAAGAGGGCAAACGTGCGTTTGCTGAAAAACGTTCACCAGTCTTTAAAGGAAAGTAAGTCATGATGACAGTGGTGTCGGCGCGCATGTTGGCGCGTCTAAAGTTTGCGCTCGCGCCTATTTTTTTTGTAGCGCTACAAGCAAATTGTCAAGCGCAAGCACAGACCTATCCAACGCAGCCAATTCGTATCGTGATTGGGTATGCTGCGGGGGGCACCACAGATATCGTGGCGCGCTCGGTAGCCGAGCAATTATCAAAAATTCTTGGTCAGTCGGTGATTATTGAAAATAAAGCTGGCGCTGCTGGAAACATCGCGGCGGCCTACGTGGCGCAGGCCAAGCCCGATGGTTACGTGTTGTTTATGGCAACGCTAGCCAGCCATGGCATCAACCCCGCCTTGTACAAAACCGCGTTAGGCTACGATCCGGTCAAAAGTTTCGAGCCAATCTCGATGGTGGCGGCTATCCCGATGCTGTTGGTGGTGAATCCAAAGTTACCCATCAAGTCGGTACCAGAGTTGGTGGCCTATGCGAAAAAAAATCCGGGCCAACTGAACTACGCTTCAAGCGGTAACGGCTCGCCAGTTCATCTGGCCGGAGCGATTTTTGCCGATGCGGCCAAAATCGATGTGGCGCATATTCCGTACCGGGGTGGTGCGATTGCCAATACCTCGGTGATGAGTGGCGATACGCAATACACCTTTGCCAGCATGCCGGCTGCAATGCCGCAAGTACAAGCCGGTAAGCTGCGAGCCTTGGCGGTCACCACTAAATCGCGTTCGCCGCAATTGCCGGATATTCCTTCAGTTGAAGAGGCTGGCAACCTGCCTGGCTACGACATCAATACCTGGGACGCGCTACTGGCCCCCAAAGGTACGCCACCCACAGTGATTGCGAAACTCAATGCAGCGGTGATTCAGGCCTTGCAGGCGCCTGCACTGGCCAAGCGCTTTGAGGGCGAAGGTGCCATCCCTGACACCAGCACACCTCAAGAGTTAGCTGCCTATATCGACGCCGAATTATTGAAGTGGGCGGCGGTGGTCGCCCGCACCCCTATCAAGGTTGATTGATGACCGTTGCACTTTGGCATCAGTTGTTTCCGGCAATCGACGTATTTATCTGGCTGAGTGTGGCGGTATTAATTGCGGGCACGGTGCGTTCGTTTACAGGCTTTGGTGGCGGCTTGGTTTTAGCGCCGTTGTTTAGTCTGTTCATGCCCCCAGCCGATATGGTCGTTGTGGTGCTCTTGCTTAACTTTGTGATTTCGCTGCAGACCCTGCCCCAAACATGGCACACCACAAACTGGAAAATGGTGTGGTCTGTGTCGATACCCGCGTTAGTCGGTGTGCCGCTTGGGGTGTTGTTAATTGAGTGGTTAGATCCCATCGTCACTCGACGCTTTATTGGCGTGATTGTGGCGGGTTTGGCGGCCATTATGCTGATTGGCTGGCAATACAACGGTGTGCGCGGTAGATTGCAAGATTGGTTTGTCGGCTTGACCAGCGGTACATTGACCGCGATGGCGGGTGTAGGTGGCCCACCACTCGTATTGTATTTTTTATCAGATAAGACGATCACCCCTGTCGTGTTGAGATCGTTTTTTATGATGTTTTTTGCCTTTATTCAGCTCAGCACGATGGCGGCCTTTTTATACAAAGACCTGATCAATACTAAGCAAATTCTGTATTCGGTATCCTTTATGCCGGTGTATTTTTTGTCGGCTGTTCTTGGAGGTTACCTGTTTAGTCGAGCGCATCATCGTGCGACCTTGATTAAGCGCTTGTCGCTATGGTTTTTGTTGATCGTAGGGTCGGTTACGATTGTGGTTTGACGAAGCGAGGCTTGTGCGAACGCGCCTTGCCCCTGACCAACGGAGAAAATTTGAAGCACTCAGTTTTGTTGTTTGGGGCCAATGGTCAGGTCGGTCATGCGTTGCAGACCTCGCTTAGGCGCTTGGGTAACGTGACGGCCTGTACACGTGAGCAGATAGATTTCAGCCAGCCGCCTGAGGGAGTCGCAGCCGCACTTCAGTTGTTGACGCTGCAATACAAGCCCTCGATCGTGGTGAATGCAACTGCGTATACGGCTGTCGATCGCGCCCAAACTGAAGTTGAACTGGCTCAGCGCATTAATGCGACCGCACCAGGCCTGATCGCCGCAGCGGCACAAGACGCCGGTGCCTGCGTCGTACATTATTCAACCGACTATGTTTTTAAGGGCGCTAAGCCTGAGCCGTATGTCGAGACGGATCCCACCGACCCGCAATCGGTATACGGTCAAAGTAAATTAGAGGGCGAACGTGCAGTGGCCAGTGCCTGCGCCCGCCATCTC
>CANKOW010000094.1 GCA_947484295.1 Alcaligenaceae bacterium | reverse complement strand
GGGCGTGCGGCGACCGCGGCGCATTCGATTGCAGACCATTGCGATGTGGTGATTAGTTTTGTCGTCAATGACAAGCAAACTGAAGAGATGCTGTTTGGTGCAGATGGCCTGGCGAGCAAGTTAAAGCCGAACTCAGTACTGATTACTTGCAGTACGATGGCGCCCAAGTACGTGCGAGACTTGGCGCAACGGCTGGCCAAGTTAAACATTCATCTCGTCGATGCGCCCGTGACGGGTGGCAAAATCGGTGCTGCAAACGGCACCCTAACGATCATGGTGGCGGGCGAACCAACGGTCTGTGCTAGAGTTAAACCGATTCTCGAAACCTTTGGCAGTAAGATTTTTGTCTTGGGTACTGAGCAAGGTATGGGCAGCCAGATGAAAGTCGTCAACCAACTTTTATGTGGTGTGCATATCGCGGCGGCTGGCGAGGCACTGGCGATGGCAAAGCGCGCGGGCTTGCCGCTTGAGACCACGCTCGAAATCTTAAAAAGCGGCGCAGCGTCAAGTTGGATGCTGGGTGACCGTGGCACTCGCATGATTACCGAATCTTTTGATGATGTCACCTCGGCCGTGGATATCTTTGTGAAAGATTTAGGCTTGGTGCTTGACGCCGCACGCGAACAAACCTTTGCGGCATCGATGGCGCATGCGGCTTTTTTGCAATTTACAACCTCGAGCAGTCATGGCTTAGGTCGTTTAGATGATGCGGCTGTGATTAAGAATTACACTGACTGACTTCCAAAAATAATTTATCCACTAAGAGACCGCTACCATGGCACGTATTCCTTACGCAGACTTAACCAACCCTGAAGCAAAGCCGCTTGTTGACCGTATTGTCGCTGAACGCGGTGGCGTGTTGCATTTGTATCAAATGCTGTTGCATAGCCCACCGGTTGCCAGCGGTTGGCTCAATTACCTGACTGCGATTCGTCAACAAAGCAGCTTGCCGGGTGGCTTGCGCGAGTTGGTCATTATGCGCATTGCTATTTTGAATGGCGCGCCGTACGAAGCCGAGCAACATGCGCCGATCGCCTTGCGTGAAGGTGTTTCGCAGGTGCAACTCGATGAGTTAGAGCATTGGCAACAATCAAAAAATTACGAAGCCACCCAACGCGCTGTGTTGGCGTACACCGACGCCATGACCAAAGAGATCCACGTATCACCTGAGGTCTTTGCCGCGGCTAAGGCTGTATTAACCGACCGTTTGTTGGTTGAGTTGACGGCAACCGTAGGCGCTTACAACATGGTGTCGCGCTTTTTAGAAGCCTTACAGATTCATTCGCACGATCAGCGGTAACGATACGTACAGCAATTGCTGGGACGGCTAAACTAAACTTATCCCATTAATTAAATTTTTGTGAATAGCAACATCACACTGGCTCATGATGTTAACGTCTTGAAATACTCCAATTAGAGAAATTTGCGGTATAAAAACGCAATTTTTGCTAATTGAGTTTGAAAGATTAGCTGCCAGCGAGCAACACAACTATTTAAAAGGGGATCATTTATGTCCATTAATCAGCCCACCGACATTGAAGTTAACGCGATCGAAGTAACGCCTAAGCCAATGAATGAACTCCAACGCGCGAAGGTCGAATCTGCGATCAATTACAGTATGTTGTTATCGGGTGGCGTGGGCATTGTGCCGATCCCCTTGGTTGACTTTGTGGGCGTCACTGCCATTCAGTTAGCCCTGATCAAGCAATTAAGCGCACTCTATGGTGTTGAATACACTGAGAGTGCAAGCAAGCGTATCATTAGCGCCCTTGTTGGTGGCGCCGTGCCTGCCTTTGGTTCGATGACTGTGGCGAGCTGGTTCAAGGCGATCCCCTTGATAGGTTCTGTGTTGGGTAGCTCAACAATGATGCTGCTTTCAGGCGCGTCGACTTACGCCATTGGCCATGTGTTTGCCGAGCACTTTGAAAAGGGCGGCACAATTCTCGACATGGAACCCAAGCAGGTGAAAGAGCAGTTCAATGGTTACTACGAAGCTGGTAAATCCAAGCTGTCACGTAAAAAAGTTTCTCCAGAAACTGCGGCGGCGCCTGTCGAAGCAGCTCAGGCAGCCTAATCAGGCAGTTTAGGGCCCATGACCGGTAGGGTATTAAGCCCGGGCGAGCCAGTTCGCTCGCTGGGCTTTCACCAAGAATGGGTTGGTGTGGTCGCGTTTGAATGCCAACGCCATTAAGTGATTGTCGGTAGGTTGCCCTTGCCAAAAACGCCAAGCTTCTAGCGCTTCGGGTTGGGCATCAAGTCTGAGCAAATAGGCTGACTGCGTGGCGGTGGCGAGTTTAAACGCAAACGACGCAAGCCCGATTGAAAGGCCCATTCCAACGGCTTTAATGTAAGACTCTTTCAGGGTCCAAAACTCAAGCATCTTTGTACTACGTTCGTGTTCGCTTGCCTGCTCGACAGCGAGGCATTCTTCGGGTGCAAAAAATTGTTCGACCATAGACTGCGTCAATATTTGTCGATCCTTATTCTCGACATCAACCCCTAGTTCGCCATGTCTTGAAATCGCAACAGCGGCCAAACCGTCAGTATGTGACAAATTGAAATGTAGCGCCTCGTGCTGAGTGGGCGTTGCAATAAAAGGCTTACCATATGCGTTAGTTTTAAAAGAAAACTTTGCCGGATCCACTTGCGTCATGAGGCTGAGCGCCGAGCGGACGAGTGCATGACTCACCAGATAGGTGTGTTTGTGCTGATCGAAGCGAAAGCGCCCATGTTGGGCGCGCTCTTCGGGTGAAAGCCATCCAAAGAAGCGACCTAATTGCGCTGTATCTTGAATCGACTCAGGCTCGATGTACCAAATTAAGATTTCGTGACTGTCCATGCGTGCGGCTAGGTTAGTCAGCAGCAATCTTGGCGCTTCGAGCTAACTCTTGATAGCGCGTCGTTTGCTGAGCCAGATACTGTTTAAATTGTTCGGGGCTTGGGCTGGCCCCCAGTTCAACACCCTTCGCCATAAATTGTTTGACCAGCTCGGGTGACTGCAAGATTTTGGTGAGCTCGGTATGTAGGCGGTTGATGATTGGGGCGGGGGTGCCAGCGGGCGCAAACAGCCCGTTGAAGGTTGTGTCTTCAAAACCCGTGAGGCCCAATTCATCAAGCGTGGGTACATTTGGCAAAATCGCAGAGCGCGTTTTGCTGGTGACACCAATCGCGGCGATTTTCCCGCTCAAGATATATTGCGCTGAGGTACTGACCTGGTCAAACATAAACGGGATTTGTCCGCCTAACAGATCGACCATTGATTGGGCATTGCCTTTATAGGGCACGTGCAGATAGGACACGCCGGCCGCACTGCTAAATAGCTCGGCTGCGATATGGCCAGTCGAGCCATTGCCTGACGAGGCGTAGGCATAAAATTTTGGTTGCGCTTTAGCCAAAGCAATAAAGTCTTTGAGGTTACGCGCAGCGATTTTGTCGGGGTTGACCACCAAGACCATTGGGATCTGGCAGGTTACCGTAATCGGGATAAAGTCTTTGAAGGGGTCATAGCCTGCATTTTTTAATAAGACAGGCGCTGTGACAAAGGTCGTCGAGTGCGCCATAAGGGTATAGCCATCTGGGGATGATTTTGCAACAAAGTTCGTACCGACTAAGCTGCTGGCGCCGGGTTTGTTTTCAACAATGACTTGTTGTCCTAACGATTTTGTTAAGGCTTCAGCAATCGAGCGGGCAACCATATCAACCGTACCGCCTGGCGCGACGGGCACGATGATTTTGATGGGGCGATTTGGATAGCTTGCGGCGTCTTGTGCGTGTGTTGCGAGGGGCGCCGACAAAACGAGCGCTGACAAGAGCGCGCTGAGGTAATTGCAATAAGATCGAAAGGTTTTCATTGTGAGTGTCTCTGGGCGGATCTTGCTAGTTTTTAGAAAAAGGTCTTTACATCTGTTCGGCAATATCATTTCGCCTACTTTCAGAGATCGGCGATGTTTTTAGGAATCTTATAAGCGTGTTGAGTTGTCTAAAACACATCAAAAATCATAAAGCCGAGCGGGGTTATCAACAAGAATTTTTTTTGTACGCTCTGTACTGCCTGCCCAACGTACAACACGTTGAATAGCCGCTTGATTGTCTTCGTGATGAAAGTGCTCGATGACCTCGGGTCTGCGAACTTGGCCTTTAGATGGAAACGGGTGAGGCCAATCTGTACCCCAAACGATGCGCTCAGGGTTTGCCTCGATCATCGCTTGCGCAAACGGATCTAAATCAGCGTAATCGGTGGCTTCTGATACACGATAGGCCGCCGAAATTTTCACATAGACTTTGCCCGAACGCACCAGTGATAGCAAGGCGTCAAAGCCCGGTTGCTGCAGGCCTGCCGAAGCATTGAGGCGACCAAAGTGATCAATCACCACGGTGGTGGCAGCTTGCTTGATGGTGTCGTGCATGCCGTCAATCACGCCCAAATTGGTGTACATCTGAATGTGCCAACCAAAAGGTGCCACTTGTTTTGCTGTACGAAGCAATTGTTGTTGGCCAATGCTTGGATCATTTTGACCCACAGTCTCAAGATTTAAGCGCGTCCCGCGCACGCCTGCCTGATGCATCTCTGTCAGCGCTGCGTTTGAGGTTTGATCATCAATCACCGCCACGCCGCGCGCGCTTGCACCGATGGTGCGCAAGGCCCAAATTAAGCAGCTGTTATCCGCCGCGTATGGGCTTGGGTGAACAATCACCACACGTTCGACACCAATTGAGCGATGCAAGGCATGTAAATCTTCGATTGAAGCCTCATCGGGCGTGTAGTGACGAGTGGGTGAGAACGGAAATTGCGCTTGTGGCGGAAACACATGCGTGTGGCAATCGCAAATGCCAGACAAGCCGAAGGGCGCAGCTGAATTAGTATGAAGCGTTGTGGTCATAAGAGGGGTGCCTCTCTATGACGCGTAGTGCGGAAAGCCGCCTGGCTCGGCTTCAAGCAACCGCAACATGGCATGCCATTCAAGCTCGCCATACGGACGACGCACATTCGGTTGATAAAGATGCGCTGATTTTTCAAGAACCTCGTTGCGAGGCAGGCTCAGTGCAGTGCCTGCAGCCATGGCGTCGACCTGCGCCCGACAAGACATCTCAAGTTGATACATCAGGTTAAACGCTTGCTGCACAGATGCGCCGCTGGTCAGTAAGCCATGATTACGCAGAATCATTGCATTGTGATCGCCCAAGTCGCGCACCAGTAATTCGCGTTCGGCTAAATCGACTGCCGGGCCTTCAAAGTCGTGATAAGCCAGATGATTATTAAACCGGCTTGCGGTTTGTGTCATCGGCAACAGGCCACAACTCATCGAAGACACCGCCATGCCGGCGCGGGAATGGGTGTGGATCACGGCGGCGACATCGGGCCGCGCGGTATGAATACATCCGTGAATCACATAGCCCGACACGTTGATGCCATAGTCGGTATCAGGCTTGCGCACGATCTCACCTTCAACGGTGATGCGTACCAAACTTGAGGCGGTAATTTCTTTATACAGCAAGCCATAGAGGTTAATCAGCAGATCTTCAGTGCCAGGGATGCGCGCCGTGATGTGGTTATAGATCATGTCAGTCATGCCGTACTTATCCATCAAGCGATAGCAAGCTGCGAGCGTGACACGGGTCTCCCATTCTTCGGGGCTGACCTTGCCTTTTAAGGGCTCGAACCGGGTTGAAAATTTTTGGCTCATATTTGTCTCCTAAGCGATTTTCTCGATATTATCAGTGCGCGGCTCAAACGTCATGCCGTGACACTAGTCTGCGCTCTTAGTTCATGCGCGGGCAAGTGAAGGTATGCCAGAGAACGACCATTTTCTAGGCTTGCGAAGGTACTATCAGATCAGCTTCGGGTATCGGCAGCCCGCGCCGAAAGAGCTCGATGTTTCGAAACATGTGGCCGACAAGATTGGGTAGGTTGTCATAGACTCCGCCCGCTGAGTGCGGGGTGACCACAACTTGATCCATGTGAAATAAGGGGTTGTCTGCGCTGGGGGGCTCTGCCTCAAAGGTGTCTAAGCCGGCACCCGAAAGCTGTCCTTGCTGCAGGGCCTGAATTAAAGCGGGTTCATCAATCAACTCACCACGCGCGGTGTTAATCAGAATCGCACCACGTTTCATGTTGGCAAAGATGTCAGCATTAAAACGATGGCGGGTTTCAGGCGAGAGCGGGGCGTGCAAGCTCAAGATATCGCTATTGGCTACAAGCGTATCAAAGTCCACGTAACGTGCTTGCAGCTTATTTTCGATTTCAGGCGCGGCGCGAGTTCTGGTGTGGTACAGCACGTCAACATCGAAGCCTTTCAAACGCTTGGCAACTTGTTGGGCAATGCCACCAAAACCAAACAGCCCAACGGTTTTGCCGTCTAGTTTGCTGCACACGGTGCGCAGGTCAGCGGCCATCCACTGACCTTGGCCTAAGCTGCGATGCGCCAAGGGTAGCCGTCGCGCCACTGCAAGCATCAGCAACAAAGTGTGCTCAGAGACAGGGATTGAGGTCGCGCCTGAGGTGATTGAAACGAGTACGTTGCATTCTTTAGCGGCAACCAAGTCAATCTTGTCGACTCCGATGCCCCATTTCTGAATCATTTTTAGACGCGGTGCCTGGCGGATCACATCGCCTTCGATGAAGGTGCCGACGATCATGACAACATCAGCGTCAGCTAAGAGCTTAACTTGCTCTGCTTTGGTTGAGGTTTGCGCAAAGGCGATGGTGCATCCCGCGGGCAGCAGATTTCGTACCGCCTCGAGCGTGACTTGCGCCATTGGCGTTAAAAAGGCGATGTGCAAGGGCTTCAAGTCAGTTGTTGTCATGGTCGTTGTCTTGAGCTGCGATCTGAATATGTTTTTAGGCTTCGCGTTGATCGAGGTGGTTACCTTACGCCATGACCCGTGTCGTTCAGTCGCTATGTTACTGAGCGACGCTCTGAACTTCGCCGCGCTCAACGAGCAGCACTTTGATATCCTTTTTAACGATCTTGCCATAACCCGATTTGGGCATGACATCCCAAAAGAAGATACGGCGCGGCCAACGGTATTTGGCGCAGCGGCCTTCAAGATACCCAAGAAGTTCGGCAGCATCCACAGCTTGGTGCTCAGGCCGTTTCACAATCACGGCGACGCCGATTTCACCCCACTTGGCGTCAGGCATACCAACAATGGCAACTTCAGCCACGGCAGGGTGCGTGAGTAAGACTTCTTCAACTTCGCGCGGGTAGACGTTTGAGCCGCCCGAGATATACATATCCGACTCACGGCCCGTAATGTATAGCAAACCACGGGCATCTAGCTTGCCTAAGTCGCCCGTATGAAACCAGCCACCGCGTAGTGCTTTTTCGGTAGCCTCGGGGTTGCCGTGATAGCCGGCAAAGACGCCTGGGCCGCGGCAGCAGATTTCACCAATTTCGCCGGTGGCCACGCGCTCGTGTTTGTTGTTCAGAATAGCGACTTCCATGCCAACGCGCGGACGACCGCAGGACCCAATATTTGCATTTGGATCTAGATCATCAGCGCTGTGCATGTCAGGCGGCAACACGGTAATGTTGCCCGTCACTTCGCCTAAACCAAAATATTGGACAAGGACCTTACCCAGTTTCTCGAGGGCTCGCTTTTGATCGGCGCGATACATCGGAGCGCCAGCATAAAGCATGTAGCGCAACGAACTGTGATCGTACTGATCAACGGCAGGGTGCTCGACCAACATTTTGACGATCGTCGGCACGGTAAACAGATTGGTGACGCGATGGCGCTCAACCAATTGCCAAAATAATTCTGGATCAAACTTCTCACTTGACATGAGAATGGCTGCAGCGCCTCGCGCTACGTTGAGCAGCGCGTGGATACCTGCGCCGTGCGACAGCGGTGCAACGACAATTGAGCAGTCGCGCTCTGTGGTGCCCGGGATGATCTCGGCAAGGTGATTGGTGACCACAAAGGCCATCTGCCCGTGGGTGAGGATGCCCGCCTTGGGCTTGCCGGTCGTGCCTGAGGTATAAAAAAACCAGAGTGGGTCGTCGTAGTGAACGGTTTCTTCTTCGCTGACCACGCCTAAGTGTTGCGCGATCATGGCCTCATACGACAACTCGCCTGCACGTGGCTGGCCAATCACGATGATGTGCTTAAGCGTTTTAGATTCGGCCTTGACGGCGTCGGTGTGCCCGGCAAAGATGTCTTCAACAATCATTGCCACGGCGCCACTTGACGCCCCTAGATACGCGACCTCGGGTGGCGTCAGGCGAAAATTAGTCGGTACCCAGACACACCCCAGCTTGAAAGCCGTCCAGCTATTTTCAAAGGTCTGCAGATTGTTGCGTGACTGCAGCAGGATGCGGTCGCCCTTTTTGAGGCCCAGTGCGCGCAAGGCCGCCACCATGGCGTCAACGCGCGCGTTAATGGCAGACCACGTCCAGCTTTGTTCGCCTTGAATGAGCGCGGTGTGCTCGGGGTAGAGCATGGCGGTGTGCGTAAGCAACCGCCCTAAGTTAATGGCTTGCGCTGCGTTCACGTTGCTTCCAACACGCTCAGGTAGTTGGCAACAGCTGCACCACCCATGTTAAACACCGCGCCCGCATGCGCGCCCTTGATTTGCATGTCACCAGCCTGCCCCGAAAGCTGCATCGCAGCCATCACGTGTTGCGACACGCCGGTGGCACCAATGGGATGCCCACGTGACTTTAAGCCGCCCGAGGGGTTCACGGGGAGCTTGCCATCTTTGCAAGTGATGCCATCCAGAATGACGCGTGCGCCCTGGCCGTGCGGTGCTAAACCCATGGCTTCGTACTCAAGCATTTCAGCAATGGTGAAGCAATCATGTGTTTCGACAAATTGCAGGTCGTCAAGCGTACGCTGCGCATTCGCCAAGCCTTTTTGCCAGGCCAGAGCAGCGCCTTCAAAACGCGTTGGATCGCGGCGCGACAGCGGTAAAAATTCGTTGACATGTGTGCGCGAGCGCCAGCGCACCGCGGGTACCTTGGCACCTGGCAGAGGCTCGCTTGAAAGCACCAGGGCAGCTGCACCGTCTGAGACGAGTGAGCAGTCTGAACGCTTTAATGGGCCCGCCACAAAAGGATTTTTGTCAGAGGGGTTGCGACAGAAATCAAACCCTAAATCGCGGCGCATGTGCGCGTAAGGATTGTGCACGCCATTCGAATGATTTTTTGCCGAGATGGCTGCAAGAGCGTCAGACTGATCACCAAAGCGCTCGAAGTAGCCGCTGGCAATTTGACCAAACACGCCAGCAAAGCCACCTTCGGTGTGCCCTTCTTCTTGCACGAAAGAGGCTTTCAGCAAGATCTCGCCGATCTCTTTATTGGGCAAAGTGTTCATCTTTTCGATCCCCAGCACCAGCACGCGCTTGAAGCGTCCGGCAGCCAGCGCATCGAGTGCAGACCAGATCGCAGCAGAGCCCGTGGCGCAAGCGTTTTCCATGCGCACGGCCGGTGTATGCCGAAACTCGGGGATTGCCACGCCCATCAGCGAGGCGGTGAAATCCTGTTGCACAAAACCGGCATTGAAATGGCCGACGAAAATGCCGTCGATATCGCGAGGTGTCAGGCCCGCGCTTTCAATGGCTGGCAGGGCAGCATCACGAATCAATTGCACAAAATCTATGTTGTCGAGTTTGCCAAAGGGTGTGTGGCCCCAGCCGACGATATAAGGTTGATTCATGAGTGTGTCCTGGTTGTAAAAAGAGAAATAAACTTATTTAAGCGCCAAAGTCGTCAAAATCATTCAGAATGTTTTGCTCGAGTGGTTTGTTCGAATATTGCGCCCGTTAAACTGAACCGTCTTGATGCTTGCGCAAGGTTGGGATCCCAACGCCCGATGCATCAAAGCCACCATCGACCGCCAAACATTGGCCGTTGATGAAGGCGGCTTCTGGGCTGCATAAAAATCCCACTGCGTTCGCAATTTCTTCAGGTGTGCCGTAGCGATTCATGGGGATGGTGTCGTAGTAGTCAGAGCGAATCGCAACGCTATGCACAAGCTTTGACATTTCAGTGTCGACCGGGCCAGGTGCAATCACGTTTGCGCGAATGCCGATCGTGCCGAGTTCTACCGCTTGCTGTTTAGTCAGGTGAATAATGGCGGCCTTGCTGGTGCCGTAAGCCACGCGTAGCGTGCTGGCACGTAAGCCTGAAATTGAAGCGATGTTCACGATCGAGCCATTGTGGTTTTTCTTCATGACTTCGATGCAAGCTTGTGAGCACAAAAACGCGCCATCAAGGTTGGTGCCCAACACATAACGAAACTCTTCAAAGGTGGTTTCGCCAATCGGCTTGAACACTGCGACGCCTGCGTTGTTGACCAGCGCATCGATGCGACCAAACTTTTTTTCAACCTGGTCAATCGCGGCCTGTACCTGGGCCGGAATCGATACATCGCACAACAACGCCAACACCCGCGCACCGTCGTTGAGCGAGTGTTCGGTTTGTTTGAGCGTGGCGGCTTCGGTGTCGAGCATGGCAACCTGATAGCCGTGGGCAAGAAACCACTTTACGCATGCCAACCCGATGCCTCTTGCCCCGCCAGTGACAACGGCCACAGGCGTAAATGAACGTAATTGGGTGGGCGCAGCGGTGTTGGTAGAGGTCAAAGCAGACTCCAGATTGAGGGGTTGTGCGTCGCAAGTGTATGGTCTTGCAGTGGCGCGTCGGATAAGAAACAGCTGAAGAAACACTGTATCGAGGGATCCAAGTCAAACTGTAACAAAATGTCAGTTCGGCGTGGGTTAAGTTATTTTTACTAAGAATTTATTGGTCTATATGTTTTTTTGTTTTTTTGCCCGTTTCGCTGGCAAACACGCCTCAGAATCTCCAACGTTTGCGAGGCGGGCATGAGCCAACGCCTCGGCTCGGGGCTGAATCTGACTTTGGGTGCGGCCCTCGTGCGGCAAGCCCAGCGGGCTTTATCCTTGGCCCGCTTCGGGTTATGGTGACAGCCAGACAAGACGCGATCGGCATCAAAGCCCTCGCCAATAACGATAGAAAAACCTGGAGCACATCATGGCACTTAAGTTATTTGAACTCGTTGGCGCTGAAAGCAATCGGCCTTTTAGCCCTTATTGCTGGCGGATTCGTATGGCGCTTGCTCATAAAGGGCTTGACGTAGAGTTGGTGCCTTGGCGCTTTATCGAGAAGGCTGCGATCGAGCCCAGTGGCCAAGGCAAGGTGCCGGTGTTAGTGCATGACGGCAAATGGGTATGTGAATCATGGGAAATTGCCCAGTATCTTGAGGCGCAGTTTCCGGACCGACCCTCTTTGTTTGGCGGGCCACAGGGCCAAGCCTTGAGCCGGGTATATTCAAACTTGGGCGACGTGCACGCTGGCCAAATCGTCCGCTTTGTCTTGATGGATATCTATAAGCACCTTGACGCCGCCAACCAGGCTTACTTTCGAGAAACGCGCGAGCCACGCTTCGGGATGACGCTTGAACAAGTGGTCGTAGACCGAGACGCCAAGCTGCAAGGCTTTCGAGATAGCCTAGGGCCGTTAAGAAACGTACTCAAAGTACAACCATTTTTTGGTGGCGAAACGCCCTTGTATGCCGATTACGCCATTTTTGGTCAGTTTCAGTGGGCGCGTGCGATCAGTGATTTTGAACTGTTGTCCGCCGATGACCCGGTTGCCCACTGGCGTACGCGCTTGTTGAATGCCTTTGACGGCATGGCTTTGGCTTCGCTGGCTTACTAAAGGCGTTTAGAGCGATGGCCTGATTGATGCGCCCTGACGTATGGTTGGTTATTTTGGGGACTAGTGCAATGTTGTATTGCGCAGAAATCTCTTTGATGTAGTAAATTCAAGGTCCAGAAGTGTAGATTGTCAAAAAGACAACGCAGTTTAAAACAGAGAGACAAACATGCAGATAAGCGTGATAGTGTGTCGTTGGGTAGCAACCGCATTGGTGCTGCTCGGGTCAGCAGGGGCCTTGTCCCAAGAGATCCAACGAGGCGGGACCTTATCGTTCGGAATCGTGGCCGAACCACCCTCATACGATTGCCACGCGATGCAAACATTTGCAGTGATCCATCGCGTGGCGCCGCATTATTCAACGTTGCTTAAGTATGAACCACACAATTATCCAAAGGTGGTTGGTGATTTAGCAGAGTCTTGGTCGACTTCGCCCGATGCGATGACCTACACCTTTGTTCTCAAGCCAAACGTCAAGTTTCACGATGGCACGCTGTTGACTTCAGAAGATGTGAAGGCCACGTACGCCAGAATTATGTCGCCGCCCGCTGGGGTGGTTTCTGCGCGCAGAGACCTTTTTGAGACCGTCGCAAGTGTTGAGACTCCAGACCCTAGAACCATTATTTTTAAAATGAAACGGGTTGACTCTTCAATCGTGGAAAGCGGGTTTGCCTCACCGTGGAACTGTATTTATAGTGCAGCGAAACTCAAACTCGACCCGAGTTTTCCGACTCGCAACGTCATGGGCACTGGCCCTTTTAAATTCGTTGAGCATGTCGCGGGCTCTCACTGGGTTGGCGCGAAATTTGACGATTATTTCGTAAAGGGTAAGCCTTATCTTGATGGTTTTCGAGCCATTACTCTGGGTACGTCTGCCATGTTGAATGCGATGGAAGGTGAGCATATTCTGGCCGAGTTTCGCGGTTTTGCACCACCCGAGCGCGATCGTCTGGTGCGAACCATGGGCGATAAGGTCAAAGTCTATGAAAGCG
>CANKOW010000093.1 GCA_947484295.1 Alcaligenaceae bacterium | reverse complement strand
TGCCATCGTGTCGTTTGTGTATTGCGGCTTGCAGATGATTTTGACGAGCTATCTGGTCACCTATCTCACTCTTGAAATCAACATATCCTTTGTGGCGGCGGGCTTTGCCCTTGCCATCACTCAACTCGCTAGCGTGTTCGCACGCGTGTTCTGGGGTTGGGTCGCAGACCGCTTTTTATCGCCTCGCAAAGTGATGGTCATCCTTGGGATGACCATGGCGGCTTGTGCGGTGCTCACTGGCACCCTCACGCCGACTTGGTCTTACGGCATGATTATTTTGTTAATGGTCATCTTTGGGGCGTCTGCAATTGGCTGGAACGGCGTCTACATGGCTGAAGTGGCCCGCGTGTCACCACCCGGCATGATCGCCTCAACAACCGGGGCCTCGCTGTTTTTTACCTACCTAGGCGGTATTGTTTGCCCGTCAGGCTTCGCCTTTGTGATCATGGCAACAAAAAGCTATCAATATGGCTTTATTATTTTTGGCTTGTTGGCGCTTGGGGTCAGCTTGAACCTGCTTTTTAGTAAAAAGAATGGGCAAAACTAGGACCCAGCTGCCAAGCCTCCCTGAGGCTTGCGCCAGATCAAAGCAAGATTCGCTGAAATTGCGATAATAGCGGTTGGTTTCATCGATTTAGCCTCTAGGACAGCCCCTCATGGATTTTTCACTGACCCCGGCGCAGCTTGACCTGCAGCAGCGCACGCGCAGTTTTATTACCGACAAAATCATTCCGTTTGAAAAAGACCCGCGCGCGACAGCGCATGGCCCAACGCCAGAGTTGCGCGCCGAGCTTGTGGCGCTTGCCCGTGCGGCGGGTCTATTAACCCCACACGCCTCGGTTGAGCTGGGTGGTTTGGGTTTAAGTCACGTCGACAAAGCCATCGTGTTTGAAGAGGCCGGCTATTCGACGCTTGGCCCCACGGCCATGAACATCCACGCGCCCGACGAAGGCAATATCCATTTGATGGAAATCGTTGCGACCGAAGCGCAAAAAGAACGTTGGTTGCGCCCGCAAGTAAAAGGTTTAACGCGCTCGTGTTTTGCCATGACCGAGCCCGCACCTGGTGCAGGCGCCGACCCTGGCATGATGATGACCATGGCCGTTAAAGACGGTGACGACTATGTGATCAACGGCAACAAGTGGTTTATTACGGGCGCCGAGGGTGCGACCTATTGCATCATCATGGCCAAGATGGAAGACGGCTCGGCCACGATGTTTTTAAGTGACATGAACCGCGAAGGGATTTCAATCACTCGCCAAATGGACGCGATGGACAGCTGCTTTGCCGGCGGCCACTGTGTCATGAAGTTTGAAAACGTTCGTGTACCCGCCACTGATGTATTGGGTGAAATTGGCCGCGGTTTTAAATACGCGCAAATCCGTTTAGCACCCGCGCGCTTAACGCACTGTATGCGTTGGCTGGGCCAGGCACGTCGTGCACACGATATTGCCACGCAATACGCACGCACCCGCGAAGCGTTTGGTCGTATTTTAGGCAAGCACGAGGGCGTGGGCTTTATGTTGGCCGACAACGATATGGATCTGCAAACCGCGCGCTTACACATTGCGCATACTGCATGGTTGTTAGATCAAGGTCATAACGGTAACTTTGAATCGAGTCGCGCCAAGGTCACCTGCTCTGAGGCTGAGTGGCGTGTGATTGATCGTTGCGTGCAAATCTTAGGTGGACAAGGCGTCACAGGCGAAACCATTGTGATGCGAATCTTTATGGATATGCGTGGCTTTAGAATTTATGACGGCCCAAGCGAAGTGCATCGCTGGAGCATGGCACGCAAGATTATCGACGGCTTGGGGAAAACAGCGTGAGTCAAGTGTTAGACATGTTTAGTTTGAAAGGCCATGTGGCACTAGTAACCGGTGCCTCGAGTGGGATTGGTCATCATCTTGCGCACACCCTGGCAAAAGCCGGTGCGCATGTGATCGTAGCGGCACGTCGTGCAGATAAGCTTGCGACGCTTGTTGCAGAGCTTCGCGCTACTGGTGCAAAAGCAGATGCCGTGTCGTTAGATGTCACAAGTCAAGCCAGCGTCAAAGCCTGCTTTGATCAAATCGAAACCGTTGCAGGCGTGGCAGACATCATCATTAGCAATGCCGGCACCACCGTTGCCAAGCCCGCGCTTGAGCAAACCGAAGAAGATTGGGATAGCGTGTTAGACACCAATCTGAAAGGTTGCTGGATGGTGGATACTGAAGCCGCGCGACGTTTGGTCAAGGTCAAAAAGCCTGGCAGCATTATTAATATCGCCTCGATTTTGGGCGCGCGCGTGGCAGGTGCGGTAGTGGGCTATTCGGCTTCTAAGGCAGGTGTTATCCAGTTTACAAAATCACTTGCGCTTGAATTTGCGCGGTACGGCATTCGTGTCAATGCCTTGCTGCCGGGCTATGTGATTACTGATTTGAATCGCGACTTTTTATTAAGCGAGCCAGGGCAAAAGCTGATGGCCCGCGTGCCTGCGCGCCGGTTTTCTGAATTGTCGGATATGGATGGTCCGGTACTGTTGCTGGCTTCTGACGCCGGGCGTGCCATGACGGGTACCTCGGTGACCGTTGACTGGGGCCACTCAGTGAGTTCGCTATGAGTGGGGTTGGTTCACCAAACAAGAACAGTGCGGGCGCTTTAGACGCTAAGTCTAATGTCGCTGCGGCTGCAGCCTTTGATTCAGCAGTGCTAGCTGACTGGATGCACGGCCAGGGCTTTCTAGAGCGCCCTGCTCTCACCGTTAAACCTTTAACCGGTGGTCAGTCAAATCCAACGTTTTTATTAACCAGTGGTGCGCAGCAATTTGTCTTGCGCAAAAAACCACCGGGTGTGTTGTTGCCCTCGGCTCACGCGGTTGATCGTGAATATCGTGTCATGAAAGCGCTGCAAGGCAGCGACGTACCCGTACCAAAGCTTTACGCCTACAGTGAAGATTTAAATATTGTTGGCACGCCTTTTTATTTGATGGAATTTTTAAACGGACGCGTGATTGTCGATCAGTCGCTGCCGGGCTTTACGCCTACTGAGCGTGGCTCCATTTACACCGACATGAATCGTGTCATGGCAGCGCGGCATAAAGTCGACGTCAACGCAGTCGGGCTTGAAACCTTTGGCCGCGCCGGCAATTATTTTGGCCGCCAAATCGCGCGCTGGAGCCGTCAATATCAAGAGTCGCGCAGCGAAGACATCAGCGCCCTTGAGGCCTTGATCGAGTGGTTGCCCGCCAATATCCCAGAGGGTGATCAAACCACCATCGTGCATGGCGACTATCGTTTAGATAATTTAGTGCTACACCCAACCGAACCCCGCGCCATCGGTTTGCTCGACTGGGAGCTTGCCACGCTCGGCCACCCCATGGCGGATTTTGCTTATCACTGCATGAGTTGGCACATCCCCGCCTCGTTGTGGCGCGGCATTGGTGGTTTAGACTTGAAGGCCTTAGGCATCCCCAGCGAAGCCGACTACATCAAACAATATGGCGCCGCCACTGGGTTTGAAGGTATCGAGCACTGGGATTTTTACATCGCCTACAACCTCTTCAGAATCGCCGCGATTTTGCAAGGGATTGCGCGCCGCGCGCAAGACGGTACGGCTGCAGCGAGTGATGCGATTGAGACTGGTAGTAAAGCGAAGCCACTGGCTGAGATTGGTTGGAAGTATGCTCAGCGGTACGAGGCTAGTCGCAAGCGGTGATTGTGTATTAAAGATTAAATCTGTAGCCAGCACTCAATTTGTAGTCAGCACCAAATATGCAGTCGACACTAAATATGTAATAAGTATTCAATGTGTAATAAGTAATCAATGTGCAATAGGTAGAAAGTTTGTACAAACACCGGTGCACAAACACGAAACAATTTAGGAGACCACTATGACGCATCACCCTTCGATTTCTGAGTCTGGTTTGGGCAATTGGCACGATGCACCGGCGGTGATTGGTGCGTCGGTTGATGCAATCGACACCCCTGCTCTATTGATCGAACTTGATGCGTTTGAGCGTAACCTCGCTGAAGTGCACGCTGTTATTCAAACCGCTGGTATTGCGGTGCGCTCACATGCTAAGGCGCACAAGTGTCCTGATATCGCGTTGCGCCAGATTCACGCGGGGGCCGTTGGCATTTGCGTGCAAAAGGCCAGCGAAGCTGAAGCCTTTATCGAAGTGGGCGTCAAAAATATTTTGATCACGAACCAAGTGGTCGGTATACGCAAGGTTGAGCGCGTGGCTCGCCTGGCCGCACATGCGCGTATGGGTTTGTGTGTGGATAACATCGTGCAAGTGCATCAGATTGGCGCTGCGGCCAGACGCCATCGGGTAGCTATTGATGTGTACATTGAGCAAGACGTAGGCGGCGCGCGTTGCGGTGTCACGACCCACGCCGCGGCAATTGAACTGGCCGAAGCGATTGCTACCTATTCGCCCTCACTGGTCTTTGCGGGATTACAAGCCTACTACGGCACCGCGCAGCACATGCGCAAGCCCGAAGAGCGCTTGCAAGCAATTGGCTCAGCCTGCGACAAAGTCAAAGGTATGGTCAGCGCGCTAAACGCTGCGGGCTATGAAGTCAACGCCATCACAGGCGGTGGCACCGGCACCTATCCGATCGAAGCCGAGTCTGGCCTGTACACCGAAGTGCAGCCAGGCTCGTATGTGTTGATGGATAACGATTATCACAAGAACTCGCCAGACGAGGACGCCCCAGAGTTGTTGCCCGTTCTGCACGCGCTCTGCACAGTGATCAGCGTCAGCCCCACACACGCGGTGCTTGATGGCGGCTTGAAATGTTTTGCAATGGATTCAGGTTTGCCACGCATGACCCTGCCCGGTTGGTCAGTCAAAGGCATTTCAGACGAGCACACCACCATCGTCTCAGAGCCCGGCACCCCACCCCTAAAAGTCGGCGACAAAGTCAAACTGATCCCTGGTCATTGTGATCCAACTGTAAACCTACATGATTGGCTGGTGGCCGTGCGTAATGGCAAAGTCGAAGAGTTATGGCCAGTGTCTGCGCGTGGGGCGTTGTTTTAGGCTAATACCTGCAAACCATGCTTTTTTACAATCGAAAGCAGCTTTAGCGCCATACCGCTGGGTTGCTTGGCACCCGATTCCCATTTTTGAACAGTAGATGTACTTGTGTTCAAGTAGCGGGCAAAAATGGGTTGGCTGATCTTGTTTGCGATTCTTAGGCGTTTGACTTGCTGCGCACTCAATGCACCACACCCAAAAAACGCAACACCCCTCACTACCCCATCCCTCTAAGCTTTTCACAGCCATAGACGCACCGCGCACTCGGTGACATACTCAAGCAACCTATTGCAATGACTTCGGTAAACGGTGCTTTCGCGTCGTACGACGCATCTATCACGCTTCAACTTCGCAGATGCAAACCCAATCGCTACTTCCTGGTGTGCCGATCATTGAGTCGCCGTTTTTTGCCGATGTCGCTGCGTCGGATTACTTTACTGCGTACGAAAAAAAGATTGCGACTGATCTGAACAAATATGGGTTTGCCATACTGTCTGGTTTTTTTTCTGAGATCCAAGAACAAGCTAAACAGATACGCGCTGACTTACAGCCGCTTTATGACGCGATGGCGATCAGTACAACCTTAACGCGAGAAGAGATCGAAGCCGAGGCACGCATACAGGATGCTTATCGCACCAGCCAAACTGTTAAAGACCTTGCTTGCGATGAACGCATCACAAAGCTGCTGACCAAACTTTATGGTCGCCAAGCCTTTGCCTTTCAGACGCTTAACTTTAGATACGGCAGTCAGCAGGCCACGCATAGTGACGCCATGCATTTTCATTCGGCGCCTGAACGCTATATGTGTGGCGTTTGGGTGGCGCTAGAAGATGTGTTTTTTGATACAGGGCCCTTGCACTACTACCCTGGTAGTCACAAGTTACCCACTTACGATTGCCGCCAACTGGGTTATGCACCCACAGCAAAAATTGATCAAACCGTTTACGAAGCCCTATGGGAGAAACTCACCGAAGCCCACGTTTTAGAGAAAAAAACCTTTGAAGCGAAAGCCGGTGATGCCTTAATTTGGTCAGCGAATTTGCTGCATGGTGGTGAACGAATTTTGCGTGCGGGCACCTCGCGCTGGTCTCAGGTGACGCATTATTTTTTTGAAGGTTGCGACTATTACACACCTATGCATTCAGATGTATTTGGGGGTGAGATCAGGCTGCGTGCGCCTATAGATATTGCTACAGGCCTGCCGCTTGAACGGCCACAAGTTGCACTGAAAATCGTACCCAAAGCTAAGCCTAAACCTTGGTACGAAAAACTGTTTAGCTGGACATCTTCGAACAAAAAAAGCACACCGAAAAAACCAACGCTACCGACGACACCCTTACCCATCGACTTTGATGCCGCAGCGTATTTACATTTAAACAAAGACGTCGCCGCTTCAGGGATGGATCCCATCAAGCATTACACGACGCATGGTTATCTTGAAAAGCGGCCCTACAAAATGAGCTTGCCCGAAGACTTCAACGCCATGAATTATCTTGAGCTCAATCCTGATGTCAGACAAGCGGGCTTGACCGCTGCCGAGCATTACATGCTGCACGGGTTTCGCGAAAAACGTCGTTATAAAGTTGACCCCAAGTAGATGTGGGCGCACGACAACGACGCGGTTCAATCCAGTCGAATTTATATCGTCGAAGAAGGCCCTAACCCTTCAACGGATTATTTTGTTTTGCCGCTCGTCACACGCGCACACGCAACGGTGCTGAGGTGTAGTTGGGATCAATTGCCGGCGGCTAGCGATTTACACGGCGCGAGCGTGATTTTTATACGCTATGTCACCGCTGCGTGGCGTGCCTTGATTGAACAGACTAGGCACTCGCTTGCGCGTCTGATTTATTTTATGGATGACGATCTGTTTGATTGGAAAGCATCCCGGGGCCTTTCGTGGCGCTATCGTTTTAAGTTACTTAAACGCGCCACTTGGCAACGCAAATGGTTGCTGAAGATGCAGCCCGAGCTGTGGGTGTCTACCCCTTGGCTGCAACAAAAGTACGCTCAACACGAGCCTTGTTTGGTGCTGCCGACCCCATTGGGCCTTACCAATTATTGCAATAAATTGCCAAATCACGCAGATTCGCTAAACGTAGAAATTAAGCAATTTGACGAGTTTCGGGCCAGAAACTGCAATGCCTCAGAAAGCGAGGGTTGCGTTGTCTTTTATCACGGCACGGGCTCACACCAAGCCGAAATCGATTGGTTACTGCCGGTGGTTGAATTAGTCCTAGCCGCCAACACGCACATCACCTTTGAAATCATCGGCAACACCAAAACACAGAAGCTTTATCGCCACCTTAAGCGTGTCACCGTGACCCCGCAAATGAAGTGGCCCGCCTATCAAGCTTTTATTAAGCGCCCAGGGCGCCATATCGGCCTTGCCCCATTGCTTGAGCATCCCTTTAATCTGGCACGCTCGTACACAAAGTTTTTTGATATTCATCGGGCGGGGGCTGCCGGGATATACGCTGTGACCGGCCCATGGCAGCCCTTTATTGAGCCGGGCAAACAAGGCGTGCTTGTGCCCATGCAGGTATCAAGTTGGGTAGGTGCGATCTTAGATTTGGCTGCAGATCAGGCGCAGCGCGCAAACATTCTTGAGGCCGCTGATAAAAAAATACATCAACTCAAGCATGCGGCAGAACTTCAGAACTTTGAGATAAGCGGCCAGCGCAATGACCACTGACCTATCCCTGCTACCAATCGGCGTCATGTCAAAAGGCATCGCCGAGATCCCCGGCATCGAAGCGTGGCTGGGCGATGAAGTGGTGCGAGCAAGATTCGGCCGCTTTTGGCAACCGATTTCAGCAGTCGCGGGTTGGGGCCATAAATCGACCGCGCAGCAAGCCATGCAGTATGCCGATGCCAAGCACTTGCCCTACCTGTCGCTTGAAGACGGTTTCATCCGCTCAATTGGTTTGGGCCCAGACACGCCCTCGCAAGCGATGATCATTGACGACATTGGCATCTATTACGACGCAACCATGCCCTCGCGTTTTGAACGCCTAGCCGTGCAACGCATGACAGAGGCCAAGTTACAACGCGCGCAGGCCTTGATTGCCCAATGGCGGGAAGCGCGAGTATCAAAGTACAACCATTTACGCGAATATGGTCGAGTGTTACCCAACGATTATGTGTTGGTGGCCGACCAAACGCGCGGCGACGCTTCGGTCATTTGGGGCCAAGCTGATCGCCAAAGCTTTAGCAAAATGCTTGAAGCGGCCCAACACGATTACCCAGAATGCACGGTACTGATCAAAATTCACCCGGCGGTCAAAGCAGGTTTAAAGCGAGGGTATTTTGATATTGAAAAATTATCCAACAATCCACGTCTGCACTTTATCAGTGATGATGTGCACCCTACCCGCTTGCTAGAAAATGCGACCGCCGTGTATACGGTCACATCCCAAATCGGCTTTGAAGCCTTGCTGTGGGGCAAACCCGTGCACTGCTTTGGCATGCCGTTTTATGCGGGCTGGGGTCTGACACGCGATGCGCTAGCCGCGCCTGAGAGACGTAAACCGATTACGCTTGAGCAACTTGCCCACGCCGCACTGGTTGAGTATGCCCGCTACCGACACCCTGAAACACAAGAGGCCTGTGAAGTTGAAGAGTTGATCGAGTGGGTAAGATTTCAACGCAGCATGCGCGCACGGTTTGCCTCGACACTCTACGCAATCAATTTTTCGTGGAACAAAAAGCCAAGCGTTGAAAGGTTTTTGGCTGGCAGCAGCATGCAATTTGTGAAGCACGAAAGCCAAATCCCCAAGGGGGCAGCGATTGTGGTGTGGGGTAGCCGTGAGGTTACCCGAGCAGACTTAACGGTCGTGCGTCTTGAGGATGGCTTTGTGCGTTCAGTAGGCTTAGGGGCAGATCTGATCCGGCCTACCTCTTGGGTCGCAGATCAAACAGGTATTTATTACGACGCAACAGGCCCCTCTGATTTAGAAAACACCTTACAAAACTTTAAGCCAGACCAACGCTTACTCGAACGTGCAAAAAAATTGCACGCAAAAATCATCGAGTCGGGTATCTCAAAATACAATTTAGGCGGCAAGCAGTGGATGCGCCCCGCGAATGGCAAGCGCGTAATCTTGGTACCAGGCCAGGTCGAAACCGACGCCTCGATTGTGTACGGCGCGCCTGAAATACGTACCAACATAGACTTGGTACGCGCTGTGCTTGAGGCCAACCCCAAAGCCTATATCGTCTATAAGCCCCACCCCGATGTGGTAGCAGGTTTGCGTCACAAAGGTGAACTCGACTATACCCTAGCCGGCCTGTGCGACGAAGTTTTAACAGACGTGTCGATTCACCATCTACTGAACGAGGTCGACGAAGTACACGTCATGACGTCACTGACGGGCTTTGAAGCACTATTAAGAGGTCGCACTGTTGTGACCTACGGTCAACCGTTTTATGCTGGTTGGGGGTTAACCGAAGACAAACTTGTGTGCGAAAGAAGAACCCGCAAGCTTAGCCTGACCGAGCTTGTGGCGGGTGCGTTGATTTTGTATCCAAGTTATCGAGACAAAAGCCTTGATAACTTTGCCTCGCCTGAATATGCGTTAGAACGGATGCTTGAGTTGCAAACGACCGAGGTCGCGTTTAAAGCTGCGCGGGCTTGGGGTAGACGGTGGGTGGCGCGGTTGACTACTAGGCGGCGGTGATATTAGAGCGGCTTTTATGACGGTACTTTGTTTTCGCCGACTCAATATCCATCCCTGTCTGAACCTTCACATCAAGCTGTGTTAGGCAATGATTTTTAAGATCAAGTCGGCTAAAGGTTTTTCATCGCCTAAGAAGGACGCCTGCATGACCGGGTAAATCTCAGCCTGGTTCAATGTCGAATAATCTAAAGAATGACCAGAGTGTGCGGCCAACTGTGAAATAAACACGCGCTGCACTCGCCCATTGCCTTCGCGAAATGGATGTATGGCATTTATTTCTGACAAGTAGTGCGCCAATCGTGCAGAAACACTGGGCAAGCTCAAACCCATTAAACAATTCTCGTTTTTCAGTGCACTGAAGATACTTTGCGAGTACGAGGCAATTTGCATAACGTTACAAAATCGGCTGTTACCTCTGCTGATATCTACGGTGCGAATCTTTCCCGCCCAGTCGTAAACATCGCCGAATACATATTCATGAATCTTGCACAGGTGATTCAAGTCGAAGTTGCCGATAATTGGGGTTTGCGACAATTCGATTATTCGAACAGTTGTGAAATCAGCCTCGTACTGATCGAGTAAATCTTGATCAGTAATTTCTGCTTTGTTCTTTAGTACTGCCGTGCCCGAAATGCAGTAGGTGTCATCCGCGTCGTAGCGTGACATATTTTGACTGGATATCGTTGAGCAAATCGGCAGTAGTTTTTTGACCGTTCACATAAGCCTCGAGCCCCGTTTTAAGGCTCTCACTTGGACTTAGGTTTTCGACGCGTAGCGTGCCCAACGTGTTGTCCACGATTTTTTGTCGTTCAGCGGGTGTCAGTGCAAGAATTGGCATGGGCGCGCTCAATTTGAATAAGCTAACATTTTACAAGTCCTGCGCGCGAATGTCACGGCCAATCGTAGCGCAATTAGTGAGCGCGAGGATGCAAATGCCTTGCAAAATTCTATTTATAATCAATAGCTTACCATTTTATTTTTACAAACTTTACGAGCTATTATTTTAAACGCCACTGTATGACTGAAATCAAAACACGCCCCTTTGAGTTTGTGGCGGGTGCTCTGATTTTGTATCCAAGTTATCGAGACAAAAGCTTAGATAACTTTGCCTCGCCTGAAAATGCGTTAGAACGGATGCTTGAGTTGCAAACAACCGAAGTGGCGTTTAAAGCTGCGCGGGCTTGGGTTAGAAGATGGGTGGCGAAGTTGACTACGAGGCGGCGTTAAGTGGGTTGCAAAGTCCCATTTATAATTGGACTCTACACCCATCGCCTAAAGTCTAGGCAGGTAATTACCTTTAAAGTAAACGTATGACTGAGATAAAAACACGACCATTTGATGCTGCCAACTACCTGAAAAATAAAGATGACATGGCCGAGTATCTTAGACTTGCGCGCGAAGCCAACGATCCACGACTATTGAGCGCTGCTTTAAGTGACATTGCACGAGCTCTAGGCAACGAAAAGCTCAAAGCTCGCATAAAGGAATAAATTTCGTGAGCATCAACCAAGTCACAGACCTGCCGATTTCAGCGAGGCGCGGAGACTTTTTGACCATACTGTGTAATCGCAGAATCAATATCCTTACCAGTCTGAACCCAATCAGCACGCATCGCTTCAGTCGGATCGACAATCGCCACGCGAAGCGGTTTAATCTCAACTCGTAATGGCGCCGGCACTGGGTGCGATGAATATAAATTCAACGAGCCCGCTAGACTGCGCCAAAAACTTTTAGTTAGTACAACCCGATTGAGTTGGCGCATGCCCTACCCCCGCTAAGAAAATATCTCAGATCGATTCATGATCACTTAGTTAGCAATTTTAAAGTGGATTATTTGGCGATTAACGCCTGAGACGTGTGCACTAAGACTCAGTTACTTAACGACACAAGTCGTAACCATTTGATACATACTTGCCGGCTTTCTTTTTAAAAGCCTTGCGTACGCAGGCCTCGGCTAGTCCGAAATAAAACTACATATTTCGGACAAACTGATTGGATATTGTCCGAACAAAAAGCACAGCGCAAAACCCTTACAACGCGATAATCCGATGACCGTAAAACACCACAGGCCGCGTCGCCAGCGAGCACTTTGAAAACGCTTCAACGTAATACGCCTGATAACTGATCTTGCACAGATACAACTTGTTATGCCCCAAGGCAAACGGCACCAGTGTGGGATAACCATGCAGAAACCTGCCAACGCCTTCCATCACACCAGGCCAATGGTGATGCAAGACATCATCCAAAATCACCACGCCTTGGTTGTTGATCAGCCTAAGGGCCAGATTCAAATCCGATACCGTGTGCTCGGGCGTATGCCCACCGTCAATCGAAATAAACCGCATCGACCCAACACCCACCACCTCTTCAAGCTTTAGGCTGGGATCGGTTGAATCACCCACGATGCTGACGGTGTTAGCACCTTTGTGAACGTCGTATTTTTCAAGATTACTTTTGAAGATCGCAAGCGAGCCGACACCTGACTGATCGATATTCATCTCTTGATTGTCAAAGATATCAACCGCATATGAGGTTGCGCCAGCGTCAATCACTTGATTGAGCAACATATACGACTGGCCGTGGTGAATGCCGATTTCAAGACAGCCGCCGATTTTGTTGATGTCTAAACTGTCTAGCAGATCAAGCGTTGTAAACACTTGTTCGCCGCACCACCCTTCTACTTCCTTAAAACCTAACGCTAAGTATTGAACCAGGTTTTTGTTTCTTAGCATCTTAGGCTTCAATAAAAGTGATGTGGGCTGGGGTTGGTACACCAGCCACCCCAGTGGGCAATACATATTGATCACCCGCCAACAAAAACCCGCAATTCGACCAGATCGAACGTGATAGGTGATTAGCCTCAGTCTCAACACTTAACGCAGTAATCGGGGCATTCTCAGGCTGGCGCATCAACGCAACTAACTTAGCCACAGCAGCCAATTCAACATCAAGCCCCACTACCCGACAGCTCATCACAAACTGGTCGATCTGGCCGTGCTTCACACATAGCACCCCAACCAGCCCATACGAAGTAAAGCGATCAACCACCGATAAGGCATAAAACACGCCCTGCTCGGCAAAGTATTGCTCGGCCTCGGCTGGCAACCAGCGCTTGCCAGTGGTATTAAATTGATTGGTTTTAT
>CANKOW010000092.1 GCA_947484295.1 Alcaligenaceae bacterium | reverse complement strand
TGCGGCTTGCCGCCTTGCGGTGGGCATACGCCCCCCCAGCCAGCAAAACCAAAGTCGCTACGACCGTGGCTAGCGCCCTTGGGCAAGTTTGCACCACCGATAGCGCCTGCGTTTGCAGCTAAGGCCTGAACATCGGCTGGAATATTGATTGCCAGCCAGTGCCACCAACCCGAGCCGGTAGGGGCGTCAGGGTCATACACAGTCACGGCGAAAGCCTTTGCCTCTTTCGGTGCGCCTTTCCAACTGAGTGCAGGAGACATATTTTCACCTGAGCACCCAAAACCATTGAACTCAAACCGCTTATCAATCACGCTATCGGCTTTGATATCTGGGCTGCTGAGCGTAAAGGTCTCTGCGTGTGAAACAGTTGCAAGGGCCATGAATGCTAAAAAACTAAGAACGATTTTCATACAGGACTCCGGTAGAGTTGATGGGGGTGATAAAAAAACGACTGTTTTTTGTTGAGATGGTTAATTTGAATACCGTATTTATAGCTGTCACTGTAAAAATGTCAATACTGACCTGAGAGCAGGGCGCCGGTATCAGGTACGCTGCGCTCAATGCCCACACGCTTCAACATTAACGTGCAGTGTGTCAGTCTCACACGCCGCCTTGAATGCAACGACGTTCTAGGGTTAGGGATTAGAATATCTTGTCACCAATATCTTGTCACCCGCTAGGATGATTGACTTCATGAAAGATGTTTTTTAATGTAAGGTGAATTGACGTCATGACCGTCGCAAATAAATCCGCAGTGCAAGACCCTAGCTTTACCACCCGCCCCGAGATCGTCGGCACCTTCGGTGTCGTGGCTTCAACCCACTGGCTGGCCTCACAAACCGCAATGGGCATTCTTGAAAAAGGTGGCAATGCCTTTGATGCGGCGGTTGCCGGTGGCTTTGTCTTGCAAATTGTTGAGCCACATTTGAACGGGCCCGGCGGTGAAGTACCGATCATGCTTTGGTCTGAAAAAGAGCAGCGCATGCGAGTGATTTGTGGACAGGGGCCTGCACCAAAATTGGCAACCTGTGCCTACTTTAAAGCGCTTGGCCTAGAGCTCGTGCCAGGGATCGGGTTGCTGCCTGCTACGGTTCCGGGGGCCTTTGGTGCCTGGCTGACGATGCTGCGTGATTACGGCACCATAACGCTGGCTGAGGTCATGGCGCCAGCGATTGCCTACGCACGCGACGGCTTCCCGATTCTGCCGCGCACGGTGCAAGCGATTTTGGCTGTACAAAGTTTATTTGCGTCCGAATGGAAGTCTTCAGCGGATGTGTGGATCCCAAAGGGGCAGGTTCCTCGGCCAGGCGAATTATTTCAAAGTCCAGCAATCGCGCAGACGTACACGCGTCTGTTAACCGAAGCAGCAGCAGTCGGTGCAGGTGATCGCGTACGCACGATCGAAGCAGCGCTTGAGGTGTTTTATCGCGGCTTTATCGCGCAAGAAATCGATCAGTTTTACACTAAGCAACCGATTCGTGACACGACGGGTGAACGCAACACCGGCTTGTTGCGTTACTACGACTTGGCAAATTGGACGCCGACTTACGAAGAGCCCCATACTGTTGATTTTGGCCGCTACACCGTGGCCAAGTGTGGTCCGTGGTCTCAGGGCCCGGTCATGCTGCAACAGCTATCCATTCTGAAACACGCGGGTCTTGAACACTTTGCGCCTGACTCTGCAGAGTTTGTACATCGAGTGGCTGAGGCTGCAAAACTTGCCATGGCTGATCGTATGTCGTGGTACGGTGATCCGCTTTTTGCGAAAATCCCAATGGCAGAGTTGCTGTCAGACGACTATGGCAAAGCTCGCTACGAGCGTATCGGGGAATTGAGCGCCAAATTGTTTGAAGCGGGTCAGCCCGGCGGGTTGCAGGCAACGCTGCCTGATCTTGACGCGGCAGCGCGCACGCTGAAAGTGTCAGACACACGCTTCGGTGTTGGTGAGCCAACCTTTGCAGCGTTGCCACCTGTAAGTGAATGGGCCAAGAAAGAGGTCTTCATCGGAGACACCTGTCACATCGACGTGATTGATGCGCAAGGCAACATGGTCTCGGCTACGCCGTCGGGCGGCTGGCTATCGTCTAGCCCTGCGATTCCTGCCTTGGGTTTCTCGCTTGGTACGCGTTTGCAAATGACGTGGTTTGATGAGGGTGTGCCAGGGCAGCTGATGCCGGGTAAGCGGCCCACTACAACCTTGTCGCCTTCGATGGCGCTGCGCGATGGCTTGCCTTATATGGTGTTCGGCACGCCGGGCGGTGATCAACAAGATCAATGGAGTACTGAATTCTTTTTGCGTCATGCGGTGTACGGCATGAATCTTCAAGAGGCGATCGAATACCCTGCGTGGCACGTTGACCATTTTCCGATTTCGTTTTGGCCGCGTTCATTGCGCCACAACCAAATCACCTTAGAGTCACGTTTTCCAGAGGCCACGCTACAAGCGTTGCGCGACGCCGGGCACGAGGTGAAGGTGGGTGCAGAGTGGTCTGAAGGACGCATGTCGGCCTGCACGCGCGAGCCGAGTTTGAATGGTAGATTATTATTACGTGCAGCTGCGAATCCCCGTGGCATGCAAGGTTACGCGGTAGGACGTTAACGATGTTTAAAAAAATAATTTTCACTTTGTGCGTGGCCCTCGTTGGCATCGCACCGGTTCAGGCTGCCTGGCCCGACCGCACCGTCACGCTGATTGTGCCTTGGGCGCCCGGCGGCTCAACTGATATTTTGGCCCGTATGTTGTCAGACTACCTGACGCGCTCGCTTGGCCAAACATTCATTGTCGAAAACAAGGCCGGTGCTTCGGGCAACATTGGTTCAAATCTTGTTGCCAAGGCCAAGCCAGACGGTTACACCTTGCTGGTGGGCTCGATGAGCACGCATGCAATGAATCAAGCGCTGTTCTCATCCATGCCCTTTGAACCGGTCGATGATTTCACACCGATTTCGCTGGTAGCCTTTGTGACGAATACGTTAGTGATTAACCCCAAGATTCCCGTCAATAACGTGGCTGAACTCATTGCTTATGCCAAGGCTAATCCTAAAAAATTGAATTTTGCCTCGGCTGGTGCCGGCTCAACGAATCACATCAGTGCGGTATTGTTTGAACTTGCCGCTGGCATACAGATGACGCATATCCCCTACAAAGGTGGTGCGCCCGCAGTACTTGATACTGTGGCGGGCCAGACTGAAGTGTTATTCGGTGCCGGTACGCAAACCCTACCGCATGTGAAATCAGGCAAACTTAAATTACTCGCGGTGACTGAAAGCGCTCGATCACCGCAATTGCTTGACACGCCAACGGTTGCCGAGACTCTACCCGGTTATGAGTTGGTCGTGTGGTACGGCGCGTTTGGCCCCAAGGGGCTGCCCAAAGAGATCACCGAGCGCTTAAGCACCGAAATTAATCGTATTGTTGCGCTACCAGAGGTACGTTTAAAGATGTCTGCGATCGGTGTCGAAGTGGTGACTTCAACGCCAGCAGGCTTTGCCAAGACTTTGCAGCAAGACACGGCCAAGTTCACCAAGCTGATCCGTGAGTTGAAAATTACGGCAGAGTGAGACGAGGGCGAAATGATTCTGGCGTCTGCGTCATTCACCTTCCTTCTGTATGGATAGATCGTCCTAAGTTTCTATAAAAATAACCGATCGGTAAAAAAAATAGTCTAAAAAGACGTTTTTCTCCAAAATAATACTGATCGGTAATCTATTGTTGTTTGAGATCTGTTTTCATTATAAAATTACCGATCGGTAATATGGAGCATTTTATGACAACTTCAGATCTCAATGACGGAGTGACAATCACCTCAACGCGTGAGTTGGGTGAGCTTTTGAAGCAGTCGAGAAAGAGCGCTGGCGTCACGCAAGCCACACTTTCTGGCCTCGCGAATTGGGGAGGCCGTTTTATTGGTGATGTTGAGAGTGGTAAGCCGACAGTTCGAGCACAAATGCTGTTTGATCTGATTGGCTGGCTCGGACTAGAAGTCGTTATTCGAAAAAAATCGGTTTCTAAATGAGTCAGACTTTAGCCATGTATGTTGACGGCCGTTTGGTTGGTCATTTGTATGACCAGCGTCCGCTCGCGTTCGAATATACCAGCGAGTGCCTCAGCGGCATGTTGTCAACGCAACTGACTCGGGTGATTGCCTTGCAGGCCGGAAAAATCTCGACGCCTGCGGTGCATGCTTACTTTGAAAATCTTTTGCCAGAGGGTGATCAACGGCGAGCGCTTGAGGATCAGCATCACGTCACCTCGATTTTTGGCCTGTTGAGCGTTGCAGGTGGTGACACTGCTGGTGCTGTTGTGCTTGAACCGATACAGTCGGCGGTCGATCGCCCCACTTACCGCAAACACACTTGGGAGCAGCTTGCACAAATGATTGCTGGCAATGGTGTGCAAGCAGCATCCGCAAAGGCGTCTGTTTCTGGCGCACAATTCAAGATCCTACTATCGATTGATCAGAAAGATGGGGCGCCGCTCTTGCCTGTTGGCTCGACTGCTTCAACACACATTTTAAAACCAGACATCAAACGCGTTGGTCAAAAAATCTGGGCTTCAGCGATTAACGAAACGATCATGATGCGCGCTGCGAGAAAATGCGATCTTAGAGTAGCTTCGGTAGACTACCAACCAACCGTTCATTCATGCCTTGTTCAACGCTACGATCGGATCGAAGCAGGCGGTTCAGTCCAAAGGCTGAATCAATTTGATCTGTGCCAATTGCTAGAGACACCCTCAGACGTGAAATACGAAGCGGATGGGGGTCCAAGTTTCACCCAGTGCTATAAAAAAATCAAAGCGAGCAGCAGCAATCCGCTGAAAGACTGCGACAGTGTGTTGAAGTGGTTATTTTTCAATTTGTATATTGGAAACAACGACACCCATGCCAAAAATTTGTCGATGTTGGTCAGTGAGGGTGAGTTTAGGTTGGCGCCTTTCTACGACTTGATGTGCACTTCGGTCTATTCGGGATTTTCAAATAGCTTTGCATTTAAGGTTGGTACGACTTTCAAAGCCGGAGATATGGTCTCGGCTGACCTGCTGCAATTGGCAGCATCGCTCAACGTGTCCGATCGATACCTTTTTAAAATAAGCAAAGATATGGCGCAGCAAATTATTCCTGCCATTGATGAGTCAATCAACGAATTGCAAGATTCTTTCAGTCCGACTGAAAAGCTTATGGCACAGCGCCTAACGAGAGAAGTGTCTAAACTTTGCAAAAAGCGTAGCCAAAAATTTTTGAGCTAGTTGAGCGCTTTGTCGACCGGACGTTGAAGCTGAGCAGACGTCTGAGTAGGCCTCTTCGGCAAGCGCATTGCAAAACCGATGCCGACTACATTCACGGCCGCCGCGATCCAGATTGAAGAGCGGTAGGTGTTGCTCCAGTCAAACAGCCACCCCGCTAAAACCGGTAGGCACACGGCAGCCACGCACCAGCCGATATATATTCTGCTCGCCACGATGCCGAATTGGGCGCCGGGCCAGTGCATGCCAATGCCACCGGCGGTTGAGCCAGAGACAAAGCCGTAACCCATCCCCACCATGGCTAGAGCAATCAAAGCAACTTCTGGGCTTGGCCATATCGTCAGCATCAGAGCGCCGGTTAACGACCAGATATGAGCAGCCGTCATCACCTGTCTGAGGCTAAAGCGATCCATCAGCCAGCCGCCGGTGATACGTGCAGCAGCAATCATGCCTGTAATAAACGAGGTCGCTCCGATCGAAAACTGAGTGCCGCCGCCATAAGACTGAACGATGCCGGCAGACTGACTCATGACCATTAAACCGGCAGAGGCTGCTAAGAAAAATACGATGCTGATTTTAAAAAATAGTGGCCATTGGGTCATGCCTAAGTAAGGTTGGTGCGCCGTTGTTTCAAGGGGTGTTGCGGCCGTAGCGTGACTCGCAGCTGTTGTGATGTGGCTGCGCAGGCCGGTGAGCCAAACCGCGATGAGACCGCTGAACAGTATCACTAGCCCTAGATTTAACAAGGTTTGGCGCAAGCCCATCTGCTCGACCGACCAACCCAGCAAGGGCGCACCAAGCATCGCGCCAATAGGATACAAAGCGACAACGTAACCGTTAACCAGACCACGGCGTTTAGTGGGGACAAGATTGACCATTTGTTGGGCAGTGGTGAAGGCAACGCCACCGCCTAAACCGAAAAGAATCGCGTACCCAAACAGTAACGACCAAAATCCTTGAGCCTGCGAGGAAAGCGCCAAACCGAGCGTCCCGGTGATGCAGGTGAGGATGAGTACGACCCCGGTCGAGAGCCGGGTGTACACCACGGGTGCGATGTTCATGCCGAGGGCGAACATCACCGTGCACAGCCCAAAGATCAATCCCATATCCGAGCGGGTTAGCGACAGCATGGCTTCCATCGACTTCAGAAACACGCTGAAGGCGTAAATCGTACCGAAGGGAAGATTGGCAAAGGTCGCAGCTAGGATGAGGCGCATGAACGGATTCTTGTTCTTCTAAAGTCAATCAATCTTTGGTCGTTTCAATATAAACTAAATTTTCGATGCCATTGACTCAGGTCGTCTAGAAAAGGGGTTCAAGTTGAAGTTATATATCGCAAATAAAAACTACTCGTCTTGGTCGTTGCGGCCGTGGGCCCTCTTGCAAGCGCGCGGAATCGAATTCGAAGAGGTGTTGGTGCCTTTTGCGGCTGGGTCACAACCGTCAGCGTTTAAAGCGTTCTCGCCCACAAGCAAAGTGCCTTGTCTTGAAGATAATGGGTTATTGATCTGGGATTCGCTCGCAATCTGCGAGTACGTCGCGGAGCAACACCCCGGCTGTTGGCCTATCGATACGACCGCTCGTGCTTGGGCGCGCAGTGCGGCAGCCGAAATGCATTCGGGGTTTCAGACGCTTCGTAGCCTTTGCCCGATGAATTGTGGTATTGGTGTGGCGCTTGAGCAAATCGATGAAGGCTTGCGGGCAGACGTTGAGCGTATCGATGCTTTATGGCGTGAAGGGCTTGCAAAATTTGGTGGCCCTTATCTTGCCGGCAAAGAATATGGCATCGTCGACGCGTTTTTTGCGCCAGTCATTTTTAGAGTGCAAAGCTATGGCTTGCAGCTCAGTCAACCGGCACAGTCATATGTTGAAAGGATGCTGAGCTTGCCAAGTATGCAGCGCTGGTACGCCGAGGCTTTGGTTGAAACTTGGCGCAAACCAGAGTACGAACAGGCGGCCAGTGCGCACGGAAAAATCGTGAGTGATTTTAGGGTGTGAGATCCAGCTATGTCACGCACGCGGGTCGCTAGGCCCGTGAGCGCGTGCGTGACTGACCTGTCAAGGCGTCACCGTGCAGAGCCGACGATTTTGAAAGTGGTATCTGTTGGGTGCCTGGCTCAAGCCGCCAGATCAAAAATCAACACTTCAGCATTGTGGCCATCTGTTAAGGTCAGTGCAGTTTCGTCAGAGACGAATAAAGCGTCGCCCGCGCTTAGGCTGATATCGTTCACCTTAAGCTCACCTTTGATCAGGTGAACGTAAGCTTTACGGGTTGAGTCAAGCGTGAGGCTTGCTGTTTGAGTCTGCTCAAACAAGCCTGCATAAAGTTTCGCATCAGCGTAAATCTTGACGGCATCCTCCTGACCTTCAGCAGACGCAATCAAAACGAGTGCACCTTGTTTTTTTTGCGAAGGTACAGTCTTTTGCTCGTAGCTTGGTTTCACATTTTGTTGGTTAGGCAAAATCCAAATTTGCAAAAAGTGAGTCTGTTGCCCTTTTGCGTGATTGAATTCGCTATGTTGCACACCAGTGCCCGCACTCATTCGTTGCACATCACCTGGTGGGATGCCTTTGACGTTGCCCAAGCTGTCACGATGCGCTAATTCACCTGCAAGCACGTAGCTAATGATCTCCATATTTTGGTGACCATGTTCGCCAAAACCTTGACCCGCCTCGATGCGATCTTCATTGATGACGCGCAGATTACCCCAGCCCATAAACTCGGCATCGCGGTACCCGGCAAACGAAAAAGAGTGAAAGCTCTTCAGCCAGCCATGATCGGCATAGCCGCGGTCTTGGGATTTTCTGAGAGTGAGCATGACAAAACCTTTGTTACAGTGAGACGTAAGCTCTAAATATGAGCGTCACCCTCATAGACGGTCTTCGCGATGGGGATACGCTCTGACAATATCTGGCCTATTTAAACAGAGGCACTGACGCTTACAGTTCGATCGGGCAACACCTCAGACGTGTCGCCCCTAAAGGTCAGCTTCGCGGTATCAACCCTTCTTCTATTGCTTTAATTTGCATCGCCACAAAGCGCGAGTAGATTCTGCAGTTAGTGAAGCTGCCGCCAACAAACCATAAGCCTTCTTGCGGGGTGCGGCGCCACATGTTGTTCATTTCGCCATCGGGTGCAATGCCCCAAACCGGGCCGACTTTGTTAGCGATTTCGCTGCCGAGTAATTCTTTGACGACGACTTCTTGGGGTACGTAGCCTGTTCCCATGATCAGCAAGTCAGCTGGCTTGATCGAGCCATCTTTCATGAGCGCGCCTTCAGGCGCGAAGCGTTCGATCTGATCGTATTGCAACAACCCAATGTCGCCACTGACGATCAGATCTGAGCAGCCTGCGTTCAAATAATAGCCACCGTAACGCGTACGAATCTTCAACTGGTAGCCGGTATCGTCCTCGCCTTGGTCCCACTTAAAGCCGCGCGCAATCAGGCCATCGATCAGTTTTCTGTCGAGATCGACCATGCGGACGCTGACTTGTTTGAAGTTACGCTTGGCAACAGGCAGGGTGTTGATACTTGAAAGTAAGTCGCCATCAGCAATCGTGATGCCATCGTATAGGCCATAGGTGAGATGCAGGCTTGGGTCGATACTCACCACGGTGGTTGAGCCGCGCTGAATAATCGTTGTGTCTGCACCGTTGCTATGTAGGTCTTGCGCCACATCGTGTGCGCTAGTGCCGGTACCAAGCACAAGTGCCTTTTTGCCGCTCCAGGCCGCGCCGCTTGTAAAGGCGCTGGTATGCATCACTTCGCCTTTAAAGTCTTTGAGCCCTGGCAGATCAGGCATGCTTGGCTTACCCACCAAGCCGTTCGCAAAAATTAAATGACGTGGGCGCACGGTACGTTCGGTACCGTCATTGTTGCGTAGCACGGCTGTCCAGCGAGCTTCGCTCTCATCGTACGTGGCGCTGCCAAGCTCAGTATTCGTCCAGTTATTGATGTCCATCGTTTGCGCATAGACTTCAAGCCAGTTACCCAGCATGTCTTTAGGCAAGTATGAAGGCCAGTGCGGTGGAAACGGCAGATGCGGCAAATTATTGAGATCGGTAATATTGTGTAAGGCCAGCGAGTGATAGCGCTTGCGCCAACTGTCACCAATGCGGGGGTATTTGTCGATCAGTAAAGTATCGATCCCTAACAAGACAAGCGAGGCTGCGACGCTTAGGCCGGCTTGGCCGCCACCCACGATCAAAACAGTAGGCTCGCGATCGTTGTAGGCCTGGCTTTCAACGCGTTGATCTTGCCAGTTGGTGCCACCAAAGTTACGCGAGTAGGCCGCACCAGTCGGGCGACGTTTGCCAGTTTGCTCTTCAAACCCAGTCAGTTCATTCAAACTGGTGAGTAATTGAAAGGCTTTTGAAGGATCGCTGGCTAACAAGCGGAGAACTCCGAAACAGTGGCCGATGTCAGTTTCAAACTGAAACAAGACCTCGATGACATCGACACCAATCCGCTTCAAACGACGGGGCCCCTGACGACCTTCGGCCAGTTTAAAGTCGCGTGCCTTGACGCTGGCTTGCTTGATCAAGATCAAGTTTGCGATATTGTCGACGCCTTCGTTTGGTGTGATCGACCAGGTAAAGGCAAACAAGTCGCGCCAGTGGCAGTCGGTGTCAAATAAGGCTGTGATACCAGGTTTATCTAGCTGCGCGAGCGCTGCGCCAAACTGACTGAGCCATTGGGTGGCAAGGGCGTGATCAGGTGTAAGGGGTGCGGCAACAAAAGCGGGTTGACCAAGGTTCATAAAAGCTGTCTCGTGAATTTTTGTTTGATACTGAAAGAGTATTACATTTGCATACCATTTTCTACTTGTTCATTGGCGAGTGGGTCGGTAGAGTGCTCACTATGCGAAACTTGTAGAGGTAAAAATGGCTTTTCGAACGGTGAATACAGTGTTGAACGCAAGGTTGGAGGCGGCTGAGGCGCGCACAGATGCTCGCGTGGCTGATCTTAAAGGGGAAATCAATGCTCTTTCAGAGAAAGTGGCTGGTATGGACGCCCGCATGGATGAGCGCACCGCACAAACCAAAGAAGAGTTTTCCAGAATAAGGCAAGATTTGGGTGACTTCAAAGTGCAATTCACTAAGCAGATCACAAACTTAAAATATATTGTTGTCACCACGGGTGTGGCGTCTGTGATTGGGCTTTACTCGGCAAATGTGGCGACGATGCAAGCTCTGTTAGCAGCTTATGATTCGGGTAAAGCCATGGCGACACAATTTGCTAAAACGGCCGATCGACTCGATCGAATCTCAGAGCGGCTTGATGCTCAAGAGCAAAAGGTCAGCCAGCGGCTCAATTCTCAGTAATTGACCGACTGAGGAAAGCTGCATATCACGAGCTTACCGATGTTTAGGATCGAGCGCATCACGCAAGCCATCGCCCAACAAGTTAAACGACAGCACCAATACAAAAATTGCCAGACCTGGCCACACCGCCATCCAGGGTGCAGTCTCCATAAAATTTTTCGCCGTATTGAGCATACTGCCCCAGCTCGGCTCCGGCGGCTGTTGGCCTAGACCTAAAAACGACAAGCTGGCTTCTGCGATGACCGCTGACGCGATCGCTAAAGACGCTTGTACGATCAAGGGCGCGGTCACGTTAGGCAAGATATGCGATATGGCAATTCGAAACGGATGGCAACCCACCGCGCGGGCTGCTTCAACATAATCCTCAACCTTGATCTGCAAAACTTGCGCGCGGGTGAGGCGTACAAAAATGGGTGAGGCAGATACCCCAATGGCAATCATGGCGTTAGTGAGGCTAGGCCCTAAAAACGCGGCGAGCGCGATCGCAAGAATCAAGAAAGGGCAGGCTAAAAACGCATCGGTTGCGCGTGAGATCAGGCTATCCACAGTGCCGCCTAAAAAGCCCGCCAACATCCCAATGGTGACGCCAGTGAGCAGCGAAATCGCCACAGACACCACGCCTGCTAACAGCGACGCGCGTGCACCCCAGATGACACGCGCCAGCACGTCGCGGCCAAGTTCGTCAGTGCCGAACCAATGCGTGCTGGTGGGTGCCTTGCGAATCGCGCTCCAGCTTGCTTCGATCGGATCGAAAGGCGAAATCAGTGGTGCAAAAAGTGCCATGACAATAAATAGTAGTACGACATACAGCCCAAACATACCTTTGCGATTACGCTGCAGTTTGCGCCAAGCGCGTAGCCAAGGCCCAGGCTCTTTTTTAAGAACAGGAGGCGCAAGCGTTGGGCTGGTTGTTGTGACGGGATTCATTATTTGCGCAGCCGTGGGTTCAACATAAAGTAGGCCATATCTGCAAATAAATTGAGCATGATGTAGGTGGTTGCAGTGACAAGCACGACGCCTTGTACCACTGCGTAGTCGCGATTAAACACGGCATCAATGATCAGTTTGCCAAAGCCCGGGATCGTGAATACCTGCTCAGTCAGTACGGCGCCAGATAACAAGGTGCCAAGTTCAAGCGCACCTAAGGTAATCACGGGTGTCAGCGCATTACGCAGAGCGTGTTTGAGTACGACAACACGCTCGCTTAAACCTTTGGCACGTGCCGTGCGTACGTAATCTGCACTGAGTTCTTGCAGCATCGAGCTGCGCATGTGGCGCATCAGTGAGGCGGCAATCGCATTGCCCAAGACAAAGGCAGGCATGATCATCGAGGCGAGGTTGGCGCGCAGGTTCTCGAAGGGGCTGACATAGCCTGAGGCGGGTAGCCACCCGAGTTCAACTGAGAATAGCAAGATCAGCATAATCCCCAGCCAAAAATTTGGTGTGGATAAGCCCGTGAGTGCGAACACCGTTGCACCAGTATCAACCGCACTGCCTTTGTAGGCGGCCGACACAATGCCCGCAGGGATACTAATCACTATCGCAATCAGCAAAGCCAAAAGAGCCAACTCGATCGTGACCGGAAGCTTTTGCAAGATCAACTCAAGCACCGGTTGATGCGTGCGTGCCGACTCACCCAGATCGCCCTGCAAGACACCTGCGATCCAGTACCCGTAGCGTACGGGTAGCGGATCATCGAGGTGTAGTTTGGCGCGGATATGGGCAATCGCTTCAGGGCTAGGATCTTCTCCGGCGAGCACCAACGCCGGGTCGCCTGGCAGCAATTGCTGCAGGCTAAAAATCAGCATGGATACAAACACGAGTGTTGGTATCAAAGTGACCAGGCGACGCACGAAGAAAGTGAACATGAAGCGGTCTTGTTGGCGGCTTTAGTTGAGCTTTAAGCCGGTTACGCGCAGCAACCCGTCAGGGACTTCGCGAAGACCAGAAAGCTTGTTTGAGTAGGCCCATAACCAATCACGGTGATACAAATAAACCAAAGGACGATCTTTGTTCATTTGCGCAGCGATGGCTTGGTAGGCGGCTAAGCGTTCGGCGGGTTGCAATTTACTGCGTGAGTCGTTCAGCAAAGCGTCAACTTCAGGCACGCAGTAGCCCGCGTAGTTGTTAGGCTGTTTGCATCCGATGAAGTTAAACAGATTGCCATCGGGATCGGCGCGACCACTCCAGCTAAGCACATAAGCATCAAAGTCGCCCTTATCGGCCAGGCTCAGTGAGGTGGCAAACTCAGTCGATTGAATTTTGATGTTGAACCCTGCTTCTTTGGCCATGGCCTGCACCACCTGC
>CANKOW010000091.1 GCA_947484295.1 Alcaligenaceae bacterium | reverse complement strand
TGCAGTGGCTATAGCCAGACAAACCTTGCCTGACTAACGGCCCCTACACCTTTGCGGGTGGGGTGGGTAGAACCCTTGACCACAGGTCAAGGACGTTTTGCACCGTTTGCTCGATTGTCAGTTGCGACGAATCCACCACGTGTGCGTCTGGCGCGGGTACAAGCGGCGCAACAGCACGTTCGATATCTCGTGCATCACGTTCGCGCATATCAGCGACAAGGTCGTCTAGATTAGCAGAAATTCCCTTGTCGATCAACTGCTTACAGCGCCGCTCGGCACGCGCCCGCGCGTCAGCTACTAAAAATATCTTCAATGAGGCGTCTTTAAAAACAATGGTCCCCATATCGCGCCCGTCGGCCACCAAGCCAGGGGCAATCCGAAACGCCCTTTGTCGCTCAAGTAAAGCTTGCCGCAAGGCCGGATTAGGCGCCAGACGCGAAGCGAGGTTACCGACATGCTCTTGCCGGATCACCTCAGACACCTCGCGACCAAAAAGCGCCACACCTTGGGGATGAAAACTGACCTCAAGTTGCTGCCCTGCCCGCGCGACCGCTTGCGAATCTTCGGGATCAATCTCATGTTGCAACACCGACAAGGCCGTCAACCGATATAAGGCCCCGCTATCGAGCACGCCCCAGCCCAAGGCCGTAGCCACCCGATGCGCAACCGTACCTTTACCCGACGCGGTTGGGCCATCAATGGTAATCACAGGGCTCAGCGTATTCACTTCAACAGCCCTTTAAACACATCAAAATAGGTCGGAAAAGTTTTACTGACACAGCCCGGGTCCATGATGCGCACACTTGCTTGCCCAAAGGCTGCAAGAGAAAAACACATCGCCATGCGGTGATCATCGTAAGTATCAATGGACGCGTCGCGCCATTGACCCGCCTCGAGCGGTGAGACTCGTAACCAATCTGGGCCACTTTGCACTTGCGCGCCAAGCTTTTGCAATTCGGTTTGCATGGCGGCGATTCGATCTGTTTCTTTGACGCGCCAGCTACCAATATTGCGCAAGGTACACGGCCCATCAGCAAATAAGGCCAGCATCGCGGCCGTCATCGCGGCATCTGGAATCAAATTAAAGTCAGTGTCAAAGGCTTTTAAGCGCTCGCCTTTTGCTAAGTCAACACCCGACACCTCAATTGAGGCAGCCTCGCGCTTGACGCGGGCACCCATGGCCTGCACCGTGTCGGCAAACGCCACGTCGCCCTGGATGCTGTCCTGCCCCACGCCCAACACGCGCAACGGCCCGAGGCCCAAGGCCCCCATCGCCAAAAAATAAGAGGCGGACGAGGCGTCTCCCTCAACAAAAATCTGACCAGGCGAATGATAGGCCGCTTGCATCGGCACAATAAACTGTTGCCAACCGACGCGCTCAACCTGTACGCCAAAACGCGCCATCAGGTTTAAGGTAATGTCGATGTAAGGCTTTGAAATCAGTTCGCCAAGCACCTCAATCACCAGTGGGCGCCCCGAACGCGCGACGGCCAAGGGTGCTGCAATCAACACCGCCGTCAAAAACTGGCTCGACACCGACCCCTGCACACGCACGCGATCGCGCAACGCGCCTGGCGGGGCGATCTTAAGCGGTGGATATCCTTCTTGACCTGCGTAAGTGATGTTCGCACCCCAGTCGCGCAAGCCATCAACCAAATCCCCAATGGGCCGCTCATGCATGCGCGGTACACCCGACAGCCCATAGTGCCCACCCATGAGAGCCAAAACGGCCGTCAACGGGCGAATCGCGGTACCCGCATTACCCATAAACAAATCAGCGTGCTCAACCGCAAACCGCGAGACACCTTGCACAGTGACTGAGTCAGCCGCATGACGCGTGACCTGCACCCCAAGCTGCTGCAACGCGTTGAGCATCACCGTCGTATCGTCTGAGGCTAGCAAGCCGTCAATACGTGTCGAACCCTGCGCCAGTGCAGCTAGCAGCAAAACACGATTGGAAATACTTTTTGAGCCGGGCAGTGCAACATCGCCCCGTACGTGTTTGACGGGCGGCAGATCAAGATACGCAGCACCGCTCACGATTGCTTGCCTACCCAGTCGCGACGCGCTTGCGAAGCCACCTCGAGCATGTCTTGCAGGTAGGCGTAATCGCCGGCATTTAAGGCATGCTCGGCGCGCTCAAGCACTTTTCGAAAGGTCGCGATCTCAGTTTGCATAGCTTGCCGATTGGCCTCAAAAATATCACGCCACATTTCGGGTGACCCCTGCGCCACGCGGGTGAAATCTCGAAAGCCCGATCCCGCAAGCTCAAATTTCAGAGTAGCGTCATCGCTTTGGGTCAGATGCTGCATGTACAACGCCGCCACCCAGTGCGGCAGATGACTAATCGCGGCCACCGCAGCGTCGTGCTGTGCCGGGTCAAGCGTCACTAAACTTGCACCACACGCTCGCCAAGCAGCCTGTACACGCTCAATATCTTGAGGGTGATTTTCAACGAGTGGGGTCAGCACAACACGCTTACCTTGATACAAGCCGGCGATCGCCGCTTGTGGCCCGGTTTCGTGCGAGCCTGCCATCGGATGGCTCGGCACAAACTGGGTGATACATTCTTTCAAACCCTCGCGTGCAACCTCGATGACGTTTTTCTTGGTGCTACCGCCATCGGTGATCACCGCGTTGGGGTTGAGTGTTGGCTTGAGCCCTGCGAAAATGCCAGCAAATGCCCCCACAGGGGCTGCGACAAAAATAAAATCTGCGCGTTGCGCGGCCTCGTCGAGGCTGACCGCTTCATCAATCAAACCTAAGCGCACGGCCTTTTGCAAAGTTTGGGGTCTACGCCCGGCGCCCAACACGCGCCCGACACAGCCCGCCTGACGCAAAGCGGCTGCAAACGAGCCACCGATTAAACCCACACCAACGATCGCTAAGGTTGCAATATGAAAAGGCTCGACCTTTGCCACCGCGGTCATTTTGCGCCAGCCTGAATAATCGACGTCAACGCCTCAAGAAATTTTTGATTTTCGTGTGGCAAGCCTATCGACACACGCAACCACTCAGGCAAACCATCGCCCGCAACTGGGCGCACAATCACGCCGCGCTTGAGCAACTCAAGATTGACGTAAGGCGCATCGCCCACTTTAACCAAGACAAAATTGGCGTAGCTCGGGATAAAAGTTAAACCGAGTTTTGCAAAGCCATCTTGCAGTTGCGCTTTGCCATCACGATTGACGGCAAAACTTTTTGCTAAAAACTCGGTATCTTGCAAGGCAGCAATCGCGGCTGCCTGTGCCAGCGAATTTACGTTAAAAGGTTGACGCACGCGATTCATCAAATCGGTCAGTGTCGGCTGCGCAATCGCATACCCAACGCGCAAGCCAGCCAAACCGTAAGCCTTTGAAAAACTGCGCGACACCAGCAAGTTGGCGTAACGTTTAACCAAGCCCACGCTGTCGACGCGCTGTTCGGGTTCAAGAAACTCGTTATAGGCCTCGTCAAGCACAACGGTTATGCGCGTACCGTGGCGTTGCGCAACGGCCTCAAGAAACGCCTCAAGCTCTGCGTTAGGTAAATAGGTGCCTGTCGGATTATTTGGATTGGCAATAAACACGACACGGGTTGTGCCATCAATCGCCTCGAGCATCGCGGACAAGTTGTGGCCAAAATCCTTGGCAGGCACAACAAGGTGGCGGGCACCGCGTGCTTGAGTGGCTAGGCGATACACCACGAACGCGTGCTGGGCATACACGACCGAGCTGCCGGGCTCGAGTAACGCCGAGGCAACGAGTTCAAGAATGTCATTTGACCCGTTACCGAGCGTGAGCCAATTTTGCGGCACCGACCAGCGAGCGGACAATGCCTGCTTCAAATCAAAACCGGCCGGATCAGGATAACGCCCTAAGTGCGCCGTCGCAGCCACAATGGCCAGCCGAGCAGATTCAGGCATACCCAGTGGATTTTCGTTTGAAGCAAGCTTCACGATTTGCTTTGGATCAAGACCAAATTCGCGCGCAAGCTCTTCAATTGGCTTGCCCGCCTGATAAGGCGCAATCGCGGCGACATGAGGCGGGGCAATCAATACCGAGTCTTTAGACAACATAAAGGTGACACCGACAGTAATCAAAAAGAGGAGGACTGAATCGAACTAATAATACGAAAATCTAAAAAACTAATGGGACAACATCGCGCCACAGTGGCAGCTGAAGCGTATACGGCAGATGACGTCATGCTAAAAAAAAGCAGCTCGCACTCGATCAACAATGTCGTTGCAAAATCTCTTGACGTTTATTGTGCAGGATAAGAACCCAACAATTTATAAAAAGCACACTGCTGATCAAGCATTGCCAGCGCTTTTTTAAGCGGCGCGTCATCGCAATGCCCTTCGAGGTCGACGTAAAAATAGTATTCCCACTGACCGGTACGTGCTGGGCGTGATTCAAAACGCGTCATCGAGACACCATTTGCTGACAAAGGTGCCAGCATTTCATAAACCGCGCCTGCACGATTGGCGACAGCAAGAATCAAACTCGTTTTATCGCGCCCACTGGGCAAGATGGCCAACTGACCAATCGCCAAAAAGCGGGTGCGATTTTGCGAGTCGTCTTGAATACCTGTCGCCAACACTTGTAGACCCCAGGCCCGTGCGGCGATGTCGCTTGCGATGGCTGCAATAGATGGGTCGAGCGACGCCAAACGAGCGGCCTCAGAGTTGCTTGCGACAGGTTCGCGTTTGATACCAGGATACTCTCGGTTTAACCAGTTTTGACACTGCGCTAACGCCTGAGGGTGCGCCATGATTTTCGTGATGCCAGTCATGTCACCACTTTTTGTCAACAGGCAATGGCGGATCAACAACGAACGCTCGCCCAAGATGCGCAGTGACGAGCCCAGCAATAAGTCAAGCGTGCGGTTCACCGCACCTTCGGTTGAGTTTTCAACGGGTACCATACCCACCTGTGCCGCACCTGCCTCAACCGCACGAAATACCTCGTCAAACGAGGCACAGGGCATACCTGTGACCGAATGTCCAAAATGTTCAAAGGCGGCCTGTTCAGAGAATGAACCTGCGGGCCCTAAAAAGGCAACGGTTAGCGCTTGTTCAAGGCCGCGACACGCGGAAATGATTTCCGTCCAGACCGAGGACACTGCCTTAGCAGGCAAAGGGCCTCGATTCAATGTTTGCAGCTGCCTAATCACCTGTGCCTCGCGCTCGGGGCGCAATACTGGGCCTTGCGCATTGAACGCATGTTTAACTTCACCGACCGCTTGCGCCGTGCGCGCCCGTTGATTCAATAGGTCAAGAATCTCGGCATCGATCTGATCAATGCGCTGGCGTAACGGCAACAACTTAGCTTGAAATGACTCATCCATGCGCTTTCTCAAAGTCCTTTAAGTAGTCAATCAGTGCCAGCACACCCTCGAGCGGCATCGCGTTATAGATTGAGGCACGCAAGCCGCCTACCGCTTTGTGCCCTTTTAACTGCATCAGACCACGCGCTTGAGCACCTTGCAAGAACTCTGTTTCAAGCGCGGTGTCTGACAGAAAGAACGGCGCGTTCATGCGCGAGCGATCCGAGCGGTGTACTGGCAAGCGATAAAAATCACTTTGCTCAAAAAAACCATACAACGCTTGCGCCTTAGCAATGTTCAGTTGCTCGATTTTTTCAAGACCACCCTGCTTTTTTAGCCATTTAAAAACTAAACCCGCCATATAAATTGCATATGTGGGAGGCGTATTGAACATCGACTGTTGCGCCGCAACATTGGCATAATCAAACGCTGAAGGGCATATCGGTAAGGCATACCCAATCAAATCACGCCGCACGATCACGATCGTCAGACCGGCGGGGCCCGCATTTTTTTGCGCCCCGGCAAAGATCATGCCGGTTTGCTCGACCGAAAACGGGCGCGATAAAAAGTGCGACGAGGCGTCAACGACCAAGGGCACATCAGGCGCCCCTAAGCTGGCCAGTGAAGGCCACGCCATGGTTTCAACGCCACCAATCGTTTCGTTGCTGCACAGGTGCAGGTAGGCCGCATCTTTGCGCACCTGCCACGTATCAGGCGCAGGCACCCAGGTAAACGGTTGTTGTTGCACGCCTTCAATAACAGTAGGCGCAGCGCTGCTTGCAGCAATGTGGGCATCGCCATAGCGCTGACATTCTTGGTGGGATTTGACAGACCAAATACCCGTAACCACAAAATCTGCTTTAGGCTTGGCAACACGCCCCAACAAGTTCAACGGGACAATCGCATTTTCAGCAGTCGCCCCGCCTTGCATAAACAAGATGGCGTAATCAGACGGTACGGCCAAGAGCTCGCGCAGATCAGCCTCTGCTTCGGTATAAATCTGGATGAACTCGCTACCGCGATGGCTCATTTCCATCACAGACATGCCACTGCCATGCCAGTCAAGCATTTCAGCAGCCGCTTGCTGCAAGACCTCTTCGGGCATGACCGAAGGGCCTGCGGCAAAATTCCAGGGGCGTGCCATGTTAAGTGTCCGACCCAGCCTCGTCAGGAGTGCCAGCTGCACTTGCGTCAGGTGCTACGCCGTCAACCAAAGGATCATCACCCTCATCATCGACATCACTTTCAACCACGCGCCGTACGCCAGACAACATGCTGCCATCATCAACACTAATTAAAGTGACACCTTGGGTTGCGCGGCCCATCTCACGAATGCCCGCGACAGGTGTGCGCACCAACACGCCACCCGTTGTGATCAACATGATCTGGTCAGTAGCGTTGGCCAAGACGGCACCCACAACTTTACCGTTGCGGGCAGATGTTGAAATTGCGATCATGCCTTTAGTACCGCGGCCATGGCGTGTGTACTCACCAATGGGGGTGCGCTTACCAAAACCGTTTTGCGTGGCGGTGAGCACGGTTTGCGTTTCGTCGCCTGCGACCAACATGGCAATGACCGCTTGCCCCTCTTCAAGCTGCATACCGCGCACACCGCGAGCGTTACGGCCCATCGGACGCACGTCGTTTTCGTCAAAGCGTACGGCCTTGCCCGAATCAGCAAACAGCATGACATCGTGCTTGCCGTCGGTGAGTTCAGCCCCGATCAAGAAATCGCCCTCATCAAGGTCAACGGCAATGATGCCGGCCTTACGTGGATTTGAGAAGTCAGACAACAGGGTCTTTTTAACCGTGCCGCGCGAGGTTGCCATAAAGATGGTTTGATCGTCGCTAAACGCCTTGATCGGCAAGATGACTGTGATCTTTTCGCCATCCACAAGCGGGAACATATTGACGATGGGACGCCCGCGCGATGTTGAAGTACCTTGTGGGACTTCCCAGACCTTGAGCCAATAAAGGCGACCGCGGTCAGAGAAGCACAACAAGAAGTCATGCGTGTTGGCCGTGAAGAGTTGATCAATCCAGTCGTTTTCTTTGGTAGCTGCCGCGCGCTTGCCACGACCACCGCGGCGTTGCGCACGGTATTCAGACAAAGGCTGGCTTTTAATATAGCCACTGTTAGAAAGCGTCACCACCATATCCACGGGCGTGATCAAGTCTTCGGTATCAAGATCGGTTGCATTTAATTCAATATCTGAACGACGCGCATCTTTGGCATTGATCGAGAACTCAGTTTTGATCGCCTGAAGTTCTTCACTAATAATCACAGTGATCCGCTCAGGACGTGCCAAGATATCGAGCAAGTCAGAAATCGTATCCATCACGCCCTTGTACTCGCTGACAATCTTGTCTTGCTCAAGACCGGTCAAGCGTTGCAGACGCATATTCAAAATTTCTTGCGCTTGCGTTTCGCTTAAGCGGTATTGACCATTGTCTTGCAAGCCAAAGGTTTCGGGCAGGTTATCTGGCCGATAGGCAGCACGACCGCCCACTGCTTCAGAGTCTGCACGCGATAACATTTCGCGCACTAAAGATGAATCCCAAGATTGATCCATCAAATCTTGACGCGCCACGGGTGGCGTTGGTGCAGCCTTAATAATGCGAATGAACTCGTCAATGTTTGCGAGCGCCACAGCCAGGCCCTCGAGCACATGCCCACGCTCGCGCGCTTTACGCAACTGAAACACGGTGCGGCGTGTGACCACTTCGCGACGGTGCGACAAGAAGTACTCGACCATCTGCTTTAAGTTCAGCAGGCGCGGCTGGCCATCGACTAAGGCCACCAAGTTCATACCAAAGGTATCTTGCAGCTGGGTGTGCTTATAGAGGTTGTTGAGCACCACCTCAGGGACTTCACCGCGCTTAAGCTCAATCACCAGACGCATGCCGTCTTTATCGGACTCGTCGCGAATATCTGAGATGCCTTCGATTTTCTTTTCGTTGACGAGCTCGGCGATACGTTCTTGCAAGGTCTTTTTATTGACCTGGTAGGGCAAGGCATCAACCACGATCGACTGGCGATTGGTGGCAAAGTCTTCAAAGTGTGTTTTGGCGCGCATGATTACGCGTCCACGACCCGTGCGATACCCTTCGCGCACGCCGACGATGCCATAAATAATGCCGCCGGTTGGAAAATCAGGCGCCGGGATCAGTTCAATCAGTTCGTCGATGGTGCATTCTGGGTTGCGCAGACAATATAAGCAGCCGTCTACAACCTCAGCCAGATTATGAGGAGGGATATTGGTGGCCATTCCCACCGCAATGCCCGAGCTGCCGTTCACTAATAAGTTAGGTAGGCGCGAAGGCAACAGCAGAGGCTCGTTTTCGCTACCATCATAGTTAGGGCCAAAATCAACGGTTTCTTGATCAATGTCAGCCAACAGCTCGTGTGCAATTTTTGACAAGCGGATTTCGGTGTAACGCATTGCGGCAGCGTTATCACCATCAATCGAACCAAAGTTACCCTGACCGTCTACCAACATATAGCGCAGTGAAAAATCTTGCGCCATACGAACGATGGTGTCATAGACCGCCTGGTCGCCATGTGGATGGTATTTACCGATCACATCACCGACGATACGGGCCGACTTTTTGTAGGCACGGTTCCAGTCGTTGTTGAGTTCGTGCATTGCAAACAAGACACGGCGGTGCACAGGCTTGAGACCATCCCGGACATCCGGGAGGGCGCGCCCCACAATCACGCTCATTGCGTAATCAAGATAACTGCGGCGCATTTCTTCTTCCAGTGAGATCGGAAGCGTTTCCTTGGCGAAGGAATCCATAAGCTGACGGTTGATAAACAGGGAGGGCAAAACCCGAAATCGGGGCGTAAAGACTAGCTAAAGGTAAACCTTGCATTCTACACCGCCCACCCCCTGTATGATCTGTTTGAGCCAATAACACCTTGAAAGAGCGCCTTTGTACTTAGGTGGTCTTTTGAACCCGCTGATTTGGGCAACTAAGGGCTACTTTTCTGACGAAAAAACCACGGCTGTTGCCAAAAACCAACAAGAAACCTCACGGAACCGTAGAAATCCGACTATGAAAGCGATTGGAATCCAAGAAGTCCGACAAAAGTTCAACAAATAGCTTAAGATTCCACACAGCACAAAGAAGATTAGACCAGTGATGTTTTTTTGCAGGGCAAACATCGGCTGTACTGATCTAATATTTTGATGTATTTATTTGCGGCGGGGGTTCGCTGCGAGTCACTTATCCAGCTACAAGCTCATCGAGGAAAATTATGAACAAGACCTCTAAAATCGCTCTGGCACTTGCCTTTGCAGCCATCACCGCCACAGGCGTCGCTTCTGCACAAGCAGTTGACAACTGGCGTAACGGCAGTAACGAATTAACTTGGAAAAACGGCACCAACGAACTTTGCTGGCAGAATAACTTCTGGACCCCAGCAACTGCTTCAGTTGATTGCGGTAAGCCAAAAGCCAATCCAATGGCAGACAAAGTTTCGATCAAAGCCGAAGCCCTGTTTGACTTTGACAAGGCCATCGTCAAACCTGAAGGCAGAAAGTTGCTTGACCAGGTTGTCGCTCAGCAGAAAGCTATCAAACTCGAAACCATCATTGCTATCGGTCACACTGATGCGATCGGCTCAGATGCATACAACCAAGGCTTGTCAGAGCGCCGCGCCGCTGCTGTTAAAGCTTACTTGGTTACCCAAGGCATCGATGCAAACCGCATCACTGCTTCTGGTAAAGGTAAATCGCAACCCATTGCTGACAACAAGACAGCAGCTGGTCGTGCTAAGAACCGCCGTGTAGACGTCGAAATCATTGGTAGCAAGGGCTAATCTCCCTACCTTTGGCTGAGTACCACCGCCTTGCGCGGTGGACATTGACTAAAAAGGCCTCGCTTGCGGGGCCTTTTTTTATGCTCGCTGTTTGAGCTAACTGTCTGGTTGGCTTTTTGTTTAAGTCGCAGGTCAACAGTCAGGGCTGCGAGTGTGTCAAATCCGGAAGGGGTTTGCCTCACACTAAACACGCTGTTATGCGAAGATAGCAAAGATACCCCACGAGTATGGCCCGGCACTTGGGGCATAAACGTTTATAGAGCACATATCAAGATGACGACTCACACCCCTCCTTCCGGCAATGTCGATCAGGCTGAACTCGACAAATTTAGCGCGTTGGCTTCGCGCTGGTGGGATCCAAATAGCGAGTTCAAACCGCTGCATGCCATCAACCCCTTAAGGTTGAACTGGATTAAAGAGCTCGTGGGTGGCCTGCAGGGTAAAAAAATACTCGACGTTGGCTGTGGTGGTGGGATCTTGGCTGAAAGTATGGCCGTCGCTGGCGCTGACGTCACAGGTATTGACCTGGCCGACAAATCACTGAAAGTGGCACAGTTGCATGGACTTGAGTCTGGCGTGCCTGTTACGTATCGCAGCATTAGCGCCGAAGACATGGCCGCTGAACAACCCGCGCAATTTGATATTGTCACCTGCATGGAGATGCTTGAGCACGTACCCGACCCAGGCTCAATCGTGCGTGCCTGCTCAACCTTGGTCAAGCCTGGTGGCTGGGTATTTTTTACAACGCTTAATCGCAACCCAAAATCGTTTCTGTTTGCGATTGTGGGCGCCGAATATATCTTGCGCCTCTTGCCGCGCGGCACGCATAACTGGCGCAGTTTTATACGGCCCAGCGAACTCGCAACTGCGGCACGGGCAGCAGGGCTGACCACACAACAACTGATGGGCATGGGCTACAACCCTTTTACCGAACACTATTCGCTTAACCATGACACCAGCGTCAATTACCTGATGGCTACCAAAAAATGACCGCACTGATTTTGTTTGATTTTGACGGCACCTTAGCCGATACCGCCCCCGATCTAGCCGCTGCGGCCAATCTTCAGCGCACACGCGCAGGGCTTGAGCCGTTACCGCTTGAGGTGTTGCGCCCCCACTCTTCAGCCGGTGCACGCGGGTTATTGCGTTGCGCGTTGAACTTAACGCCCACTGACGAGGCTTACGAAGCTCATCGTGTGCAGTTTTTAAAAGACTACGAAGCCGCCATGATGGTTGATACCTGTCTGTTTGAGGGCGTGACTGAATTATTGGCGCAGATTAAAGACGCAGGGATGACCTGGGGTATTGTGACCAACAAAGCCACTTACTTAGCCACACCGATTGTGCAAGCCCTAGGCTTGGCACAAGATTGCGCGGTGTTGGTGTGTGGTGATACGACCGCGCACACTAAGCCCCACCCTCTTCCGCTTTTACATGCTGCGAAGCAAGCAGGGTTTGGTGTCGAGCAATGCCTCTATGTGGGTGACGATCTGCGTGATATCCAGGCAGCACAGGCGGCTGGTATGCCTTCGATTGCTGCGGCCTACGGGTATTGCGGACCTGAGCACCCACCAGAAACTTGGCAGGCGGATCATTGCGCTTACTCGGCTCGAGATATGTGGCCTGCTATAAAGCAATTGATGCGTTAGTTAGTGATCTAAGGCAAGAGCATTTACAACAAATAACACTGGCCGCACTCTTTTACATATTTGTTGTCTGATTGTGACGGTTGTTCGTCTACAATCACAGTACTGGGGCCGATCCGGATTCGACGTGGGTCGCGAAACAGTGCAGGGCATGCCGAGCCCCAGTTCGCTCGTAAATCCACTGGAAACACTATAAACGCCAACGACGAGCGTTTCGCTCTGGCCGCTTAAGCGGTAGAGCCGCTGCACTGATTTGTCTTTGGGTCAGGTAGAGAAATCTACAGCAGCGTCATTTACAAAGAATCGGCGGTTGGCGGGTCACTCGTCAACTTCTTAAATCCAAGTGAATCGCCAAGGTCCGGCCTGTCGTTTGGCAAAGTCCAAGGTTAAATTCAAAATGAAACGACTACGCATGTAGAACTGCCTGCAGAGGGCTCGCGGACGGGGGTTCAATTCCCCCCGGCTCCACCACTACCGCACATACCAACCTTTCGGGGTTGGTATTTTTTTGCCTACAGGTTTGGGTTCATGCGGGTCTGTGGGGAGTGTTGCGGACTTCGGAGACGGGGGTTCGGGGCGGTAAATGAGAAGGTTTTGTCTCTGGGGCGGATAGTCTCTGGAAGTCTGCGCTGTCGATATGGGTCGAAGTCCGCGAGTGGTTTTGGCTAAACCTATAAAAATCAATGGGTAACTTGCGGACTGATCGAGCGAGTTTTTATCTGGTATTAGTAGGCGAAGGATTTGACCACCCGCCACTAGACACACTGGTCCTAGCGATGCCTGTGTCTTGGAAGGGCACTTTGCAGCAATACGCCGGACGCTTACATCGTGAGCATGCAAGCAAGACTGACGTGCGCATCATCGATTTCGTCGACACCGGCCACCCCACACTTCTTCGGATGTGGGACAAACGCCAGCGAGGCTACCGGGCGATGGGGTACCGGATGGCAACGGAGTTGGGACAGTTGGCACCAAATTTGTCGGAGCAACACTCTTGACAATCTATGCCACTTAGTGTCACAATAAAGAACGAAACGTATTTTCAAGACTCGCTACTTTGCTCGTTGGATGCGTCAGACTATAGTGGATCGGCTTTTTAAGACAGTTT
>CANKOW010000090.1 GCA_947484295.1 Alcaligenaceae bacterium | reverse complement strand
GCTGCGCGTACAAGTTCAGTGGGTGTGATTCGGGCTGGCGAAGAGGTGATGCCGTTGCCCGAACCCTGGTTGGTTGACTTGAGTCGGTCAGGCATGCGCTGCATGATCGAAGATCAAACGGTCACGTTTTGGAGACCAGAAGCGAACCAAGAGGCTCGCTTTACCCTGGTACCATCAGACCGCTCGTACAAGGCAGACTTTATCTGGCCCCGAGGCACGGCGCGCCTGCCGGCAAGCAAACTTGAATTTAAAAACGAGTTCAACTTCTTTACGATTCAACAATCAGACCAAGAGTTTGCTTTGCAACTGATGAAGATCCCTAAAGCCATCACCGAAGGCGATCGGGTGATCTTGATCGCGTGGTTGTTAGAAAAAGGCTGTACCCAGCAGGCGGATGCCTTGCTGCGGCAATTGGGTGCGCCCACGCCGTGAGTGTGATGACACGCCAAGCCAAAGAGTTGCTATCGGCCTTTGCTGCTGCGGCCTTGGCGACAGCCTTGGCGTTAGCCGGCGTACAGATTTTAAGTTTTTTAAAAAATCTAGACAATATCTCGAAAGATATTCGTACGGCGGCGTTTCAGCCTGCGATGCCCCAAGCCAAAGACATCGTCATCGTGGCGATTAACGAAGCCACGCTCGCTCAGTTTGTCTACCGATCACCGGTTGATCGTGAGTTTTTAGCGAACTTGCTGAAGACGCTCGAGAGGAAAGGCCCAAAAGTCATTGGGCTCGACATCTTGTTTGATCAGGCAACCGAGCCTGACAAAGATGAGTTGCTGAAAGAAACCTTGCGTTCGGTGAAGACACCTTTGGTGGTGAGTTACAGCAATCTGGCCAATGTGGTAACCGAGGATCAACTCGAGTACCTCAATGCGTTTGTGCCAAAGCAGCAGCGTGCTGCAGCGAATTTGGCAAAAGATCCGCTTGATGGCTCAGTTCGGTGGATGTATCCGGGTGAAAGTGATGCTGACGAGCCCAAGGGCTTTGTGCGTAAGGTGGCTGAGGTCTTAGGTATCGCCACGCCAAAACGTTTGGTTGAAATCGCGTGGCGCGCGACACCTGATAGTGAAACCGGTTCGTTTGCGGTGTATCCCGCGCACGCCTTGGCGGTGTTGCCCGACGCTTGGTTTAAAGACAAAGTCGTGTTGATTGGTGCAGTGTTGTCGATCACAGATCGGCACGAGACGCCCTTGGCCGTGATCGACGGTGACGGTGAACGCGGTGCGATGCCCGGGGTCATGATTCATGCACACAGCTTGTCGCAAATTTTGGATGCTCGACCTGAACCAGGGTTTCAACTGTTGGGATCGCACCTGCTGGTCTTGCTTGCGGCTGTGTTGGGGGTTGCGATTGGGTTGCTCAAAAAAGGCATAGTCCTTAGCGTGGCGGCGAGCCTGACGTTGGTGGTATGTGGCTGGGTCGGGGCCATGTTGGGGCATCGGGTTGGTTTACCGCTTGTGCCCTTAGTCGCCCCAACGCTTGCGCTCGGTCTGTCGGTCTGGTTTATGGATATGTTGATCGGTAAAGCTGAACGCAAGCAAAAGCAGTTTGTGCAGGGTGCGTTTTCGCGTTATGTGTCGCCAGAGGTGGTCAAACAGTTGATGGAGCGCCCCGAGGCGCTCAGCATTTCAGGATCCAAGCGCGAAGTGAGTTTTATTTTTACCGATATCGCGGGTTTCACAACCATGTCTGAGGCGCTGAGTTCTGAACAGCTCTCTGAGGTGCTGAATGAGTACTTGGACGGAGCTTGCCAGATCATCTTAGGTTTTGAGGGCACCGTAGATAAGTTTATAGGTGATGCCATCATGACCATTTTTAACGCACCACTTGAACAACCGGATCACGCGGCGCGTGCCGTTCAGTGTGCCTTGGCGTTAGATGAGTATGCCGAGGCGTTTAGAAAACAGCAAAATGAACTTGGCATACCGATCGGTGAAACGCGCATCGGTGTGCACACAGGGTTCGCCACGATCGGCAATTTTGGATCGCAGTCGCGCATGGATTACACCGCCCTCGGTGATACGGTGAACACTGCCGCTCGTACTGAGGGCGTGAACAAGTATTTTGGTACGCGTGTCTGTTGTACCCAGCAAACCGTGGAGCAAGCGCCCGAGCAACGTTTCAGAAAAGTTGGTGATGTGGTACTGAAGGGCAAGCTTGAAGCAGTAGGGCTGTTTAGGCCCGTCACGCAAGAGGAGTTTGCTTCTCAGTTGAACATTGATTATCAGGCGTTTTATGCGATGTTGCAGCTAGCTGACGCTGAAGTAGAGCTGACCTGTGAAGCACAAGCCCTGGCGCTTGCGCTGGCTGCGCGTTATCCCGAGGATCCGTTATTTCAGTTTCACAGTCAACGACTGCGTGCGAAGGTGTTTGGAGTTGTCATACGTATGGAAGATAAATGATGACTGCCAGAAGGTTCAGCACTGCGTGTTGTTCGATGGCCTCACGACTTTGTCTAGTCTTAACAGGTCTGATGGGCTTGTCGACTCACGCCGCCACGCCGCATCTCGAGGCAGGCGTACAAGCGGTGCGAGAGTCGCAAATGGATGTGGCAGCGCAGCAGCAGTTACAAAACAATCAATTAAATCAGTCGAACTCAGCCCAGCAAGGCTTCAATTTGCAAATGCAGCGCACCGACAAAACTCCAATCAAAAAATCACTCGATGATCTGCAGTTCAATGTCAGTGAGATTGATTTTGATGGCAATGCGGTGTTTTCGGATGCGGCTTTGCAAGAGTACTTTGCCACGTTTATCAATCGACCCGTTTCGTTGCCAGAACTCAACGAAGTGGTTGAAACAATCGAAGATAAATACAAGCAGGCCGGCTATTTTTTAAGCCGTGTGTATATCCCACCACAAACGCTTGAAAATGGCGTGCTCAAGGTTAAAGTCATCGAAGGCTACTTGAGTGAGCTATTTGTTGAGGGTGGCACTGCAGGCAACCGTGCCAAGATAGACAAACTGACTGCAGGTTTGGTTAATAAAAAGCCACTTGATTTACCGAGTGTAGAAAAGGCCATTCGCACGCTCAACGCGTTTCCGTCAACGTCAGTCAACGCGGTCTTGCGGCAAGGTGCTGAGCTAGGCTCATCAGAAATGGTGCTCAACGTCAGCCAGTTACCAGATTATTATTCGTTGTCGGTTAACAACTTTAACGCACCAGCAGTTGGCACCTGGGGGGCCTCTTTTGCTGGCACTGTGAACCGTCTGTTTGATATTGATAATCAATTGAGCTTTAGCACGAGTGCTTCGTTGGGCTCGAATTCGGTTGAAGATTTTAAAAGAATGTTGTCGTTTTCAGCTAAGTATGCTCAGCCAATTGGTAACTCGGGGTTGTCGGCAAGCTTAAGTTATCTGTATGCACAAAGTCAGCCCGTGGCAACGGTAGCAGATCTCAATTTGCTCTCGCAGGGTACGACAGTCGCACCGCGCTTGAGCTATCCAATGTTTAGTAACCGTGGAAACTCGTTGGTGCTTGATTCTGGTGTGACCTTTAGCGAGACTCAAACGATGCTTGCCGGAACACCTTTTACAACTGACAAGTCGACAGTGTTCGACTTGACCTTGCGTTGGTCAAACACGATCTGGTTGCGAGGCGCGACTAACCTGAGCGTTGGCTTCTATCAAGGACTGTCGGGGCTAATTTCGTCTCGTGCCAGCGACTTAGGCGTATCGGTTCCCGGTTTTGATCCCTCGTTTAACAAGCTGGCCTTCAATTTCTCGCGTACTCAGTATTTACCAAACAAATTCAGTATTCACGCCGGTGCAGTGGGTCAATACACCGCCTCTAGCCTGTTGATCGCGAACCAGATCTCGTTTGGCGGCCCGCCGATTGGTCGCGCCTACTACTACGGTGCGATTATGGGTGACCGTGGCTTGGGCTTTTTTGCCGAACTGCGAAAAGACGTGACGTTTTCTGATCTGTTCAACCAACCCATTCAGTTTTTTACGTTTGTGGATAAAGGGATGACCTATATCAACACCAATGAGGCTGCCGGCAGGGTGGGCGGGTCGTTTAGCCTGACCTCGTATGGCCTGGGCGCCCGAACAAATTTTTCAAAAGGTTCAGTCGAGTTCTCTTATGCGCGGGGCGCCTCGATGTTGAACACCGTCGAGGCCCCGCCTAATAATCGTTTTCTGTTTTCTGGTATTTATTATTTTTAAAGTGGTGTGACGCTGCGATATTGATCATGCGCGGATCGAGGTTGTTGCGAATGCTATTGCTTTTGACGCTGAATTTGCGATTATTTTTGAATGGAGCCCGCAATGCTTGAAAATATTTTAAACATTGGCACGATTCTGAGTACAGAAAAAGATGCCGAAAAGCTGTACGAGATTATTTTAAAAGCGGCGATGGATTTTACTCATTCAGACGCCGGTACTCTATATCGCCTAGTCAACGACAAAAAGTTAAGCTTTGACATCATTCACACGCGTAGTAAGGGTGTACACGTGGGGGGTAAATCAGGCCTTCCCATTCCCTTAGCCCCAATCGAATTATTCTTGCCTGACGGCACGCCCGATCACTCAAAAATTGTTTGCCACGCCATTCATACCCACGACACCGTGCAGGTAGATGATGTTTACGCAAGCACGCGTTTCGATTTTTCTGGCACGCTCGCTTTTGACAAGCAGAACGATTATCTGTCGAAGTCTGTGTTGGCCGTGCCGTTGCGCACGCCCGATGGTGAAATCATTGGTGCCCTACAGTTGTTGAATCCGCTGGATGAAAGCGGGGTGATCCGTTCGTTTACTACTGAAGAGCAAATGGTGGTTCGGTCGTTGGCGTCTCAAATGGCGGTGGCGCTTGCCAATCGAATTTTGATCGACGCGCAAGCTGCCTTGTTTGACTCGATGATTCAGTTGATCAACAGCGCGATTGATGACAAGTCGCCGTACACCGGTGGACACTGCTCGCGCGTGCCCCAGCTCACCTTGATGTTGGCAGATGCTGTGAACCGCTGCGGCCAGGGCCCTTTAGCAAATTTTGAGATGACAGCCGAAGATCGTGCCGAGTTGCGCGTAGCCGGTTTTTTGCACGACTGCGGCAAAATCTCGACACCTGTGCACGTGGTTGACAAGGCCACTAAGCTTGAGGCGATTCATGATCGCATTGCTCTAGTTGAGCTGCGTTTTGAGTTGGTAATTAAAGAGATTGAAATTGCTATGCTTAAAGGTGAGTTGAGCCCAGAGCAGGCTCAGCAAAAACGTCAACAAGCTTTGGACGATATCGAGTTTTTACAGAAGAGCAACACCGGTTCTGAATCAATGCGCGACGAACACGTGCAGCGCATTGCACAGATCAGCCAGCAATATGGGTGGGTCAATGCCAAGGGCGATGAACAAGCTGCAGTTACCCCAAACGAGGCCAAAAATCTAAGCATTCGCTATGGCACGCTCAACAACGAAGAGCGTGGAATCATTAACCACCATATCGTGCTGACCATCAACCTGCTTGAACAATTGCCGTGGCCTAAGCATTTGCGTAACGTGCCTGAGTATGCCGGCGGCCACCACGAAAAAATGGACGGCAAGGGCTACCCCAAAGGTCTTACACGAGATCAAATGTCGGTCCAAGCCCGTTGCATGGGTATTGCTGATATTTTCGAGGCCTTAACCGCAAGCGATCGCCCATACAAAAAAGCAAAAACCTTGTCTGAGTCTTTAAAAATCATGGGCTCGATGAAACTCGGTCAGCATATCGATCCCGATTTGTTCGATGTCTTTATCTGGGAAAAGGTTTACCTGCAATACGCGCAGGAGTATCTGGGCGCGGAGCAGATCGATGAGGTTGATGTGACGCAAATACCAGGCTATGTCGCACCGCCTGAAGGATATGTCGCAACGTGGGCGTAAGGAGCGCGTTAGAGACGTATTAGGTTCATGTTAGGTGTGCCCATTAGTGGTTCATCAGTAGCCCATCAGAGACTCCGTAGTGGCCTGCGGCTTCTAAGCGTAGCGAGCGGCTCAAACAGACTTGCAATGGACAATTTGATCCGGCTTTGGTTGCGCTGACGCGCAACCCACGGCAGCATCACACGTTTTGTGTGAGGCAGCATGGGCAGACTTTGCGCGCTAGCGATTGTGTTGGGTGCGGTGCTGGTGCAGTACTCGCCTGGGCTGCCCGCCCTTAAGAGCTTGTATGCAGTAAGTCTGTGTGTTGCCGGCCTACTCGCCCTATTGTTACTGCTGCAACGAGGCGGCGATAAAAAGCAGACGAATAAGATTAAACGCGCTGGTCAGACGTTGCGGCGGTCGACGATATTTTTGTTGGTCTTATTTTTAAGCATCACTTGGGTAACTTGGCGTGCAGAGCAACGCCTAAGCGACGTACTCGCGCATGAGCACGAAAACGTTGTTACGCGCTTGACGTTTAGGGTGACGTCTTTGCCTAACGACACCTCAGAGAGCGTGCGCTTCGAGGCACAAATACTTGAGCCCTTCAAAACAGGAGTACCAACGTCTTTGCAAGTGTCATGGTTAAAGACGCCAAGCATGCATCAGGTGTTGCCTGGGCAAGTGTTTCGTGCTGCGCTGGTATTGCGGCGGCCGCATGGCAATCTCAATCCTCATGGCTTTGATTACGAGGGCCATCTCTTTGCAAAAAATATTCGAGCGCTAGGACGCGTGCGAGGGCTGCCGGTCTTGTTAAAAGACGATCTCTACGCAAGTTTCTCAGTCAGCATTGCACGCGCCAGACATATCGTGCGCGAGGGCATGCGTCGGGTCACGGCCGATATGCCCTACGGCGCAGTGTTAATCGCGTTGGCGATTGGCGATCAAGATAGCGTGAAGCAAGAGCACTGGCAGATCTTTAATCTAACTGGGATTACGCATTTGGTCTCGATCAGCGGCTCGCATGTGACGATGCTTGCTGCGGTCGGTGGGTGGTTCATGTTATTGATCATGAAGCGAGCGCGCTGGCGCGGGAACCTGCTGTGCGAACGTATCCCCGCAAGAGTGGTGGCAACGCTTGCGGCGATGTTAGTGGCCTGGCTGTATTGCTTATTAGCAGGTTGGGGTGTGCCCGCGCAACGCACCTTCTTTATGTTGGCCTGCGTGGCAGCGTCGATATTGATGCGTCATACGCTGTCGGCCTCGCGGGTGCTCGCTGTGGCCGCAGCCGTGGTGGTGCTCGCTGACTCGTGGGCACCACTGGCAACTGGGTTTTGGTTGTCGTTTTTGGCGGTAGGGATTTTGTTTGCAGCAGGGGCGGCGGGTAGCAAGCTTGGTCCGTCACATTCGCGCTGGCAACGCGTCAAACAAGTATGTGGCGAGGCAACGCGCTTGCAGTGGCTCATCACCGTTGCGATGCTTCCAGTGTTGGCGTTCTTGTTTCAGCAGGTATCGGTGGTGTCGCCGTTTGCTAACGCGCTTGCGATCCCGGTGCTGACCTTTGTGGTGACACCGTTAGCGTTGGCGTTAGCTCTATTCGGCTTAGTGCCCGGTCTAGGCTGGCTGGCCACAGCGAGTGGGGCGCTCGCACATGCGGCACTTGAATACACTCTGATCCCCGTGACTTGGTTAGCAAATTTATCGTGGGCCGCCTTTGAGGTGACTGCTGCACCTTTTTGGACCTTGGCGCTGGCTGGTGCTGGCTTGTGCTGGGCGCTACAACCCCCAGGCTGGCCTGCGCGCTGGGCCGGTTGGTGCTTGTTGCTGCCCGTCTTGTCGTTTGAGCCCCAGCGCCCCGATCCCGGGCACTGGAGACTGCTGGCTTTTGATGTGGGGCAGGGCGGCGCGGTGCTTTTGCAAACGCACACGCATGATCTGTTGTTTGACACAGGGCCACGTCAGGGCGTCAGTGACGCCGGCACACGCACAATCTTGCCAAGCTTGCGGGTACTGGGCGTACGAAAGCTTGCTGGTGTGGTTGTGTCGCATGCTGATAGCGATCACGCAGGGGGCTTGTTAGCGGTGGTCGAGGCGTTACCAGTCGGCACGTTGTATAGCTCGTTTTCGTTTGAAGACTGGCTCAAACGAGCGTTGCCAGCGAGCGCACGCTCAGAACCAAAAAAGGCACCCGCGCAGGCGGTGTATTGCGCACGAGGGCAGCATTGGGTTTGGGATGACGTTCGGTTTCAATTTCTACATCCTGAGGTGAAGCAATCTGATAGAACGTCTTTTCCCACTAACGTCGCACCATTGCGATCCACCAAAGGCAAGCCCTCAAAAAATGCGCAAAGTTGTGTGCTGCATATCCAGGGCGCACACCATTCGGCGCTGTTGCCGGGCGATATTGGGATGAAGCAAGAGCAACGGTTACTTGAGCACTACGCGGCAAAGTCGCCTGGCTCAGTGAAGTTGAACTCAATGAACCCGACCGCAGTCGTGGTTCAGGGGTTGACGGCGGACCTTGTCGTGGTGGCGCACCATGGCTCAGATACCTCTTCATCACCGCGCTTTGTGCAACAGATCAGGGCACAGCACGCAATCGCGCAAGTGGGCTATCTCAATCGTTTTGGACACCCGCATCCAGCGATTCAGCATCGCTGGCTTGAGGCTCAGACAAGGTTCTGGCAAACCGATCGGCACGGAGCCATCCTGGCAACCTCTGCGCCCGAGGGGCTATCTGTTCAACCTTACAGCCAACTGCGGCAGCGCTACTGGCATCAAAGGTTGCCCTGAGGGGCTGGATCATGGTTATACAAGCCCAGGCAGGGCAGAACAACTACAATAAAGAGTAAATTTTTTTGTCCTTTGGTTTATGACAAGCTGACCCGTCCTTTTTTTACGATCGACGAGTCAGTCAACAGGAGCCCTTTAATGGCCACCCCCCGCCTTAAAGCAGTCATGTGTAGCAGCCCAGCTGGGTTGCATCGCATGGCCTATACCGAGTGGGGCGATCCCTCAAATAAAAAAATTGTGTTCTGCGTGCACGGTCTAACGCGCACGGGCCGCGATTTTGACGTTTTAGCTAAGCGTCTGGCACAAGATTATCGTGTTGTCTGCCCCGATGTGGTTGGGCGGGGGATGTCTGATCGGCTGGCAAACCCAGCGTTCTATGCAGTCCCCCAATACGCCGCCGACATGGTGAATTTAGTCGACCGCCTTCAACCCTCTGAATTGCACTGGGTGGGTACCTCAATGGGTGGCTTGATTGGTTTGGCCTACGCCGGCGCGCTCGCACTGTCGCGTGTGCAACAGCAGACGTTGACACCCGCTCAACATTACTCGAACTTGCCCTCAACCGGGGTGCGTCTTGATCGCCTCGTGCTCAACGACGTTGGGCCCCACCTTGAACCGGTTTCACTCGTACGCATCGGACAATATGTAGGCGAAGCGATTGAGTTTGCTAACTTTGACGAGGCTGTGCAGTATGTCAAAAAAACGGCAGCATCATTTGGCCCACACACCAAGGCGCAGTGGCAAGAGCTCACGCGCTACACTTATATCGAGCAAAACGGTCGTTGGATTAAGCACTATGACTTAGGGCTCGCAGTACCCTTTAAAAGTATGACCCCCGAAATTGCAGCACAAGGTGAACAATACTTGTGGTCGGCCTATGCGTCCGTGCAAACTCCGATCTTGATTTTGCGTGGCGCAGAGTCTGATTTATTGTCTAAACAGACCTTGCAGCAGATGCTTGAGCGTAATCCGCAGGCTCAGTCGCACGAGTTTAAAGGCGTGGGCCATGCACCAACCTTGATGGCTGACGATCAAGTCAAAGTCGTAACGGATTTTTTATATGCCTAAGCAAACGCCAACTTTTTGTGCTGATCTGCATTGTCACTCGACCATTTCTGACGGCGTCTATCACCCCGAAGTGGTTGCCGAACGCGCGCACGCATACGGGGTGACCTTATGGTCACTGACCGATCATGATGAAGTGTCTGGGCAACAACGCGCCCGTGCCAGAGCCGAAGCACTAGGCATGCAATATTTATCAGGTGTCGAAATTTCGGTCACTTGGGCCAAACAAACCGTACATATCGTTGGGTTAGGCATCGACCCTGAAAACGCGCCATTGGTTCAGGGCTTACGTGAGACCCGTGCAGGCAGAGCAGGGCGCGCCCGCCGCATTGGCGAGCGCTTGGCTAAGCTGGGTATGCCCGGTGCCTTTGAGGGCGCACGCACGTTTGCAGGTAACCCTGAATTAATCAGCCGCACGCACTTTGCGCGCTTTTTGGTCGAGGCCGGTCATTGCCCAACCACGCAAAGCGTGTTTGATCACTATTTGAGTGACGATGGCCCCGCGCACGAACCCATGCAGTGGGCCGCACTTGAAGATGCCGTCAGTTGGATTCGCGGCTCGGGTGGCGTCGCAGTCATCGCGCACCCTGGTCGTTATCATTACACCCCCACGCAGTTTGGGGCACTGTTTGATACGTTTAAAGACGTCGGTGGCCAGGCCATTGAAGTGATCACCGGTAGCCACACTGTGCCGCAATATCAAGAGTACGCGCAGGTCGCACGACACTATGATTTTCTGGCCTCATGCGGTTCAGATTTTCATAGCGCAAAAGAAAGCAAGATTGAGTTCGGCAGCTTGCCGCCGTTGCCGGCGGATTTAAAGCCTGTTTGGAAAGACCTCGTCTGATTTTAAAAACATGAATAAAGCTTTCGTAAAAGAACAAGATAACGAGGATGACGACGAGCTGCCTGAGGCAGCCGCGCTGCCTAAAGGCACGCGTAACTATTTGACGCCTGGCGGCTACGCGGCACTGCGCAATGAGTTGATTAAACTGATGAACGAAGAACGCCCCGCGATGGTGCAGATCGTATCGTGGGCCGCCTCAAACGGCGATCGCTCTGAAAATGGTGATTACTTGTACGGCAAAAAACGTTTGCGCGAGATCGACCGCCGCATGCGCTTCTTAACCAAGCGACTCGAATTAGCCGAGATCGTTGACCCAGCCGAGCAACAAAATCGCGATCAGGTGTTTTTTGGTGCCACCGTGTTGTATGCAGATCAAACAGGCTTAGAGCGCCGCGTGACAATCGTTGGGGTGGATGAGGCCGAGCCCTTAAACGGCAAAATCAGCTGGATCTCACCGGTTGCTCGCGCGCTAAACAAAGCGCGTGTCGGCGACACCATCACACTGCGCACACCGGGTGGGATTGATGAGCTCGATATTTTAGAAGTCAGCTACGCTGAAGCCTAAATGCGGCTAGACCCGCGAAAGAGCGCCGCTCAATCATCGACAGGACGCCAGGCGCGTTGGATGTGCTTACGATTTTACTGGCACAGGCGCTGGGTTAGATAGCCGATTTTTGATCGGCCAGTGCAATCGCCAATTATTGATCGATCAACGCAGCGTGCCCAACCCGACTATCCGGCCACTTGAAGCTAAAACCACTGTCGCGCAGTCGCGCGTTACTTAAGCGCTTGCTGCCCACCGACGCCGGTGCCGCGCCTTCAGAGGGTATCGGCCCCCCCACGAGTTTTGCCAGTGCGTCGTATAACACCCGCATTGGTAACGGCGTGCTGTCGGTCACTAAATAAATCGGTTGCGGCTTGGGCAAGTTCATCAGATGCAACACGGCCGCCGCAGCATCTTCAATATGAATCCTATTCACCCAGTGCGAATCAGTAGCCGGCGCAGTCGCTTGGCCTGTGCGTAGGCGGTCAAGCAAATAGCTGCGACCCGGGCCATAGATACCAGAGAGTCGCAAGCTTAAGGTTTCAAACTGAGCGCTTTGACTTAGTAGCCACTGCTCTGTTTCAAGCAGCACTCGTCCGTTAAAACTTTTAGGCGCGGTGGGTGTCTCTTCATCAATCCATTGCGCGCCGTGATCGCCATATACCGCAGTCGACGATACAAATAACACCCGTTGCAACGCGGGTGAGGTAACCGCCTCTAGCAAATGCTCTAGACCATCACGATACACGTCGCGGTAGTCGGCTTCAGTGCGCGCGTTGGGCGCTGCCGTGTACAACACGTGCGTGATATCTTTGGGCAAGTCACGTAAGCTGCTTGGTTGAGTGAGGTCACACGCAATCCAAGTAAAGCCCGGTACGTCCTTAGTTGACTCAACGTCAGGCTGCCGCCTGAGCCCCCAGCTGCGGTTGGTTGCGTTTTCGAAGGCTAACAACCGAGCCACCCGCAAACCTAAATCGCCACAGCCGGCGATCAACACGCGTTTAGAGGTTGACGTGGCCGGCAGCGTAACGGGCTGGTTACCTTGTGATTCAATTTGAAGCGCTCTGTTGGTCATGTGAGTGCCTTCACTAAAGGTTGATTGACCCATCTAGACAATCTAATCAAGAAGGTTTCTAACAGGTTTAAATGGCAAGGGTTGTTAAATATTTAAACTGCAGTGGGCGCCATACTCGGTACAAAAAACCGCTCAGTCAGCTCTTGCAAACCAAGCCGGTCTAGCAGGGCCTGTAAACGTGCAATCGTGTGCGGCTTAGGCGGGCCTTTGTGTTCGGCAATAATCAATTCGTTTTTTAACGAATGCTCCCAACCCACTAACTCAGTCACAGTGACTTGATAACCGTGCGCCTCAAGTTGAAGGCAGCGCAAGGTGTTGGTGACTTGGCTGCCAAATTCACGCGTATGCAGTGGGTGTCGCCAAATCTCTGCCAAGGGGTCTTTGAGTTGCTGCGCTTTATGTTTGCGCAATACGCCCGCCACCTCAGCCTGACAACAAGGCACTAACACCATAAAGCGCGCTTGCTTGGCTAAACCAAAGCGAATCGCATCGTCGGTGGCGGTATTACACGCGTGCAGGGCAGTCACCATATCCACGCGCTCAGGCAACAAATTTGACGTGATCGAGTCGGCGACCGATTCGTTTAAAAACCGCATCTGCGAAAAACCCAAGTCATGCGCGAGCGCCGTGGTTTGCGTCACAAGCTCTGTACGGGTCTCGATCCCCACCATACTCGCTGTTTTGGCCTGGTGACGCAAATATAAATCCACCAAAATAAACCCAAGATAAGATTTGCCGGCGCCGTGATCGACGACGCAAAAACTTGGATTTTTTTCTTTGAGCTGTGCAAG
>CANKOW010000089.1 GCA_947484295.1 Alcaligenaceae bacterium | reverse complement strand
TTCATAGTTGCCCCAGCACACGTGCATACGCACGCGATCGCGTGGGATGTTTCTGAGAGCAACATTTAGGGCGGTGACAACGCGCTCGATAAAACCGATAAATTTTGCGTCGGATTCATCGTGATACGAGACATGGCGTTCGAGTGCGAGATCAGGGCAATCAATTTGCAGAATGAAGCCGTTGTTTACAATCGATTCATATTCAAGGCGTAAGGCTTCAGCCAGCGCCGCCAGATAAGCTTCTTCGGTATCGTAATGTTCGTTTTTGCACGCAGAAGCGATGATGCCCGGCGAAGGCGCCGTTAAAAAAGCCTCTGTGAATGTTTTTGAGCGGCCCGCAAGTTCGGCTTTGAAGTCAACTGCCTCTGAGGCGGCGAGCATCGGATCAAGATACTTGACCTCGCCCGTGACGCGTGGTGGCAGGAAGTTACTGACCGCCACCTTTTCGCTGGCTTGGTTTGCCATCATCTGCTTAAATTCAGGATAACGTTCAACGTCACCACGCGACCAACGCTTCCAGCTACCTGAGAAACCGGACATACGACGCTGGACATACAGAAAAAAACCTTCGCGCTGCTGTTCGCCGTTATTCCCAACGTCGATACCATTCGCCATTTGATTTTCGACACTGACTTGCATCGCTTGATGCCCAGCTCGCTCTAGCAACGCTTCATCGACTGGCTGGCCGTTCGCTCGCTGTGCGTACATCTGCACCAAGGCAGCAGGACGCGGCAGGCTTCCCGTGTGGGTCGTCAAAATTCTTTCACGGCTATGTTGCATGATTAACTTGTCTTCCTGTTGGTTTCTTTGACTGCGTCCCGAACCTGAACGCGGGAGGCGTACGAATTAAATTTAAAACGAACGGGATTTCTGCGTATCCCTTCTATTCTTTCTTTCTACGCCTACGTTCTGCGCTCTCCTTCTACGCTTACGTTCTATGCTTTCCCTCTACGTTTTAACTTAAAGGCTTGAAGCGAGATCAGCCTGCAATCTCATGCGCTTGATTAGATCTGTTATATCAGCCTCGGTCAACTGATTCGTCAGACTTGCACAAACAAGGGTATGGGTTGGCATTTTATTTTGTTGGCGCACGGGTACGGCCACGATGGTGACGCCGGCAATGTAAGTGCCGCGATCAATACTATATTCATTTTGCATGGCTTGTTGCACTTCGAGATACCAAGTGTCGAAGTTGATCGAGCCGTCCCACCTTAATTTGGCAAACTGAGCCTTCAACTCGGCACGAGACTGTTGACTGAAAGCTGCTACCAGACGCCCGGTAGCACTTAATAACGACGGAAACACACTACCAACATCGACGTGGAGCCTAAAGGGGATTGTCGAACGCGATAGCGCAACAACGACCATCTGATCAGCATCGGTCACATCGACGGCGATGGCCGTAACGTTATAGGAGGTAGAAAGTTGATCAAGGCCGGCTTGAATCAGTGCAGGAAACGCATTGGAGTCAAGGGCGCTGCGCGCGAGTGCGAGCATACCAATCCCAAGCCGGTAGTGTTTGGTTTGACGATCAAAGGCCACGAGTTTTTCTTCAACAAGGGCACGCAAAATGTGCAAACACGTGCTTGGCACTAGACCCAACGCCTGCGCGATCGCGTTGACGCCAAGCGGCGCACGGGCCTTGCCTAGCAAACGCAAAATCGCGATCGACCGCGAGACCGCAGGGACCGGACGAATTCGAGGCGCGGGCTTTGCCGCAACGCGATCTTGCCCGCCCTCGAGAGGGCTTTGTGTGACTTGCTGTGTCATTTGATCAGGCGAGGTCATTGGATAGATTCGTTGCTTTCGAGAGTTAGTTTGTGCATTCTAATATTATTGTACTAATACAACAAATAGCTCCAGTTGACAATAAAAAGGCATGGCGATAAAGTGAAGTAATCGCTGCGACCTCCAACGCAATCCGCGCCGGCAGCGCCGTCCACAGCACCTCGCTCACAAACCGTTCACCCCGCAAAGTAATTTCATGACCACACTCACCGCGTTTACGTCGTACGCAGACGCCCAGGAAAATTTTTCATCTGAAAAACTGTGGGAGTTATTTGACGGAAACCGTGAGCAGCTCAATATCTCCCATGAATGCGTTGACCGATATGCCTCGCGAGGGCAAACGGCTGTCATTGTGCTGCGTACCGATGCGCCCGACGAAGTCATCTCATACGAGCAACTGGCCAAGCAATCCTCACAGATGGCGCATTTTTTAACTGAGCGCGGCATCAAAAAGGGCGACCGCGTTGCGGTCATGCTTGAACCCTCACTCGCGTTTTACGTCTGTTTATTCGGCATTATGAAAGCCGGTGCCATTGCTGTGCCGCTCTTCACTTTGTTTGGCCCTGACGGTTTAAATCTTAGAATCGCTGACTGCCTGCCCAGCCTATTGTTCACAAACACAGAAAAAATCAGCATTGTCTCTGCCGAGTATCAAGCGCGCACCGTCTTGGCCAATGACGATCTGATGGCATCGTTAGCGCAATACCCAGACACCTTCGCCACAGCGACCCAGGCGACTGACTACGCCATGTATCAGTACACCTCGGGCACCACGCGAGAACTCCCTGAGGCCGTTAAGCACACGCATCGGTCAATCGTGACGCTGATGGTAGCCGCGCTTTACGGCACGGGGCTGCGACCGGGCGATCGTTTCATGTGTCCCTCTTCGCCCGCTTGGGGCCACGGGCTCTGGCATGGCACGCTCGCGCCGATGGCACTGGGTCTGACCATTGGCTCTTTTGCCGGCAAATTCAACGCCGCAGTGTTATTAAAAGGCCTCGCCACTCATCGCTTCACCAATATTTCAGCAGCGGCTACGCACTATCGCATGATGAAAAATTCGGGCTGTGCGTCTACCTATCAGTACGCGTTTAAAAAAATGTCTTTTACCGGCGAGCCCATCGACAGCGCTACCGAAGAATTCATCGAGCAGACCTTCGGACTACAGGTCTGCAGCATGTACGGCACAACCGAAATCGGTGTCATTTTGGTGAGCTACCCCGGCGCTGAAGATTTTGCCCACAAACCAGGGTCGCTCGGAAAACCCATCCCTGGCGCGCAAGTTCAGGTGCAAGATACGACAGGCCTTGCCTGCGCTGCCCATGTCATCGGTGAAATCAAAGTTTGGCGCAAAGGCCAGTGGCTTGCCACCAAAGATCTTGGACATGTCGACGAAGAGGGGTACTTTTATCATGGCGGCCGCGCCGACGACGTCATCATTTCTGCTGGCTGGACGATGAGTGCTGTTGAGATCGAAGATGCCATTCTGAAGCATCCCGACGCGCTTGAGGCCGCAGCGATCGGCGTACCTGATAGCCTACGCGGCCAAGCCGTCAAGGCGTTTGTCGTCAGCCAACGTCCTGGCGACGAAACGTTTATTCAAGAGCTTCAAGATTTGGTCAGAACACGCTTAAGCCAACACGAATATCCCCGACATATCGTCTTTGTGCCAGAACTTCCAAAAACGCCTGCCGGAAAAATCCACCGAAAAAAACTTCGCGAGGCTGCGGCGTGACCGCATTTCAGAAAAATTTTACGGTCTAGCTTTAAAAGAAATCATCAGGAGATCTACATGTCATCAGAATTAATCGGCCAGCGCAGTTTTCCAAAAATTACTGAGCAAGGGCTCGAAGATCTGCAAAGACGCATTGGTGTCAAAATCGGTGCAACCGCTGAACCATGGTGTTACGAAGCCACCCGCGACAACATTCGTCACTACGCGCACGGCATTGGTGATGACAATCCTTTGTGGTGCGACCCAGAGTACGCCGCCAAAACCAGCCACGGCACCCTTATTGCCCTGCCAAGCTTCTTGTATTCAACCAGCCGGATCGTGTCGGGCTATGTCGGTGGCTTACCTGGCGTGCACGCGATGTGGTCGGGTTCGAACTGGACTTGGCATCAACACGCCAAACGCAATGACGTCATCAGTACTGAGGCGTACCTGAAAGACCTTGTCGAGCACGACACTCGCTTCGCTGGTAAAGCGATTCAACAAACTTATCACGTCGATTTTTTCAATCAAACAGGCGACAAACTTGCCGAGGCTGATACCTGGTGCTTTCGCACCGAGCGTGATCACGCGCGCGAGAAGGGAACCAAATACACTGAAGTACAAGAAAAAGGTGTGGTGCCCTACACCGATGAGCAATTGAAAGAAGCCTACAAGCTCTACGCCACTGAAGAAATTCGCGGTGCCAACACGCGCTATTGGGACGACGTACAAGAAGGCGACGAATTGCCAGTCTTATTTAAAGGCCCGATGACCGTCACTGGTTTTATCGCCTACGCGCAAGGCTGGGGTGGGCTTTATATTCGCGCCAATAAACTCGCCTGGCAGCTGATCGATGCCCATCCGGGCGTAGGCATTAAAAATCGCTTCGGCGTGCCAGACGTACCAGAGCGCGTGCACTGGGAAGAAGAGTTTGCCCTCGAAGTCGGCGCACCTGGCGCCTACGATTACGGCCCAGAGCGCAGCTCGTGGCTGATGCATCAAATGACGAACTGGATGGGGGACGAAGGCTTTTTGAGTCAGGCCGATTGCAAAATTCGCCGTCATAATCCGGCGGGCGACATGTTGTTCATTCGCGCCAAAGTCACAAAGAAATATAAAGAAGGTGACCGTCATCTGGTTGCCATCGCACAAGAGGCTCACAACCAGAACAATGAGCTTTCAGTGTTAGGCTCATGTATCGTGCAACTGCCAACTCGAGGCTAAGCCCATGCCCGCATCCTTCGAAACCGGTCATCGTCCCGACGCTACGGGCGCGAGCCCTCTGACGGATGCGGCCTGGCTTGATAAAAATGCTAAACAGGGCTCTCTTATCGGCCTGCGCGTACTAGACCTGTCGCGCGTCTTAGCAGGCCCGTTATGCGCACAAATGTTGTCCGACCATGGTGCCGATGTGATCAAGATCGAAGCCCCACAAGGCGACGAAACGCGATTACTCGGACCACCTTTCGTTGAGCCCGGACAAGCGGCTTACTTTTCAGCAATCAATCGCGGCAAGCGCGGCCTGAGTTTAGATCTCAGCAAACCCACCGACCGTGCGATTCTTGAAGCGTTATTGGTGAACGCCGATGTGCTAATCGAAAATTTTGTCCCAGGCACGATGGCAAAATGGGGGCTCGGATACGACGACTATTTGTCCAAAACTTTCCCAAAGCTTATTTATTGCAGCATCTCAGGCTTTGGTGATACGGGCCCCTTAGCGAACTTGCCTGGCTATGACGCCGTACTGCAGGCCATGTGCGGCCTCATGAGTATCAATGGCGATCCGCGAGCGGGCCCCACCCGAATCGGGGCGCCGGTAGTAGACCAGGTCACAGGCTACAACGCCTTTTCTGGAATCATGATGGCGCTTTGGGCTCGGATACGCACCGGGCAAGGTCAGCGGGTTGAAGCCACACTGTTCGACTCAGCCTTAAGCATGCTGATTCCGCACGCTGCGAACTGGATGAACTCTGGCAATACCCCTGCGTTAACCGGCAGTGCGCACCCCAATATCCCAACTTACAACCGCTTTGAAGTCGGCGACGGTCAAATATTTTTAGGGATCGTCAACGAAGGACAATTTAAAAAGTTCTGCAAACATATTCAACGCGAAGACCTGCTGAGCAATCCACTGTTTGACAGCAATGCGAACCGCATGACAAACCGCGAGGCCCTGCGCCATGAAATGGAAGTCGCGCTTAAAGGATTTAATCGTGCAGAACTATGCAAAGATCTGATGGCGCTTGGCGTAGCCGCAGGCCCTGTTCACACCGTGCCTGAGGCCTTTCAACAGCCACACACCGCAACGCGCAACATGTTTATTCAGCGAGACGACTATCAAGGTGTCGGACTGCCCATCAAGTTATCAAAAACACCCGGGTCGGCAGGGGTTCGCCCACCCCGCTTGGGCGAACATAATTCTGACATTATTCGCTGAAGGCGTGGCCAACTAGGGGTAAGCGATAGGCCCGTCCTTGTGACTAGCTAGTGGTAAGCGATTAGTCCGCCCTCGTGACTAGCTAGGGGTAAGCGATTAGTTCACCCTTGCGGCGAGCTGTTTAAAATAGCAAACGACCAAACCATCACTGGTTTGTTAAAAATGCTGCCCTTTAAGCGAGACAACCATGAAACTCCCTACCCCGCTCACAAGCGTATTGACGAAAACGAGCGCTGTTCTTTTAGCTTGCGGCCTGATTTTCAGTGTTACTGCTCAAGCACAATCGAAATGGCCAGACAAAACGGTGCGAATGATTGTCCCCGCTCCGCCAGGTAGCGCGCCTGATGGACAAGTTCGACTCGTCGGACAAAAGCTCTCTGAAATGTGGGGGCAGACCGTGATCATTGAAAATGTCGTAGGCGCTGCAGGCAATATCGGCACCGATCGGGTTGCAAAAGCGGCACCCGATGGCTACACATTTCTGTACAACACCATCGGACCCATCGCAGTCAATCCAACCCTCATGGCGGGCAAGATGCCCTACGACGTCGACAAAGATCTGATCCCGGTCAGCTTAGCGACGAAAACACCTAACTTCATTACGGTGCATCCCTCGGTACCAGCCAACAATATGCAAGAGCTGATCGCACTAGCAAAAAAAGAACCGAACAAAATTCGCTATGGCACGGCTGGCCCCGGCACCACGCAACACTTGACAGGCGAACTTCTGAATTTGGTTGCCGGCATCAAGATGACCAGCATCCCTTATAAATCGAGCGCGCAAATGACCACCGATGGCCTAGGCGGCCAGATTGAGGTCTTGATTCACAACACACCCGTCTTACTGCCACATATCCGAGCAAACACGATTCGGGCAATTGGCATCACGAGCTTCGCCCGTTCACCCGCTCAACCAGAGGTACCCACGGTCATTGAACAAGGTATCAAAGACTTTGAAATCACAGCATGGTTTGGTTTCATGGCACCTGCCGGTACGCCCAAAGCCATCGTCGATCAGTTGTCAAAAAATGTCGCCGCCGTGCTGGCCACGCCTGACGTGAACAAACGCATTAGCGATACAGCGACAGAAGTGATCGGCAGCACTCCGGCGTTTTATGCAGCCTTTATCAAAAGCGAAACTGCAAAATGGAAAGAAGTGATCATCAAAGCCAAGATGACACCCGATTGATATGAGCCGCAATGAAGACCGCGGGTCTTCATTGCGCGGCACATTTTCTATTTGGTTTTCAATAATTGCTGTGTCAACTCAACGCCCGTCGCTTTATTCACAAACTGTGACGTGGCAACTTGAGTCAGGTCAACGTCGCCAGATTTATATAAGCCAGCCTTGACCATCTGCGTATAAAAATCTTGAATACGCTCGGTCTTCATCGCACCGATACCAAGCGTGCGTGCCTCGCCAGAGTCAACAATACCTTGTTGTTTCATCAGGCTAACCGAAGCCTCGACCTCAGCCGCCGATAGCTCAGGGTTATCTTTTAGCATCAGCGCCGTCGCGACCTTGCGATCACCGTACATAAAGTTGACCCACCCAAGAATCGATGCATCAACAAACTTTTGCACGAGCTCGGGTTTGTTTTTAACCGTATCGACACGGGTTTCGATGAGTGTGCTGTAGGTTGAAAAGCCATGATCTGCCAACAGATGCACGACAGGATCAAATTTGCCTTGCTCTTTGATGTAGATGGGTTCGGCTACCGAGTAACCCTGTTGGACTGACTTCGCGTTTGAGAGAAATGGCCCTAGGTTGTAGTTATAAGGCTTTAAAGACTCGTCTCGAAACCCATGCGTGACCTTCAACCATTGCCACCAGGTGAACTGACCGTCTTTGGCAATGTAGGCGGCGGGCGCAGCCTTTAACGCCGCAAAGTTTTCGTAGCCTTGTCCTTTGTGCGCCATCAATGCCTGAGGGTCTTTTTGAAACATTGCAGCCACCGCAACCACAGGCACTTTGTTCTTTACGTTGTCAAAACTGTGCAGCAAGTTACCCGTCATTAAAAAGTCAATGCGTCCCGCAGGCAAGAGCGGGCGATTGTTGACCTGCGGACCACCTTGAATAATTTTGACATCCAAGCCATATTTTTTATAGGTGCCATCCGCGAGCGCCTGGTAAAAGCCGCCGTGAGCGGCTTGCGCTTTCCAGTTGGTTGCGAAGGAGACTGCTTGTTGAGCCTGCGCAAGGCTTGTTGTCAACAGCACTATCCCAAATGCCTTGAATAAAAATTTGTACGACATGGGTTTCCTTTTTGATATAAATGTTTAGGCCACGCACACTCAACGAGGCATGTGGGTACGAACTAGGCTCAGCACCATTAAGCGACCAACCTCTTTGTTGACCAGAGTGGGATCATTCGAAACTTGGCTGCTGAACCAAAAGCTTTCTAGACAAAAAATTTAATATCAGAAATACCATAACACCTGTTGCCACCAGCAGCAGTAACGCCGCAAACATTTTAGGCGTCTCAGTTCGAAAACTTGCCTCAAGAATGCGCGATGCTAAACCCGTATCACGACCCGCCGCGCCTGCAACCATTTCGGCGGTCACAGCACCAATCAAACTCAAGCCACCTGATATTTTTACTCCCGCTAAAAAATACGGTAATGCTGAGGGTGCCCGCAGCAGGGCCAAGCGCTGCCAAGGAGTCGCGCGATACAGCCGAAAAAGATCAAGCAAATTTTTGTCAATCGACCGCAAGCCAATCACGGTGTTCGACAAGATAGGGAAAAACGCCACGATCCAGGCACACAGCAGCAAAGCGGCCATTGTGCTTTCGATATAGATGAGCATGAGCGGAGCCACCGCCACGATTGGCGTGACCTGCAGCACAACTGCAAGCGGAAATAAAGCACGCTCTGTGTTTGGCGAAAGCGCAAAGACTGACGCTATCAAGACGCCACCGAGACAGGCCAAGCCCAAGGCACTGAGCGTAATTTTTACAGTAAACCACCAACTCCCTGCCAGCGAACTCCAGTTCGCGACAAGCGACTTAATGACGGCCGAGGGTGCGGGTAGTGTGTAAGCAGGAACTTCTGCCCACCAAACAAATAATTCCCAGCCCAAAAGTAGCGCCACACAGACCGCAGTTGGTAAAAAAATATTACCTAACTTCATCGCGGCTGCATCCCAACAGAGCTCGCCTCATCAAGTGCCTTGGTCAGCGTTTGGCAGTGATGGATGAAGGCTGGTGCCTGACGAAAACTAACGTCTCGCGGATAGGGTTGCTCAATCTGTACTTCGGCGACCACCTTGCCCGGACGCGCACCCATCACGAGTACCCGTTGACTCAGAAACACCGCTTCGGCCACGTTGTGCGTGACAAACATCGCGGACATTGACTGACCATGCCACCATTTCAGTAAGTCGACATTCAAGCGCTGGCGAGTGATATCGTCTAGCGCCGCGAAGGGCTCATCCATCAGCAAGACTTGGGGCTGCGACACCAACGCTCGCGCGATTGAGACCCGCATTTTCATCCCACCTGATAATTGCGAGGGGTAGCTTTGCTGAAATTCACCGAGCCCGACTTGCTCGAGAACGCGAGCAATCACAGCCTGCGCGCCCAGCCTAGACTGACCTTGCAAACGCAACGGCAGCCAGACATTATCAAACACAGTCGCCCAGGGCAGCAGTGTGGGTTCTTGAAAAACGTACGCCGTCGATCGACCAGTTTGGTCTGTTTGCGCCGGCGAGGCAACGGTGCCCTCAGTTGGCATGACCAAACCAGCGACCAACTTTAATACAGTGCTTTTCCCGCAGCCAGACGGCCCCAGAATGGTGACAAACTCGCCTTGGGCCACACTCAACGAAACTCCCCCCAAGGCAAGCAGCCCTGAATCAAAACGCTTCGTCACGTGATTGAGTTCGATCATCGCAAGCTCCCTCGCAACGTCGTCGAGTTCGATCACTGAAGACACGCGTGTCGTCATAGGGGTTGCTGTTGATTGAAGAGGCTTAGAAATGCTGCGACAAGATTAGCATGTGCGCCGCCAGTCTAGGCAGAAGTGCTCGAAGGACGGCTGCGCGCACTGGCCGTCGCCCGGAGCGTGAGAAAGCTGCTACTTATTTTTTTGACACAACTGTGACAAACAGCACCAAATTGGTGCAAACGCATCTGCATAGTGCAATCCTAGTGAGAAATCTAGAGATCACATCTCAGGGATCTGAATACCTGCTTCAGAATACTAAGTGACTGGCCAAAACTGGCCCCACAAGAGCACCTTTCACAAAATATTTTTTTTTCTGCAAGACATGGCACGCATCTTGCTTCGTGTGTGCTGATCAGTTACTCAATCTTCGGGAGTTTAATATGTCTATCTGCCGTAAAGTCGTCGTCTCTTCCCTGGCCGCAGGGCTACTCTCTTGCGTAGCGCTGGGTAACCTTGCCGTTGCTCAAACCGCAACGCCTGCTGCCGCACCGGCACCTGCAGATCCAGGCCCCTTGACCGCAAACGTTTCACTCACTAGTGATTATCGCTATCGCGGCATTTCTCAATCAAACTTACAGCCCGCCATTCAAGGTGGCTTTGATTACGCCCACTCAAGCGGCTTTTACATTGGCAACTGGAACTCATCGATTAGCTGGATTTCAGACGCAGTCTCGGCTTCAGGCAACAGCGCTTCAGCCCCGATCGAAATGGATTTTTACGCGGGCTACAAGTACGAATGGTCTAAGGGCTTTACGGCAGATATAGGCGTACTGCAATACTACTTTCCGACCTCTGGTGCGACCGGTTTTACGACCAACCCAAACACCACCGAGCTGTATGCCGCCCAAAATTTCACGTTTGATTCGGTTACCGGTTACCTGAAGTTTTCGTATGCCGCTACCACGCTCTTTGGCTTTTCTAATAGCGCGGGTTCAAACTATACGGACCTCACGGTCAACTATGACACTGGCGTCTGGGGCCTCACACTGAACGCCCATGCGGGCTATCAATACGTGGCGGGCACTGCCAACGGGGCCAGCGTTTCAAACAATAGTCTGTATAGCTATACCGACTGGAAACTAGGCGTCACCAAAGACTTTGGCAGCGGCTTGAGCCTAGGGGTTGCCTATCTTGGCACGAATGCCAAAAAGGGAGCCTACGTCAACCCACAGGGTAAAGCCTTGGGCGGCGATACGGTCTTAGCCACATTAACTAAAACCTTTTAATTGTTAAGGAGACTGCCGTGAAATTGATCACAGCCATCATCAAACACTTCAAGCTTGACGAAGTGCGCTCTGCCCTTACTGCCATTGGCATCTCGGGCGTCACCGTGACCGAGGTTAAAGGCTTCGGCCGTCAAAAAGGCCACACTGAGCTGTATCGGGGCGCAGAGTATGTCGTTGACTTTCTGCCCAAGATCAAGCTCGAAGCGGCCGTGTCTGATGAACTTTTGGAACAGGCCCTGGAAGCAATTGAGAAGGCCGCTCGTACAGGAAAGATTGGGGACGGCAAAATATTCGTCACCCCGATCGATCATGTCATTCGCATTCGCACCAGTGAAACCGGCGCGTCAGCACTTTAAAGACGAGGTGTATTGTGTCAAATTTGTTAAATAAACTTTTAGCAACAGGCCTGTTGGCCGCCGTGATGGGTGTTGCGGGGCTTGCCTCAACCAGCCCCGCTTATGCCCAAGACGCCAAGCCTAGCGCCACAGCAACTGCGCCCGCGGCAACCGCTGCAGCGCCCACCGCAACACCGGTCGCGATTGTGCCAAACAAAGGCGATACTGCCTGGATGTTGGTCTGTACTGCGCTCGTGCTTTTAATGACCCTACCCGGCTTGGCGCTTTTTTACGGTGGCTTAACTCGAAGCAAAAACGTCTTGTCAATCTTGATGCAATGCTTGGTCGTGTTTTCTCTGATCGTCGTGCTGTGGTCGATTTATGGCTACAGCTTGGCCTTTACCGAAGGCAATGCGTTTATCGGAAAATTCGACCGGCTATTTTTGGCGGGGATGACTCCTGAAGGGGTCGCGGCCACTTTCAGCAAAGGCGTTGCAATCCCTGAGTATGTGTTTATGGTGTTTCAGTGCGTCTTCGCAACCATCACCTGTTGCCTAATCGTTGGTGCCTTTGCAGAACGTGCAAAGTTTTCGGCCATCCTGTTGTTTATGGTGTTGTGGTTCACCTTTGCCTATTTGCCGATCGCCCACATGGTTTGGTTTTGGCCCGGACCAGACGATATCAAAGATGCCGCCTCGCTTGAAGCCATGAGCGCAAAAGCGGGTTGGTTATTTCAAAAGGGCGTACTCGACTTTGCAGGCGGCACAGTTGTTCACATCAATGCCGCAATCGCTGGTTTAGTTGGCTCGTTCGTGATCGGTAAACGTCTTGGTTTGGGCAAAGAATCCATGAAGCCGCACAACATGGTCCAAGTCATGATCGGTGCTGCGCTTCTGTGGTTTGGCTGGTTTGGCTTTAACGCTGGCTCAGCGCTTGAGGCCAACGGCACAGCTTCCTTAGCCTTTGCCAATACCTTGCTGGCAACCGCAGCTGCAGTATTAGCCTGGACGTTCGCAGAATGGATCTTGCGCGGCAAACCGTCATTGTTAGGCGGCGCATCGGGCTGCGTTGCCGGCCTCGTTGGCATCACACCCGCCGCTGGATTTGTGGGCCCCATGGGTGCTCTGGCGATTGGTGCTGCAGCAGGCTTGCTCTGCATCTGGGGCGTTAGCGGTTTGAAAAAACTACTGGGCTCAGATGACAGCTTGGACGTGTTTGGTATTCACGGCGTTGCAGGGATCTTAGGTGCTCTGTTAACCGCTGTGTTTGCCTCACCAAAGCTAGGTGGCTCTGGGGTCTATGACTACGTTACCAACGCTGCGGCGCCAGACTACTCAATCGTTGACCAATTCTTGATTCAAGGTCAAAGCGTCTTGGTGACGCTGGTGTGGTCGGGTGTCATTGCTTACATTGCCTTCAAGATTGCAGATCTCGTATTCGGTTTACGCGTGCCTGAAGATCAAGAGCGTGAGGGGTTGGATATCACTTCGCACGGCGAATCGGCCTACGAAAACTAATCACTTCATTACGTTATGGTGACAGTGT
>CANKOW010000088.1 GCA_947484295.1 Alcaligenaceae bacterium | reverse complement strand
CTTGGTGCAGGGGCTAAGCCTGACCAAGGCCGCGCGGCAGCTGAATCGGCGCGCGAAGAGATTCGCTCGGCGCTCGCTGGTGCGCATATGGTCTTCATTACTGCGGGTATGGGTGGTGGGACAGGTACTGGAGCGGGGCCAATTGTTGCCGAAGTTGCAAAAGATCTTGGTATTTTGACTGTTGGTGTAGTCACCAAGCCCTTTTCGTTCGAAGGCAATCGGCGCATGAAAATGTCTGAAGAAGGCATCGAAGAGCTCTCGAAGCATGTGCATTCGCTCATTGTGGTGCTCAACGAGAACCTGTATGAGTTGATGGACGAAGATGCCACCCAAGCCGATTGCTTTAAGGCTGCGGACGATGTGTTGCACAATGCCTGCGCGGGGATTGCTGAAATTATTAACGTCGAGGGCAACATCAACGTTGACTTCCAAGACGTTAAAACAATCATGGGTGAGCAGGGTCAGGCCATGATGGGTACCGCGATTGCCAGCGGACCTGATCGCGCCAGGATTGCTGCTGAGCAAGCCGTTGCCTGCCCATTGCTTGAGGGTGTTGATTTGAACGGTGTGCGTGGTGTGTTGGTAAACATCACGGCAAGCAGCTCGCTCAAAATGAAAGAGACCCGCACTGTGATGGAACATATTAAGAGCTTTGCTTCGGCCGATGCCACCGTTATTTTTGGTACGGCGTACGACGAATCGATGGGCGACAATCTGCGCGTAACGGTGGTTGCAACGGGTTTGGGTCGTGCTAAGCCTAAATTGGTACAGGTGCCTGAGGCCGCGGTAGGTTTGCGTAACGGAACCGATGGCTTAACGATGGCGACCGGCACAGAGATGAACGCGCCGACTGTCATGCGCGGTCGTGGCGGTGCAAATGCGAAGGCTCAGGTGCGTGCTCTCGAAACCTCGGGTATGGAGCATTACGATATACCGGCGTTTTTGCGCCGACAGGCTGATTAAGTCAGGATTGGGGCGGACTGAAGACGGCCTTTAAATAGCTTGACTTAGTTCGTTTGCATCACTCCCTCTGCCAGCTACCCCGTTGGGGTGACTGGCTGCGTACCCGCGCTCCCCAGCGCGGGTACGTTGTTGCCTATGGCTGTGGCGCAGCAATCACTAAAGGCGCTACAATAGCGTAAGCTTTATTGAGATTTTGCCCTCTATGTTTCGTCAACGCACCATCAAACAGCTTGTTAAAACCACTGGGGTTGGCCTGCATTCAGGTCGACGGGTTGAGCTGACTTTGCGTCCTGCAGCACCCGATACCGGCATCGTCTTTCATCGCATTGATTTGCCCGAAGTGGTGGATTTGCCGGCCCAAGCCGCGATGGTCAAAGACACGCGCATGGCGTCAGTGTTGTCCAATGGTCAGGCAAGGGTGTCTACCGTTGAACATTTGATGTCAGCTCTTGCAGGCTTAGGTATCGACAACCTGCATGTTGACCTCACTGCCGAAGAAGTCCCCATCATGGACGGCAGCGCTGCAACTTTTGTTTACTTATTGCGTTCGGCCGGTATCCAAGAACAGGCCAGTGCCAAAAAGTTTCTACGGGTCTTGAAGCCCATCGAAGTGCGTGAGGGCGAAGGAACAGAGGCCAAATGGGCTCGCCTTGAGCCGCACGAGGGCTTTGCTGTCGCCTTTTCAATTGATTTTCGTCATCCAGCCATCGATTCGACTGCAAGTTTTGCAGAAATCGACTTTGCAACCGACTCGTACGTCAAGCAAATTGCCCGGGCGCGTACCTTTGGTTTTGTCAATGAGGTTGAGGCATTACGTTCAGCCGGTCTGGCGCGCGGCGGCAGTTTTGATAACGCGATCGTGATGGATGAGTACCGTGTCTTAAACTCAGACGGTTTGCGTTATGACGACGAGTTTGTTAAACACAAAATCCTTGATGCGGTTGGTGATCTGTATTTAATCGGTAAACCGTTGGTGGCGCGCTATGTGGCCTGCAAGTCGGGTCATGCGTTAAACAACCAGTTGGCGCTTAAGTTGTTGGCCCAGCCCGATGCTTTTGAAATCATTACTTACGAGTCTGCGGCGCAGGCTCCGTTGGCGTTTCGCCAAGAGTGGAAGCTGGCTTAAGCGGTGGTGTGGCGCTGGGCTGATGGTGCGCTAATAACCGAGCGACAGCATCGGCCAAAGGGCCAGGTCGTAACTGCTGACTCAGCACTTCAAACGTTTTTAAGTCTTGTTGGTCAAGCGCACGTGCCTCTTTTGGGGGTTGCACGGCCACGGGGATACCAAGGCCACCCTGCACCCGCAGTTTGATTTCTATCAAATTCCAGCCTGCGGCCTGTATGTAAGCAGTCACTCTGGGTGCTAACTGACGAAATTTCGCGGCAAAGGCTGCGCTGCTCACCATCAAGGTCAGCGTGCTTTGTTCGATTGTTAAAACGTCAAAGGCTCCGCGCATGGCGGCAGGTAAAGCCTGTTCAACCACGGCACGTAGTTTGAGATGCAGTTGAGCCGTCGCAAGCACGCTTGCCGCTTGCGCATCGTGGCCCAGCCAGCCGATCAGGTGAGCGCCCTTTGTTGGATTGCCGGTCGGCCTGCGGGGAATCGTAACCATGAGTGATAAGGGTTTTGATGAAGGTCATCATTATGCCTCGCGATCGTGCCGTCCAAGGCATCTTTTCGCTAAGTTTAGGCAAGTGCTTGCTTTGCGGCCTGGTGCTCATCGTGGCGGTCTTGCACGCTGGGGCCAGCTTGCAACGTGTCCTTGACGCCAGCATCGCTGAGCGCTCCGGCAGTGGGCGGCCGCAGCGTACAAGTGCGACGAGTGTCACGAGTTCTGCGGATCAACAGGCTCTCGATGCGCTTTTCATGCAGGTCGGCGTGTTGCAGGCAAACCATCAGCGTCTTGACGCACTCAGCAGTCGGGTCGCCAGCCTGGCGGGCTTTGCCAAAAACGACTTACAACTTGTGGCCGAATACGGCGCCCAAGCAGGGTCTGGGGCAAGAAGCGACGCCCATACCTTTGCACGCGTGGGGCAACAACTTAGTTTTTTACAGGCAGACTTAGTCAAAAAAAACGAGCAATTTACGTTGTTTGATCTGGTGCTGACCAAGCGCGCGGCAACACTTGCGCGACAACCCACGGCGATGCCGATCGCTTCTGCTGTGCAAGTGAGTTCGACTTATGGCTGGCGCCGGCATCCCTTTCATGCTGAGCTCAGCGCGCACGAGGGCCTAGACTTCGCGGCCCCGTTGGGCACCCCGATTTTGGCGGCTTCTGGGGGAGTCGTGCGCACCGCTGCGTATCAGGGGGGATTTGGCAATTTGATCGAAATTGATCACGGCGATGGCCTGCTCACACGCTATGCGCATGCCAAGGTACTGTTGGTCAAGAAAGGAGACCTCGTCGCTCGCGGGCAACTGATCGCGCGAGTCGGTTCTACCGGTTTGTCGACAGGGCCACACCTGCACTTTGAAGTCCGCAAGCACGATAAGCCGCAGGATCCAAGGGCTTACCTGACCGGCAGCCCTGTCGCGCCTGCCTCGGTCTGGGTAGGCTCTGGCCGCTGAACAATTCTGATAATTGATGCTGGGTTGGCAAGTTAGGGCGCACCCTAAGCTAAGCGCTGACGGGAAAGCCCCGCCTGCGTTAAAATGCAAGGCTTATTGGCAGCAATTTGCCTTAACTCTTATAGGCGCTGACCTGTGTGTAGCTTGCACGGGTCTGTGTGGGTCTGACGCGAATGTTTTCACTACTTAAAAAAATCTTTGGTAGTAGTAATGATCGGTTGCTCAAGCAGCTACGCCGTCATGTTGTACAAATTAATGCGCTCGAGCCGCAAATGCAAGCGTTGTCTGACGAGCAATTGCAGGGCAAAACAGCTACCTTTAAAGAGCGACTGGCTTCCGGTGAAACTCTCGATCAGCTGCTGCCCGAGGCCTTTGCGGTCGTGCGCGAGGCTGGCGTGCGGGTATTTGCCATGCGCCACTTCGACGTCCAGCTGCTGGGCGGCATGGTCTTGCACCACGGCCAAATAGCTGAAATGCGCACGGGCGAAGGCAAGACGCTGATGGCGACCTTGCCTGTTTATCTCAATGCCCTCAAAGGGCGTGGGGTACATGTTGTCACGGTCAACGATTATCTCGCCAGGCGTGATGCCCAGTGGATGGGTCGCTTATATGGGTTTCTGGGATTGACCGTTGGGGTCGTCGTACCCCAACAAGATAATGCCGAAAAAATCCAAGCCTACCGCGCCGATATTACTTACGGCACCAATAATGAGTTTGGCTTTGACTACTTGCGTGACAACATGGAACACCGCGTCGAAGACCGACGCCAGCGCTCGTTGGTTTTTGCGATTGTCGACGAGGTCGATTCAATTTTGATCGACGAGGCGCGCACGCCGCTGATCATTTCTGGGCAGGCCGAAGATCACACCGAGTTGTATGTACGGATGAACGCGGTGCCCGCGTTGCTCACGCGCATGACAACAGAGCCAAAGCCAACCGAGCCAGAGCCCGAAGGCGATTACTGGGTGGATGAGAAAAATCACACTGTTTTTCTTTCTGAGGCTGGGCATGAAAAATCTGAGGGCATACTGACGCGCTTACAGTTATTGCCAGAGGGTCAGTCTTTATACGAACCCCGCAATATTGCATTGATACATCATTTGATGGCGGCGCTGCGCGGCCACACCTTGTTTTTTCGTGATCAACACTATGTGGTGCAAGACGACGAAGTTGTCATTGTGGATGAATTTACGGGCCGCATGATGGTGGGGCGTCGCTGGTCTGATGGTTTGCATCAGGCGGTTGAGGCCAAAGAGGGCGTCAAGATTCAACTTGAAAATCAAACGCTGGCTTCAATTACGTTTCAAAACTTTTTTAGAATGTACGAAAAGCTTGCCGGTATGACCGGCACGGCTGATACCGAAGCCTACGAGTTTCAAGAGATTTACGGCCTCCAAACGGTCATTGTGCCAACGAATCGGCCCATGGTACGCGCTGATCAAAACGACCAAATTTTTAAATCAGCCCCCGAAAAATTTAACGCGATTTTGGCTGATATTCGCGATTGCCAAGAACGCGGGCAACCCGTTTTGGTGGGCACGACGAGTATCGAAAACTCTGAGTTGTTGTCGGGCATGCTAGACCAAGCCAAGCTTGTGCACGAGGTGCTCAACGCGAAGCAGCACGCACGTGAAGCCGAGATCGTCGCCGAGGCCGGTCGGCCAGGTCACATTACGATCGCGACCAATATGGCTGGACGCGGTACCGATATCGTTCTAGGCGGCAGCATCGAAAAACAAGTTGAACTAGTTCGCGCCACATCTGAGCTGTCAGAGGCCGAAAAAGCGACGCAAATCGAGAAGATCCGTCGCGAATGGCAACCGCTCAACGAGCGCGTCAAAGCCGCGGGTGGCTTACGTATTATTGGTACCGAGCGCCACGAGTCTCGCCGTATTGATAATCAGTTGCGTGGTCGTGCGGGCCGGCAGGGTGACCCAGGTTCTTCGCGGTTCTACTTGTCTCTTGAAGACCCACTCATGCGTATTTTCGCTGGAGACCGCGTGCGCTCGATCATGGAAAGGCTCAAGCTGCCAGAGGGTGAGCCAATCGAAGCAGGCATGGTGTCGCGTTCAATCGAGTCCGCACAGCGCAAGGTCGAAGGTCGTAACTTTGACGTGCGCAAGCAATTGCTCGAATACGATGACGTTGCCAATGATCAGCGTAAAGTTATTTATGCGCAACGCAACGAGGTGCTTGAGTCGCAGGCGATTACTGAGACCGTCAATAGCTTGCGCGACGGCACTTTTACCGATTTAGTCAATAAGTTCGTGCCCGAGAACTCAGTCGAAGAGCAATGGGATATTGATGCCCTGCAGCTTTCGCTTGAGTCGGATTGGCAGTTAAGTGTCGGACTGAGTGAGTTAGTTAAACAGTCAAAGAGCTTCACCGATGAAGACGTGCTCGAGCACGTGTTGACCGCGGCGCGTGAAGCGTATCAACAAAAGGCTGACGTCGTGGGTGCAGAGTCTTGGGCTAACTTTGAGCGCTCGATCATGTTGCAGGTCATTGACTCTCAGTGGCGCGAACATCTTTCTGCGCTGGATCATTTGCGTCAGGGCATTCACCTGCGTGGGTATGCGCAAAAAAATCCTAAGCAAGAGTACAAGCGCGAGGCCTTTGAACTGTTCTCAGACATGCTTGATCGCGTACGTGATGATGCCATTAAGGTCTTGATGACTGTTCGCATTCAATCGGCCGAAGAAGTCCAGCAGGCAGAAGAGGCCGCGGCCTTAGCCGCGCAAAATCAACAGATTCAATACCAACACTCAGACTATCAAGAGGGCGGTGAGCAGGCTGCAGCCATCCCTGCGCCGGCGTCAGACCATCCCGGCACAATTCGTAACAGAATGCCCAAGGTGGGTCGCAACGACCCCTGCCCGTGCGGAAGCGGTAAAAAATACAAGCAGTGTCACGGTCAACTTAGGTAGAACCGCGCGCGGCGGACGATCCAACAAAGAAAAATCGTCATGTTCAAGTCCTTTTTTTCGGCACGAAGGTATTTGTTTTGGGCTTGGCCCGGCGTTGTATTGATTGTGTCGGGCATTGCGGCGCAAGTGCGGATCGATGTTGCGCTAAATTCAGGCATCGGTGAACTGTTTGATGTCATGCAGCAGAGCCTGTCGACGCCGGGTTCGGTTGAGTTGGCAGCTTTCGAGTCGATCGTTTGGGCGTTGACGAAACTGGTGCTCTTGTACGTTGTGCTTGTGGTTGCGTTAGGGTTTTATATCAAGCACTGGGTTTTCAGGTGGCGACAAGCCATGAATGACTACTATATGTCGTATTGGTCGGCCCTCAGAACAGTTGAGGGGGCCAGTCAGCGCGTGCAAGAGGATACCAAGCGTTTTGCGGCGACATTTGAGTTGATTGGCGCCAGCGTTGTTGAAGCGGTTTTGACTTTGTTTGCGTTTTTGCCGATCCTTTGGGTGATCTCAAAGAACGTTCACCACATTCCATTTTTTGGGCAAGTGGATCATGCTTTGGTGTACGCCGCGGTCGCATACGCACTGGCGGGTACGGTGATCTTGGCATTGGTCGGAATTAAATTGCCCGGACTCGAGTTTGACAATCAAAGGGCTGAAGCGGCCTATCGCAAAGAGTTGGTCTACGCCGAAGACGACAGCCAACGAGCATCTATTCCGGTAGTCACACAGTTGTTTAGCATGCTTAAAAAAAGCTACCATCGTTTGTTTTTTCACTATTTGTACTTCGATGCCGCTAAGTTGACCTACTTACAGTTTGGCATCGTAGTGCCGTTTTTGGTGTTAGGCCCAACGGTGATTGCCGGCACGTTGACCTTGGGTATGTTCGCGCAAACGATACGCTCGTTTGAGCGCATACAAACGTCTTTTCAGGTTTTAATACGCAACTGGGCCTCGATGGTCGAGTTGATGTCTGTATTTAAACGTTTGCGGGCTTTTGAGGCAAATATTAATGCCTTGAGCCGTCCTTTAAGCTAGGCCTGTTGTGTGGCTGTGAAGGTGACACATATCGGTCACTCCGTAAACTTACAATCAAAACGGCCTAATAGTTATATTGAGCCGCTCACTTAACACCGCGCTGCGACTGATTCTTTGTCCACATGAGGCATTGAGCCCGCATTTCAGGCAGATGGAGATAGAACTATGCATCATGATTTAACGCGTAACACGCTCGCTGTCTTTTGTATTGTGGGGTTGATTACCTTGTCGCTTTGGGTGCTTCGCCCCTTTTTGGCCGCGACTGTCTGGTCGACTATGCTGGTGGTGGCAACTTGGCCGTGGCTGATCTCATTGCAAAAGACTTTTGGCGGGCGACGGGCACCTGCAGTGCTCGTCATGACTGTGGGGATGCTGTTGCTATTGGTTGCGCCGCTTTGGTGGGCCATCAGTACGATTACACAGAAGTCAGACCAGTTCATGGTGTTGGGTAAAAGTCTTGCCAGCCACGGCTTGCCTGCGCTACCGGAGTGGGTTGAACACATCCCTTTTGTTGGAGAAAAAATCAATACTGCCTGGACTGATCTCATCGCGGGTGGGGCAGCAGGCTTTATGGATCACGTTGCGCCTTATGCGGCGTCAACCGGCAAGTGGGTACTGTCGCAGTTTGGTGGTTTGGGCGGCATGTTGATCCAATTTTTACTCGTGGTCACGATCTCAGCAATCTTGTATTCGTCTGGCGAAGAGGCGGCCAAAATGATTCGCAGCTTTGGCCGGCGCCTCGCGGGCGAGCGTGGCGAAGGCGCAATGGTACTCGCGGGGCAAGCTATTCGCGCCGTCGCGTTGGGCGTGGGCGTAACTGCCGTTGTGCAAACTGTGTTGGGTGGTGTGGGCTTAGTGATCGCGGGCGTGCCCTTTGCGGCAATACTCTCGGCCGTGATGTTAATGCTGTGTATTGCACAAATTGGCCCAAGCCTAGTGCTTTTTCCGGCTGTGGCCTGGATGTTTTGGCAAGGCGACACTGGGTGGGCAATATTTTTATTAGTCTGGAGCTTGATCGTCACGAGCCTTGACAATTTCTTGCGGCCGATGCTGATCAAGCGCGGAGCAGATTTGCCTTTATTGTTGATCTTTGCGGGTGTGATCGGCGGCTTACTGAGCTTTGGTTTAATTGGTATTTTTGTTGGGCCTGTTGCACTTGCGGTGACCTACACGCTGGTGCAAGCGTGGGTGTCTGAGTCGATTGCGAGCGAGGCCGACGCTTGAAACGCGCAACGTGTGGCGGCAGGCTGATCGGCAGCGTCGAGTAGCCTTTTGTCATGCCGCCCAATGCTACTCGGCATAATCAAGCGGTAAAGCTGTCGTGCACTTGATCGTTTCCATCACGAAGGCCGAGCTGACGTCTAGCAAGTCAACAGTGCGGATGAGTCTCTTATATACGCTGTCATAGCGACTGATATCTGGCACAACAATTTTAAGCAAATAGTCGGCATTGCCGCTGAGTCGATAAATTTCGACGATCTCCGGAATGCTCGTCGCGCCCGCCACAAAACGTTGCATCCATTGCTCGTTGTGCTGACTGGTGCGAATGGTCACAAACGTGGTGAGCCCCAGGTTAAGTTTTTTGGCATCGCACAGTGCCACTTGTTTTTGAATAACGCCATCGGCTTGTAGTTTTTGAATGCGTCGCCAACACGGCGTTTGGGTCAGGTTGACCGCGCTCGCAATTTCAGCCAAAGACAAGCTGGCATCGGCCTGCAATAGCTGCAGGATTTCTCGGTCTTTTTTATCAATCGTCATAGGGTGTTAAAGCAGTACTTACGCTTTTAAATGAAATTATTTACTAAATTTATTAATAATTAAAGAAAATAATACTCTTTATTGTCAATTTATACAAAAAAAAGCAAGCAATTGCTCGGATGACCTCTCTAAGATAGAGGGATGGCATCTCCCTCACCCCCGCAGTCGTCGTCTGCACGCGCACAGGCGCTGCGTTACCCCCATCAGATCGCGTCACGGCTTGATCAACTATTGCCCGAGTGCTCGGTCGCGCTCGGGCAAGCCTGCCGTGAGGCACCCGATCTAGTGCCCTACCGGATTCGACAGGCTTTAAACCGTGCCTTGACGCCTGCGCTTGTTCCGGATGTTGTGACAGCCTTGTTGAATCTGCCCCGGGCCGAGCTAACCTACTCGCGCCACGTCTTGCATGCCGACCCACTTGGGCGCTTTACAGTGGTGGCGTTAGTGTGGGCGTCGGGGCAATTTAGCCCAGTGCATGCGCACTACACCTGGTGCGCGTTCCGCGTGTTAAGTGGTGTGTTAACCGAAACCCATTACGCCTGGGATGCAGCCGCCGGGCACGCCTACCCCTTTAACAGCATCCCGCGCAGCGCCGGCCAAAGTGTGTGCGGCCACGCTGGGCTCGAACTTATTCACCGACTGGGTAACGCCTCGCCCGACGATCCCCTGCCTGCTGTATCTTTGCACGTCTATGGTGTTGACTCTGAGCGCGTGAGCACGCACGTTAATCGCGTGCTGGCCTCGGTGCAGCGTGTGGGCTAGCAAAGCCTGACAAGGTAATGGCCCTGGGCAGTCGCGCACCTGAGTGGTTGGGCAACGTGTCTCACGAACAGACGCTCAACGTTCAAATTAAAAATATCGTTGCCAGGCCTAAAAAGATAAAGAAACCTAGCGAGTCGGTTGCAAAGGTGAGCAACACCGAAGACCCCATTGCGGGGTCTTTGCCAAAGCGCGTACGCACGACCGGTACCAACACGCCAATCGTGGCGCCAATCAGCATATTGCAGATCATTGCGGCCATCATGACTAGCGCAATGGGGATCGAGTTTGAAATGCCCCAGGCAAATACTGCCGCAACGGTGCTGCCGACCAAGCCAACCAAGAACGTGACCAGCATCTCGCGCTTGACAAGCTGCCACACGTTTTTGTCAGTAATGCGGCCCACAGCAAGCGCACGAATAATCAAGGTCATTGTTTGATTACCCGAGTTGCCACCAATACCCGCCACAATCGACATCAAAAAAGCGAGCATGACGATTGTGCTGACGGTATCCTCAAAGCGCGAGGCTACAAACGACGCAATCGCTGCCGTACATAAGTTTAATAACAGCCAAGGCGCACGATTGCGCAAGGCCATTGCTACTGGCGCGAAGATATCCTCTTCTTGCATACCGGCGCGCGACAAGGCTTGCTCGTCAGAGTCTTCGCGGATCACGTCAACCACCTCTGCGATGGTGACGCGGCCGACCAAACGGCCTAGGTCGTCTACCACGGGGGCAGAGACCAGATCGTAGCGCTCGAAAGCCCCAGCGGCTTCAGCGTCAGAGTCAAGAGGGCTGAGTGAGAGGTAATCGGGGCTCATCACCGACGACACGTCTATCTCGGGCTCGTTCACCAACAGCGCCGATAAGGTGAGGGTACCCAAAAGTTTGTCTTGTCGGTCGACAACAAAAATTTGGTCGGTGTGGTCGGGCAGTTCAGGCAGGCGTCTGAGGTAGCGCAAAACAACTTCAAGGGACACGTCTTCGCGTACGCGCACCATTTCAAAATCCATGATGCTGCCCACGCTATCGTCGGGGTAGCCCATGGCTTCGATCAGTCGGGCACGCTCTTCGATGGTGAGGCCCTTTTGTACTTCCGCCACCACATCGGGCGGCAGGTCAGGTGCCAGATCAGCCAGTTCGTCGGCGTCCATGGTACCGGTGGCGGCAACCAGATCTTGGCGATCCATCGCCTCGATCAGCGATTCACGCAACCAGTCTGCGACTTCGAGCAGAACGTCGGCGTCGTGCTCTGAGCCGACCAACCGCCAGATCAATAGACGATCAACACTTGGCAAGGACTCAAGGATAAAAGCGATATCGGCAGGGTGCAGGCTGTTAACCAGTGTCGAGAGTTCGGCTTCGTGCTGACGGTGCAGCAAGCCCTCAACGAGATCAGAGCGCGCATCGTTTTGCTCTTGCCTGTGAACCAGATTTTCGACCAGTTCGTGACGGTGCAACACCTCTTGCACAGTTGCGAGTGCAAGCTGTGCGTCTTCGGGGTCGAGGCGACCGACCGGTGTTGTGGCGTCAGGGGTAGTCTGGGTCATGAGTCGTGGCCGGGCAAACGTACTATTCAAACCTAACGTGCAAGGCTAGTGTTGCTAAGTGCGATCAAGCAATAAGCTTGACGAGCGCGTAACCACCCAACCCCAACAGTATAAACAAGATCACGCCTAACACCATGACACGTGGGCCGGCTTTGCGCATATTGGCAAAGCGGGTCTCGATACCCAAGGCAGTCATTGCCATGGTGAGCATAAAGATATCAAGGGTGCGCAGCGCTTGAAGGACAGGTGCTGGAATAATATGCGCCGAGTTGATCAGGGCCAGTACCAAAAAGCCAATGGCAAACCAAGGGATGGGAAGCTTAGGTTTGGCGCCGCTTGCGTCTGTTGGCGTGGCCCCTGCACGCTGCAGCCAAAAGCCAAGCACGAGTAGAACGGGCACAAGTAACGCGACCCGTGTCATTTTGACGATCGTGGCGACTTCGGTGGTAGCGGCATCGATGTTGCTGGCTGAGGCTACGACCTGAGCGACTTCATGCACGGTACCCCCCAAAAAGATTCCGAAGGCGCGCGGGTCGAGCGCGATCCAGCCGGCCTGAAACAGCAGAGGGTATACAAACATCGAAAAGGTGCCAAATAACACCACTGTAGCGACAGCCACTGCACTTTTATGCGGCTCGGCTTTAAGAGTGGATTCAAAGGCAAGTACGGCGGCGGCCCCACAGATAGCGCTGCCCGCGGCCGTTAGCATGGCCGTATCGCGATCAATTTTGAGTAGCTTGGTGCCAATCAGCGTGCCCAGTATGAGTACGCTTAAGACGATCACGAACGACATCAAAATGCCCGGCAAGCCGACTTCGATGATTTGCTGGACGCTAATATTTAAACCGTAAAATGCGACGGCCACCCGCAGAACGCGGCGCGCTGTGAAGTGCACACCGAAGCCCCATTCGGCGGGCATGGTGCCACGTAAAAAGTTGCCATACAACATGCCACAGACGATACCGACCACCAAGGGGCTAAAACCCATGGCCTTGATCGTGGGCGTGGTGGCGAGCTGCACGACAGCGGCTGCCAGCAAGCCGACAAACAGCACGCCATTGATTTTGTCGCGCCAGGGCGAAGTGCTGATGAGATTGGGCTGAGACATTCGATGAGCTTGCGGTAAGAGGTGGTCAAAGGGCTGCGAGTCAGGCTTGCCGAGATACTACCCTGAAATCCCTGAGGCCGTGGTGGTCGCGAGCGTGTCGCATGCAGGGCGTTTGCCTAAGGCATTCTCGTCGCCGGCGCGCAGTCGGTTTCCGGTGCAAATCCGTTAAAGTCGCAACATGAGCTTCCACATATGAATTCGCCCTACGCTCCAACAGTGCAACGCGCCCAGGTGCTAAAGTTGTTAGACCTGCCTCGCGCGTGGGCGGGCCGCTCGTCTTACACAATGCTGGATTTGGACGATCACTACGGGTTGCGCTTTGTGGCGCTTTGGCGTCAATGGCTGAG
>CANKOW010000087.1 GCA_947484295.1 Alcaligenaceae bacterium | reverse complement strand
GATCATGGGTTTGGTGTGGTGATTGGCGAAACCGCCGAGATCGGCGACGACTGCACCATCTATCAGGGCGTCACCTTAGGCGGCACTCGGCTCTACAAAGGCGCTAAGCGCCATCCAACCCTGGGTAAGGGGGTTGTGGTCGGTGCGGGAGCACAAGTGTTGGGTGGATTCACTGTTGGCGATGGCGCGCGCATTGGATCGAACGCAGTGGTCGTCAAGCCTGTGCCTGCTGGCGCGACTGCGGTGGGCAACCCGGCGCGTTTGATTGAAGCTGCCCCTCAGGCGCCAGACGTCACGACGGCCAACGCGCAAGAGCCGGCAGCGGGTGGGGCTGGGGCTCAAGCGACCCACGTGGCTGCGACGACGAATACGGCTCACAGCATCCACGCCCTTGAGCCTGGGCTCGGGGCTCAGACTACCCAAACCGCAGGGGCGCAGCACACAACCGAGGTCCAAGCTGCCTCGACCCAGCTGTCTCCCTGCGATGCGGGTTGGGATGCTGCACCATTGAAAGCCTTGCTCGACAAAGGAGCACCCGCCTCAAGCTCGACCGCGCCAGGTGACTCAGCGAGCGATGCGACCGGCTTCACCGCGTACGCAGTTGACCCGGGCGCCGGTGACCCGTTAGTTAAAGTTTTGCATGAGCTCATCAACCACGCAGCTGCGCAAGATGCTCGCATTGCGCAGCTTTGCTTAACCATCGAAGCGATGGGCTCGCAAGTGAAAGGGCAAACTGCCCCGCTTGATGCGCAACGCTTAAACAAGCTGGTTGACGAATAGAAAGCTCGTCTGTGCTTTTATTCAGCCTTAGCACCAGAGCCTTTTACGACCACGGCCCAGCTCTCGGTTTGCGACTTAAGAAACTGACCAACCTGTTCGACCGTACCAGCACCGTTCGTTGCCCCCAAGTCATCCAGGCGCTTTTGAACCTCGGGCTTGGCCAACACTTTATTCATTGAGACGTTAAGCTTAGCGATGATTTCTTTAGGCGTTCCTGCAGGTGCTGCCAAGGCAAACCACGAAGACACGTCGAAGCCCGGAAAACCAGACTCTTGCATAGTGGGGACGTCAGGCGCAGCGGGTGAACGCTTAGGCGAGGTAATCGCCAGCACACGTAATTTACCGGCTTGCACCAGAGGCCAAGCCGTTGGCATATTGTCAAACATCATCTGCACTTGCCCACCCATTAAATCAGTCAGTGCAGGCGTGCTGCCCTTGTAAGGAATATGCGGAATATCGAGCTTCGTTTGCAGCTTAAACAACTCACCCGTCATGTGGATCGAGGTACCTGCGCCCGATGAGGCAAAATTTAAGGCGCCTGGGTTTTTCTTGGCGTACGCGATCAACTCTTGAACACTATTGACCGGTACCTTTGGATTAATGACAAGCATGTTTGGCACTTTAGCCACCAAACCAATCGGGCTAAAGTCTTTGATCACATCAAATTTCAAATTCGAATACAGCGTGTGATTGATCGCATTGGTGACCGCCATCATGAATAAGGTGTAACCATCGGGCGCTGCACGCACGACTAATTCGGCGGCGATATTGCTGCCTGCACCCGGTTTGTTTTCAACGACAAAACTTTGACCCAAATCTTCGGTCATGTCTTTAGCGAGAATACGGGCGAGCACGTCTGTCGAACCGCCCGCCGAGAAGCCGACCACGATCCGTACGGATTTGGTCGGGTACGGGGTTTGCGCTTGGACTGAACTTGACATCATCCCCAAAGGGCCGAGCAAACTACAGGCTAACAGCGCAACAGAACGTGCAGATTTAAATAGCTTCATGGCGGGGCTCCTATCTATCGGTGTATTCAACTTGCGAATTATAGGTGGTGCACGCGTGGTGCTTGGTTTTTACACCTCAAATGATCAATTCTCACTAAATCCAAAGCCAGAACAACGCCCAGCTACCCAGATACGCCGAGCCTGATCGGACAAACTTGTCACTACTCCCCTGCAGGAGCCAAAAAAGCAATGTCATACTCGGTTGCAGGTCGCATCGCCCTAAGCCAAGCGACATCGCCCGCCGCAATTACAAAGCTTGACTTCACTACTGGGTGCGTATAAAATTTTATACAAGGTTTGTAGTGAGTTTCGAAAAAGACATTCGCTGGTTAGGATCAAGTTACAGCGATCTACTAGCATTTCCAGATGAAGCACGGCGAGTTGCTGGATTTCAGTTAAGCAAGATTCAATTTGGTTTAGATCCAGACGACTGGAAACCGTTTGATATTGTTGGTGCAGGTACTAAAGAAATTCGCCTACGTGAAAGTGGTGGTAGCTATCGTGTGATGTACGTTGCCAAATTTGAAGAAGCAATCTACGTCTTGCATTGCTTTCAAAAGAAGACTCAGACAACCAATAAGCAGGACAAGGATATTACCGAGGCGCGCTATCGTGCCGTAGTCAACGCGAGACAGTCAAAAATATGAAAATCGACACAGAGATCCAACACGTCACGAAGTCTGGTGCGAACCTCTTTTTGGAACTTGGCTTTACGCCAGCTGAAGCCAAGCGTTTGCAGGCGGCGTCTCGCAAACAGATCAATGACACTCAGCTTCTAAAGCAACAACTGATGGCCGAGCTATCTGTCTGGATTAGCGAACATCACCTCAAACAAGCCGAAGCCGCCGAGATTCTGATGGTTTCGCGCCCGCGCGTGTCAGACGTGGTGAACAGCAAAACAGGCAAGTTCACCATCGACACCTTAGTTGAGATGCTCAGTCGTATCGGCAAACCGGTCAAGCTAGCTGTGGGCTGATACCTGCATGATGTTTCTTTAACTACAAAAAAATTTCAATGGACATCACATTTGACTCTGCCTGAAAAAGAACTAACCGAACACACTCCGATGATGCAGCAATACCTGCGCCTCAAAGCTGAGGCGGGGCCGTTACTACTGCTTTATCGCATGGGTGACTTCTATGAGATGTTTTATGAAGACGCTGAGCGCGGTGCAAAGCTGTTAGGTTTAACCCTGACGCGGCGCGGCTCATCAAATGGGGTTCCGATCCCGATGGCGGGGCTGCCTTACCACGCAGCCGAGCAATACTTGGCTAAGCTCGTGGCGCAGGGTGTCTCGGTGGCTATTTGCGAGCAAATCGGTGACCCCGCCACAAGCAAGGGCCCAGTCGATCGCGAAATCGTGCGCATTGTTACGCCGGGCACACTCACTGATGAAGCCTTGCTGCCCTCAAAAGCCGATCGCTGCGTGGCCGCCGTGTTTGTCCCGCGCAAAGGTCATAAAGCGCAACGTGCTGGCGTGGCCTGGCTGAACTTAGCAAGTGGCGAGTTCAAACTGTCTGAGTGCGCCGCCCAAGCGCTTGATTCTGAACTACATCGCATTGATCCGGCTGAGATCATTTTTGCTGACGATGCTCAGCTTGATCTGACGCTACATTGTGCCGCGACCAAGATACCTCCTTGGCATTTTGAGGCCGAGCAGGCGCAGGCACATTTGCTGGCGCACTTTAAAACCGAATCGCTTTCAGGCTTTGATGTTGATGACCTACCTACTGCGCTATGCGCAGCTGGGGCGTTGTTACGCTATGCCGGGCGCACGCAAGCACATGCCCTATCGCACGTACAGACCTTGGTGGCCGATCGGGCCAGTCAGTATGTGTTGATGGATCCGGCCACGCGTCGCAATCTTGAATTAACACGTACGCTTTCTGGTGAAGAGGCGCCAACGTTATTTTCAATTTTGGATAACTGTTGCACGCCGATGGGTAGTCGCTTGTTGCGCCGCTGGTTGCATCACCCTTTGCGTGACAATGCGCCGGTGCTTGAGCGCCAGCAGGCCATTGGCAGTTTAATGACGGCCAGTTCGCAGCGCACTGAACTGCTGCACGCGACGCCGCTGCTGCAAGCACTGCGCACTGAACTCAATAAGCTACCTGATCTTGAACGGATTGCCACGCGTATCGCTCTGCTGTCGGTGCGCCCTCGTGAGCTTACTAGTTTGCGTGATGCCTTGGGTGCGTTGCCGGCGGTGCAGCAACAAGTGCTTTCAGCGATGGCACCGCTGCAGGCGTCTGAACTTTTAGCAGTTGCTGACAGTACGTCGCAGCCAAGTCAGTCGAAGACTACGACACAACGAGAGCATAGGCTCGAGACAAACTCGACGCCGCGCTTGCAAGCTCTCGCACAAGCACTCACCCCACCTGAAGGCTTGCAAGAACTGTTAACACATGCCATCGCGTTAGAGCCAGCCGCCTTAGCGCGCGATGGCGGTGTGATCGCTACGGGCTTTGACGCAGAGCTTGATGAGTTGCGCGCCATCTCAACAGATAACGGCGCATTTCTACTTGAGCTTGAGGCGCGCGAACGCGCTCGCACGGGTATTACCACCCTACGTGTTGAATTTAATCGCGTGCACGGATTTTTTATTGAAGTGAGTCGCGCGCAAGCCGAAAAAGTGCCTGACGATTATCGTCGGCGCCAGACACTTAAAAACGCCGAGCGCTATATCACGCCCGAACTCAAATCCTGGGAAGATAAAGTCTTGTCCGCACAAGACCGTTCACTTGCCCGCGAGAAATGGCTGTTCGAGCAATTGCTTGAGCAACTCACTGCGCACGTTAAACAGCTGGCGCAATGTGCCGCAGCCTGCGCTGAGCTTGATGCCTTAGTTTCACTGGCACATCACGCCCAACACCACCAATGGGTGGCGCCAACACTGTTTACGCATGCGGCCATTGAGATCACGTTGGGACGTCACCCAGTCGTTGAACGTGCGATCGAGCGTTTTACACCGAACAGTTGTTCGTTAAATGCGCACCGCGCTCTGTTGGTGATTACAGGCCCGAATATGGGCGGCAAATCAACCTACATGCGGCAAGTGGCCCTCATCGCTTTATTGGCGCGCGTGGGCAGCTTTGTGCCTGCGCAAAGCGCAGCGATTGGCCCGCTTGATCGGATCTTTACACGCATTGGCGCTGCCGATGATTTAGCCGGCGGGCGCTCGACCTTCATGATGGAGATGATTGAAGCCGCTGCTATTTTGGCTTCGAGTTCGGCACAAAGTTTAGTGTTGATGGATGAGATTGGGCGCGGTACATCCACCTATGATGGCTTGGCGCTGGCCTGGTCGATAGCGCAACGCTTGGTCACACATAACCGCGCACTGACGTTATTTGCGACGCATTATTTTGAAATCACCCGAATGCCAAGCGAGCAAGCGAATACCGCTAACGTGCATCTTGCTGCAGCCGAGTCGCCCTCGGGCATTGTGTTTTTGCATGAAGTGAAAGATGGGCCAGCCAGCCGCAGCTACGGGATTCAAGTGGCGCAACGCGCGGGTATCCCGCAGGCGGTGATTCGCCACGCGACACGCGAGCTTGAACGGCTTGAGGCGCAAGGTGCGCCGACCCCGCAACTGGGCTTGTTTGGTGAGGTGGCGGATGCCGAGGTGCAAGCTGCTGCTACGGCTGAGATCAATGAAGCGCAAGAGGCGTTGCAACAGGCTTTAGCTGCACTTGACCCCGATACCTTAAGCCCGCGCGAAGCACTTGAGGCGTTGTATCAACTAAAAAAATTGCAGCTTTGATTCGCTTCGTATTCAATTTGCGCTACGCACCTATATTGCGCAGCTACGAACGGCAGACCACGCACTGAGAACAGGCTACACATCATGAATCCAAATAAACCTCTCGCTTTGCTTGGTGGTTTGGCGCCCACCCAGTTCATGAAAACGTACTGGCAACGCAAGCCGTTGGTGATTAGACAGGCGTTTACTGGCTTCAAGCCACCCGTCTCTACTGCAACCCTCAAAAAAATGAGTCGCCGTGACGATGTCGAATCGCGTCTGGTGTGGCGCGAGAAAGGTCAATGGCAGATGGATCGTGGCCCTTTTGCACGTTTGCCAAAGGCTTCAGAACCTGACTGGTCGCTATTGGTGCAAAGTGTCGATATCCAAGACGACGCAGCCTGCACCTTGATGAATCGGTTTCGCTTTGTACCCGATGCACGCCTTGATGATTTAATGATAAGTCTGGCGACTATAGGCGGTGGTGTTGGGCCGCACTTTGATAGCTACGATGTCTTTTTATTGCAAGGCCAAGGGCGCAGACGTTGGCAGATCAGCCAGCAGCGCGATCTGACGCTGATCCCTGATTTATCGCTCAAGATTTTAAAAAACTTTATCCCTGAAGAAGAGTTTGTTTTAGAGCCCGGCGATATGCTGTATCTACCGCCACAAGCCGCGCACGATGGTGTGGCGCTTGATAATGATTGCATGACGATTTCAATCGGCTTTCGATCACCCGATCAGGCTGCCTTGGCCCGCGGCATGCTTGAGGCCGCCGCGGATCAGATCGTCGCCCGTGCAGGGCTGGCGAGCGGCCCCTTTGGCGAGCCACCCTTGCCCGGCCCAAAGCTTGATGCGTTGTATCGCGACGCGGGGCAACAAGCTAGTGCGCATCCTGCTGAGATCCCAGACGGTTTAATTGACGCTGCTGTGCAAGCGGTGTCTAAGATCCAATTTAATGCAGCACTGGCACAGCGATTTTTAGGATGCTGGCTGACTGAGCCAAATCAGGCTGCGGTGTTTGATAGCGATTATGGTGATGATGAACAAGAAGCACCTTACACACACTGGACTCTTGATCGCCGCACCCGCATGTTGTATCGCGGCAAGCACCTGTTTATCAATGGCGAGGTCGCGCCAGTTGCCGCTGAAACTGGCTTAAAGATTTTGGCCGATGCACGTGAACTATCGGGCGCTGACCCAGCCGCACAAAAACTCACGCCTGAAGCGGTCGATACACTCACCGAATGGCTGGAGGCTGGGTGGATTCATTTGGTGCGCCGATAGTCTCACCCTAGAAATATACGCTACTTGCTGCGGCTCACTTCGCAGCCAAGCACCCTGCTTTCTCGATAAATTTAATCACCTCATCTAAGCCATCGCCGGTTTTGAGGTTGGTCATCACCCAGGGGCGGTCGGCACGCATGCGGGCGGTGTCGTGACGCATGACGTCAAGGTTGGCACCCACGTACGGGGCTAAATCCGTTTTGTTAATCACTAACAAATCGCTGCGTGTGATTCCGGGGCCACCTTTGCGGGGGATTTTTTCACCACCGGCCACATCGATCACATAGATGGTGAGGTCAGATAGATCAGGGCTAAAGGTCGCTGCCAAATTATCGCCACCTGATTCAATGAAAATTAAATCCAGATCAGGAAACCGTTTTTGCATGCGATCAATCGCTTCAAGATTGATCGAGGCATCTTCGCGAATCGCAGTGTGTGGGCAACCGCCGGTTTCGACACCCATGATGCGATCAGCGGTGAGTGCTTCGGCAGCCACTAGCAAACGCTCGTCTTCTTTGGTGTAGATGTCGTTGGTGACGACAGCCAGTTTGTATTGATCGCGCATACGTTTGCACAAGACTTCAACGAGCGTGGTTTTGCCCGAGCCAACGGGGCCACCGATACCAACACGTAAGGGATTTGTTTGGGTAGAAGCGTTCATGGTGCAATCCTAGATTGAAAACAACTACAAAAAATAACTTGTCTCAAGTATTCAACTTCTAAACAAGCGACTGTATTGCGATTCGTGCCTGGCGCTTGCCAGTGCCAAGCCAAAGGCTGCCGAGCCTGCGTGAGCGGAGTCGGTTGAACGCGCAATCTCAGTAGCGCGTTCGACATCACTCTTCAAACGATGCAGCAACGTCTGGCCGTCTATTTGCCCTAGCGGAATAATCTTCACCGCCGCCAGCGCCTGATTTTCGACCCAACTCCATAAATACGCCGTCAACGCCATCGTCTCGTCTACCCCAGAGATCGCGGCCAAGGCGGCGTATGAAGCGGGATAAGTCCACTGTTCAATCGACAAGGCATTGAGTGCTGCGCCTTGAGGCCATTGTGCAAACAGCTTCGTCATCGAATGACCCATCTGTACAGATTCAAGCCTGAACTCGGCGGTTTCGCGCAAAGCATAAAGTTCTTGATTGGCGGTGGCTAAAGCAGACCAATCTTGTTGCAATACCGCACGGTGACACGCCAACCACAAAGGCAGTTCTTGGCGCGCCAGGTTCAAAAGGAGTACGTCGCGAATCCAGACATAGGCTTGCTCAGCTTGAGTCACCCAGCGATCTTCAATCGCTTGCTCTAAACCTTGCGAGTAGGCAAAGCCACCGACAGGCAAGGCGGGGCTTGCCAGATGCAAGGCGGCTAGTAGCGACTGGGTTTGAGAGAGACTCATTACAACTTTGCGCGCGCGTGCGCCGCGATTGAGAGTTCTTCGCCAAGATTACCCATGGCTTGATCGTGTTCTTCAACACCACACTCGCTAGCATGGTGATGATGCCCATCGCCCTGCCCTGCCGCATAGGCACCACCCTCAGGGATAAAGGCCTGCTGCACCACCATCACGGTGCCGCCCAAGCGCCGCACCATGTCCGCAAGTACGGGATCAGGCTGGATCCACACGGCCTCGGTTGTGAGCATAGCTCGCACGTGGCGATTGGCCAGGTGATAAACAATACGCATCAACTCAAACGGGCTACTGGCCTGGATGCAGAAGAGCTCTTCGACAGCAGCCTGCACCACCACCCGCTCACCTTGGTCACCACACAACACATCACCATGCTGCATGTGTTCAGTACGCGGCAAGATCACAGCCACGGCACGACCATTGGGCAACATCGCAGCCAACCGCCAACGCTGGCGATCTTCGAGCGTCAGTTCGAGCACGGGCCAAGGCTCTGGCCAGGCCGCGCTGTCGTTGCGTAACTGTGGATCATCGTGCGCTCGGCGCGCGTTCAACATGATTGCCATGCTTCTTCCTAAAACAAAAAGTACCGCTGCGCCATCGGCAAAATCGTTGCAGGCGGACAATCAAGCAACACACCATCTGCGTAGACTTTGTAATTTTCGGGGCTCACCGTGATTTTTGGCGTTGCTGCATTGAGCTTCATATCGGCCTTGGTCAAACTGCGCATGCCTTGCACTGCGGCCACGTGACGCTTTAAGCCTAATTCAGCTGGCAAGCCTTTGTGAATCGCAATACCCGACATAAAGGTAATGCAGCTCGTAGCAATCGCACTTTGCGCGGCGCCAAACTGCGGCCTAAAATGTACGGGTTGCGGTGTGGGGATCGACGCATTCGGATCACCCATCAAGGCCATTGCAATCTGCCCACCCTTAATTACGGTGGAGGGTTTGACGCCAAAAAAAGCTGGGCGCCACAACACTAAATCGGCAAACTTACCCACCTCGATCGAGCCGATTTCTTTGGCCATGCCATGCGTAATCGCAGGGTTGATCGTGTACTTGGCGATATAACGCTTGATGCGCGCATTGTCGCTGGTTGAGGGATCTGAAAAACCTGCCTCACTCATTGAGCCACGTTGTTCGCGCATTTTGTGCGCGGTCTGCCACGTACGCATGATCACTTCGCCTACGCGCCCCATCGCCTGGCTATCTGACGAAATCATCGAAAACGCGCCGATGTCATGCAAAATATCTTCAGCAGCAATGGTCTCGCGGCGAATGCGGCTTTCGGCAAACGCAATGTCTTCGGCGATTGAGGCATCAAGGTGATGACACACCATCAACATATCCAGATGCTCGTCTAGCGTGTTGATCGTGAACGGCCGAGTCGGGTTGGTTGACGAAGGCAGCACATTGGATTCACCACAAATGCGGATGATGTCAGGCGCATGACCACCACCCGCACCTTCAGTGTGATACGTGTGAATCACACGCCCTTTAATCGCATCAATCGTTGCTTCAACAAACCCTGATTCGTTCAAGGTGTCAGTGTGAATCGCCACTTGCGTGTCGGTTTCGTCAGCCACGCTTAAGCAGTTATCGATGGCAGCAGGTGTGCTGCCCCAGTCTTCGTGCAACTTCAACCCAACCGCACCTGCCTCGATCTGTTCGTGCAGGGGGCCGGGCACCGATACGTTGCCCTTGCCTAGCAAACCGATATTGATGGGATAGGATTCCATCGCTTGCAACATACGGGCTAAATGCCAGGGGCCAGGTGTGACGGTGGTGGCAAAGGTGCCGGTCGCTGGGCCCGTACCGCCACCAATCATGGTGGTAACGCCCGAGCTTAAGGCCTCTTCGATTTGTTGCGGACAAATCAAATGGATGTGGCTATCAATCCCACCAGCCGTCACGATCATGCCTTCGGCTGCGATCACTTCAGTAGCAGGGCCCACCACAATCGTGATACCTGGCTGCACATCCGGGTTACCCGCTTTACCGATACCCGAGATACGACCATTTTTAATCCCGATATCGGCTTTGACAATGCCCCAGTAGTCAATGATCAACGCATTGGTCAGCACGGTATCCACGCAATCCTTACTCATGCGTTGCGATTGACCCATCCCATCGCGAATCACCTTGCCGCCGCCAAACTTAACCTCTTCGCCATAGATGGTGAAATCTTTTTCAACCATCGCAAACAAAGCCGTATCGGCCAAGCGAATTCGATCGCCCGTGGTGGGGCCGTACATCTCAGCGTACGCTTGTCTTGAAATCTTCATTTGTCGAGAGCCCCCATCACCAAACCTCTAAAGCCATACACGAGCCGATCACCCGCCAAGGCCACGAGCTCAACCTCGCGTTCTTGACCTGGTTCGAAACGCACTGCGGTACCCGCCGGTATATTTAAGCGAAACCCGGTCGCCTGCATACGATCAAAACGTAGTGCCGCGTTGGTTTCTGCGAAGTGATAGTGCGAACCGATCTGCACAGGCCGATCACCCGTGTTGGCGACCAGTACTTTTGTTGTGGTACGGCCAGCATTAATTTCAATTTCACCCGGGGCAACGATCATCTCGCCCGGAATCATTGGTGTGGCACTCATCTTTTTCTCCTAAAACTCTCACGTTCTAAACGTCAGAAAAACAGCAATCAGGCTGTCGACTAAAAAAAGTGCAACACAGATGACTACTGAATAGGTTGATGAACCGTGACAAGCTTTGTGCCATCCGGAAACGTCGCCTCGACTTGAATGTCGGGGATCATTTCAGAAACGCCTTCCATCACGTCTTGTCTACTCAAAATATTGCGGCCTTCGCTCATCAGTTCAGCAACGGTTCTGCCATCGCGCGCGCCTTCCATGATGGCCGCCGAGATCATCGCAATCGCTTCGGGCACGTTAAGCTTTAAGCCACGAGCACGTCGGCGCTCGGCCAGCAAGCTCGCCGTAAAAATTAATAGTTTGTCTTTTTCACGTGGTGTCAGATCCATAGTTACCCCTTAACAACTTTTATCATCGTAATCATCAAGTCGCCCACAAGCGTGGTGCAACAGCTGGCAAACCAAGTACGACCGGGCGCAAGTGCGCCCAAGCTTCTTGTATTAAAAACTTAAGTTCACGCGGTTCGGCTAAAAGCCGACCCACTAACAAGCGCGGGTGAAGAAGCGTCCAGGCAAACTGTGAAGAGTGCTCACGCAAGGTTTGCACGGTGGCTTCGCTAAATCTTTTAGACACTGGCAAAATCGCCCATAGCGTGGCGCAGGTGTAATGCCCGCGCAGGCCGATTGGCGAGGCAAACAGCGCATCATCACCGACCAAGGCTAAACGGTCGTGCCAAACCAGCTGCCCATCAATTTGAATTTTTAACGATTGTCGAAAATGACCTTCAACAAAAGATTCGCCAGAGGCGTGTCGCCCAAAGATGAGGTGATCCCAACCTAACATTGCCCCGCGCTCACCTACCCTGATATCAAGATCAGAACGCACTCGCGCTCGATTAAACACAATGGTTTCTTGCGGCAACCACTCGAAGGCACCTTGCAAATCAATATCGATCAACTGAGAGGCCTCTAGCGAGGCGTTTGCGCCGTACCACTTTGCGGCCGAGGGGGTGGTGACCAAGCCATGGCTACCCTGCTGACTTTTAATAAGCACTTCAAGTCGATCACCGCCTGCGATACCGCCCGGTGGATGGACGATGATTGCGTGACAAGGCGAAGCGCCTTCAGGGTAAAGAGCTTTTTGAATACGGAGCGGACCAAGGTGCTGATGATTGAGCCGAGTCTTCAGGCTGGGCGGGTGAGGGTCTAGCGTGAAGTCAAGCGACAGGCGTGCTGTCCAAGACGCGAGCGCTGACTCAGCCGCAGGAGAGCCTGAGGGGTCTGAGTCATTAGACCAATGTCGCTGATCACCGAGATGCATGAATCAAAAAAAGTAAAGGGTTGACGGGCCAAGCTTCAGTCTGACTGTCAGCGCTGAATTGCAGACAGAGTTGATGGCAGGATCAAGAAAACAAACGAGTGCATTGCGAAAGATACTCGGTCACCTGACCCAGTGCCCTGACGCAATTAAAACATCATCATGACGAATCTTTGAGCGAGATGCGAAGAGAATTATCGGGCCGCGCAAGGGATCACAACCAGAAGCAAAAAATGCACCATTTTGGTACATTTGATGCCACAAAAAGGTGCGTCTCTGGTTCGCACAAAACCGCAAAAAAAACGACGGCCAAAGCCGTCGTTTTTTATCTTGCCTGATCATTCAGTTACATCTTGCCACTCAACACACTCAGCAAGCGCTGCGCCGTGGCGCTATTATCACGCACGCCTTGCGCATCCAACACTGTAATCTGCGTTTGGTTACCCTGCTGAACCAAGCGAATACGAAGAGTAGGCGCCTTAGCTGGATCTTTAGCGCCAAACAAGCGACTGAATATGTTGGGCTCTTCACGCTTTTCGCCCGTGTCGGTATCAACATAACGCACATAGAAATCACCCGCGGCGCGATCACGATCATCCACCGTGAAGCCGCCAGAGTCAAGTGCAACACCCACACGACGCCAAGCGCGATCGAAGGGCTCTGCAACAACCAACATAGTCTTGTCACCTGCTGGCGTAATGACTTTTGGCTCTTGAGCGCCTGGCGTTGTTAGCGCCATCTTTTTACGTGCCCCATCAACATCCTCACCCAAGTACACCATCAGGCGGGCGAGCATCGCAGCGTTCAAGCCTGGATCTTCTTTAGCATTCGTCCACTTCACATCGACGTCAGACAAGTTAACACGAGAGATTTCT
>CANKOW010000086.1 GCA_947484295.1 Alcaligenaceae bacterium | reverse complement strand
TATACGCTGACCTTTGGTGCGACGAGCAGCACGGTGATCAACCAAGCGCTCTTTCCTAACTTGCCCTACAGCATGGAAAAAGACTTTGTTGCCATCGGGCCAGTGTTTACGCAAGATTGGTTGATTGTTGCCAATCGCAATGCGCCCTACAACAACTTAGCGGAGCTTATTGCGGCAGCCAAGCAAGCCCCAGGCAAACTCTCCTGGAGCGTCAGCGCAACCGCTCTCAATATGGCAGGCGAACTGGTAAAACTGAGCACGGGCATAGAGATTGTGGCCGTGCCTTACAAAGGCAGCCCGATGGCGGTGAACGACTTGATTGGTGGCCATATTCAATTGGGTGTTGACACAATCGCCGCCACACTGCCGCACATTAAAGAAGGTCGTTTGAAAGTCATCGCCAATCTCTCAGATAAGCGTTCAACCCATTTGCCTGATGTTGCGACGGTGAGCGAGCAGTTTCCGGGCACTGTGAGCGTAGGCTTTGCAGGGCTGTTTGCACCCAAGGCGACTCCAGCCGCAATCGTGCAAAAGGTCGCAAGTGACGTTCAGAACATCGTCGGTGATCCCAGCTTTCAGCAAGCCGTGGTCGACAAGGGCTCGGTGCCAGACCTGCGCACCAAAGAGCAATGGGCGATTTTCTTGGCAGATCTCACAACCAAATATTCAGACCTCGTGAAGTCTGGCAAAGTCAAAGTGGCGGAGTAAGTCATGGACAAAGCACTATTTGAAGCAGGCATCGCAACCCGTAAAGAGGTGCTCGGCACAGACTATGTGGGCCGCGCTTTTGAAGAGAATGCGCTAACCGACGAGTTTCAAAAAATCGTCACAGAATATGCATGGGGTGCAGTCTGGTCTCGGCCAGATTTTCCGCGCAAGACACGCAGCATGCTGAACCTCGCGATGTTGACCGCCTTAAACCGCCCAAAAGAGCTGCGCCTACACATGAGAGCCGCCATTCGCAACGGGGTCACGAAGCAAGATTTTGTTGAAGTGTTTTTGCAGACACTGATTTACTGCGGGGCACCGGCGGCAAATGACAGCTTTCGAATGGCGGCCGAGGTATGGAGTGAGGTCGAGGCAGAGCAGGCTAATGCTAAACCTGAGTGACGTCTTTTTTGCACGGTAACAGGGTCTTGTTATCGTGCAATATGGTCATCTGAAAAGCGCAGACTGCGACTTTTTTATACAGAAATAACAAAAAGTCGCGACTAATCGATAAAGCACTTCATAAAAGTCGCAGTTTTACGAAAAAAATTCACTGCACCTAAAATGCCCAGCATAAGCACCACAATCAGGCTCACCCCCTGAGCCACCGAGCTAGGTAGACTCAAAAAATCCTCCCCCTACCCCTGCTCACCCTAATCAAGCCCACCCTCATGCCAACACCTAAAACCGCCACGCGCGAGCAGTGGCTTAAAGAAGCCATCCTGGCGCTCACACCGCTATTTCAAGACAAAGGTTACGCTGTACCAAAATGCCATGTTTCGTGCGGCTTTGCTAGCACCGACGTTAAACGTGGGCACATCGGTCAGTGCTGGAGCACCAAGGCCTCGGCCGACAAGGTCAATCAAATCTTTATCTCGCCTGGGCTCAGCGACAGCGTTGAGGTACTTGATACCCTGATGCATGAACTGGTGCACGCCGTGGATGACTGTCAGAACAAGCACGGGCCAATCTTCAAGAAGATGGCGCTCAAGCTTGGCATGAAAGGCCCGATGCGTAGCGCCGGTGCTGGCCCCGAGCTTAAAGTCAAACTTGAGAAAATGGCAGCTAGCTTGGGCGCATACCCTCATGCCAAACTTAATGTCCCAAGAAAAGTCATTGACCGACGCCCTCGCCCACGCGCAAAATGTTCAGAGTGCGGGTTTACAGTGCCGATGCTTAAAGCCTTTATGCACTACGGGCCGCCTATCTGCCCGAAAGATAAGATCGACATGACCGCCATCGGTGAATGGGAGTAATTGGTTTGAATTGCGACAATGACGCCCAGAAACCTCTTTGATTATCGTGAGCTTGAGTTGTAACGTTGTTCGATTGCACGACAAACCTCGCCGTTCGGTGCGAGGGGGATGTCATACACAAGCAGGGCTGCGGCTTTGTTGACTACTTCAACAAAGACCGCCCATCCATCGCCTCGTGCGGCACGCTCAGAAAATCAAGAATCGTTGGGGCGATGTCCACCAAACTAGTTCGCTGAGTCATTGTCGCAGCAGCGTGAGCCGGGTGATTGATGAATAAAAATGGATGCGTTTCTTGAGGGCCGAGGCCGCCATGCTGACCGCAATGCATGGCTACGCCTTTTTCGCCGTCTTCAACCATCCACCTTGCACCACTTACGCCATGCGCGTTGACGGTGTCAAAGCGGGCCATGTCTATCCCCATCGCTAGGTGCCGCGATGCTGGCAAGCCCAACCGCGCCAACTGCTCAGCATCCAAGATAGCAGCGACCCATTCTTGCTGCTTGATGTGTTCAAGCTTTTCAGTCAACCGCGCTTTGCCGTGTTCGGTTGCGTAAAGCAAGGCACTGGTCCCCTGACCCGCCACACAAATATCGCCCGCTTGAATTTCGTGACTCAAACCGTTTGCAGCAAGCCATTGACTAATATGGATCGAATCACCAATCACTTCATGACCGTGGTCTGAAGTAACGACAAATAAGATCTCAGCTTCATTGCGTGCGGCTTGGACGGCCTTGCTCACCATCTCAACCATCTGATCCGTGGCGCTTAAGGCTTCCAAATGTTCAGGCGACCCTGGTTGTTGGTAGTGCAGGGTCAGATCTGGATTCGCCAGCCACAGGATCCCCAAGCTACAGTTGCCCTCCAACACAACGTCTTTGCAAAAGCGCGTGGTGGCCTCAAGATCACCGGCCAAGTCATGCGAAACATTCAAATGACGGTGATCGGTGATTTTTTCTCCACCGCTTGCAAACGAGCCTGACCGGTGATGAACATGACCATAATGTTCTGGATCCAGAAAATAAGCAGCGCCGGGCGATACGTTTGAATACACCACTTGGCCACCCGCATTCACCAAATACTGCGCGAGCGTTTTCGTTTGAAGCGTTGTACCCGTTGCGCTTCGCATCAAGTCTCTAAAGCCGACATCGCCAGCATTAAAGACTTGAAGGCGCTCGTCTAAGTACAGCCCCATCTGGTTACCATGCAACCCGTGCTTACCTGGATAACAACCAGTTGCGATTGAAGCAGACGAGACGCGCGTCACAGACGGAAACACCGCCTGATGTTGCTCAAAGCACAAGCTTTTCTCGCTCAAAGCCGTCAAGACTGGGGCTCGCTCTGGCGAGAGCCACTCAAAGCCTAAGCCATCGCAGACGACCAAGATCACGCGTTTAGAAAGTACTGAATTATCTGGATTCATCTTTTTATGTCTTTGTGCACAATTCAACCGCCGTACAGATTTGAGGGCAACGCATCAGCCAACCGCTTCAAATCAACGCCCTCTTAAAACGCTGGAATCCACGGTTTCAACCCAACGCTCATTCAAGCGAAATTTTTGCTTTAGAAACGATTTCTGCGCTCTTGGCGATTTCGCTTTGAATAAAGGTTTTGAAAAAAGCCGGCGTTGAGCCAACAGGTTCAGCGCCCTGATCAAGAAAGATCTTTTTGATTTCGTCGCTTGCCAACGCCGTGCGCAGACTTTGGTTAATTTTTAGGATGATATCTTGTGGGGTGCCGATCGGCACAGCTGCCCCAACCCAAGTATTAAACTCATAGCCCTGATAGCCCAACTCTTGCATCGTCGGGACATCAGGCAGTGAGGGCACGCGCGTGGCTGAGGTCACAGCCAAGGCCCTCAATTTACCCGCCTTGATCAAGTTAATAGCGGGCGGCAGGCTGCTGATCCCGATATCAACCACACCCCCCATCGTATCTTGCACCAAAGGGCCTGACCCTTTATACGGCACATGCACAAGCGAAGTGCGTGCGCCACTGGCCAATAATTCGCCTGCCAGATGCTGTGGGCTACCTGCGCCAATTGAGCCGTACGTCACGGTGCCTGGCTGCTCAGTCGCGCGCTTCATCAGACTCTCAAGCGTGGCCGAAGAACTCGCGGGCACAACCAAAATCAACGGAAAGGTCGCAATCAGGCTGACCGGCTCAAAGTCAGTTGCGGGGTTGTACATCATTTTTTTGAACAAACTGGCGTTAAACGCCATCTCTGAGGCCGCGCCATACAAAATCGTGTAACCATCGGCTGGGCTCTTGACGACACTTGCCGCCCCAATCATGCCTGTGGCACCGGGTCGATTCTCGATCACTACTGACTGCTTCATAATGACATTTAACTGCTGCGCCATGGCGCGCGCCGTAATGTCGGTGCCGCCACCGGGTGGATACGGCACGGTCAGTTTGACTGCACGGTTGGGATAATCAGGCGAGTCAGCCCTGCTTAAACTTGAATAACAGCTCAGCGCAAAACACGCCGTCAAGGGGAGAACGAACTTTAGACACCAAGGTGCAGACATAGAGATCTCAGAAAGATGAACAGTTAACAAGTCAAAGACACGACTCAGACTTGTTATTCATCATAGAAACCACAGGTGACCATTTTGTGACAAGTTTTAGGTCAGCCGCACCCTACATTAAAGTCTTAACCAAGTAGCGCCGACAACTAGGCCCCCTCTGAGGCATCACCTAGAGCTAAGCGAAGTCGGCACGGGTTGCCAAGGTTGTGTTACACATCACCACCCTCCCTCTTCGACAAATCAGCAAACCTCTGCTGCATCGTCTGGTTACCCCTTGTTAACTTTTTGATCGTAACGTCTTGAACCTTGTCGTTCGCCAAGCGGAGGTGTCGATTTGTGCTACTTAACTCGTCTCTGGTTTTTTGTAGATGAAGAATAGACTTATCGATCTCTTCGATTGCCTTCTCAAAGTGCCTTGAAGCGAGGTCGGCGTTTCTGTCAAAGCCTGTCTTAAAGCTGGCGAGCTCTTTCTCGAAATTTGTAATGTCAACGTTTTGCGCTTTGATTAACGCAAGCTCTGACTTATACACAAGTGACTTTAGCGCCGCGTTACGCAACAAAGTAATGATCGGGATAAAAAACTGTGGGCGCACGACATACATCTTTGGATAGCGGTGAGACTTGTCGACGATCCCGGTGTTGTACAGCTCACTATCAGGCTCAAGCAACGAGACCAACACCGCGTACTCGCAGCCTTTCTCATTACGATCTTTATCAAGCTCTTTCAAAAAGTCTTCATTTTTGCTCTTATTGACAGTTTGATCGCTCTCGTTTTTCATTTCAAACATAATCGAAACAATCTCAGTGCCAGCGTCATCTTGATCCTTGAAGATGAAGTCGCCCTTACTGCCACTGCGCGCGTTATTGTCTTTTTCAAAATACGCTTTCGGAAACGCGGTCGCCCGAATACGATCAAACTCAGTCTCGCAATGCTGCTCAAGCGTTTCACCCACCATTTTGGTGGATAAGCGTGCCTTCATATCCTTGAGGCGCTCGATCGTATCTTCACGATCTTTGATCTGTGTTTCGTACTTATCTTTGAGTGCTTGTTCAGCCTGTTGCTTAGCCAGCTCAACGCGCACCAGGTTGTTTTTGACCTCGTCGCGCTCTTGCGCCACCGCGCTCACGGCCTCAGTCAGCGCAAGCTTTTGCGTCACTTCTAACCCATCAAGCTTGGCTTTTAGGCTTTGGATCTCAGAATCTTTAGCGGCGGCAGTTTTTTGCAACTCGCTGACAAGTTTGGCATCGGCAAGCGCGACAGAGGCTTCTTTTTCTAACTGCGCTTGCTTTAGCTTATTGGCAAGCTCGTCGCGCTCTTTTTCAACACCGCTTAAGGCTTGCGCCAAGGCAAACTGGCGAGCCGCGTCGGCCGCCAAGAGCTTGGCGTTTAGCTCTTGGATCACAGCGTCTTTTGCGGCCTCGGCCCGATGTAACTCACTCGCGGCTTGTGATTTGGCCAATTCGACAGCGTTTTGCTTGCCTTGCTCAGCAAGTTCAAGGCGCTCGTGCAGTTGCTCGTTAAACTCACTGTCACGAACCTGTTTAACGATATCCGCATAGCCAGTTTCGTCAATTTTGAAGGCTTTTGAGCAATGTGGGCAAATGATGTCGTGCATGTTTGATTACCGCCTTTGCGATCGATATTTATGTTGCGACAGTATGCCGCATTCAGTGGCTCACCTAGTGAGATTGGCCCGTGCAGGCCATCGCAGCACCTGAGGCAACGACTGCCCTTTAGTTCATCTAACTTTTTCGTAAAAAGCATTACTTTTTCATACAAAAGCCTAGTTTTTCTTACAAAACACAGTTTTCTTATACTTTTTCGTACACAAACAAGGGTCTCAGCATAATAATTATCCTTGTAATTTAAACACAGTATATTTAATATGCAAGGATGTTTCAACGCTTATCCTACGCCAAAATTGCCGAGCACCTTCAATGGAGCCCAGCCGTTGGCATCCTTGGGCCACGCCAGGTCGGCAAGACAACCTTGGCTAAGACCTTGGCCAGCGAATCAGGTAAGTCTGTCTATCTAGATTTAGACACCGCCCACGCTAGGGCTCAACTGGTTAATCCGACGGCTTTCTTCGCCGCTAATCGTGATCGCCTGATTGTTCTGGACGAGATTCAAAATCAACCAGAGTTGCTGAGCGAGCTACGCGGCGAAATCGATGCCGATCGCCGATCTGGTCGGTTTTTGTTACTGGGATCGGCCTCATTTAAATTACTTAAGCAGTCACAATCCCTCGCCGGGCGGTTGTCTTTGGTGGATATGTCGCCGTTAGCATTAAGCGAGGTTTTTCAAACCTTTAATGACACGCAAACGCTTTGGCTCAGGGGCGGGTTTCCGAATAGCTATTTAGCCAAAACGACCATTGCCTCGTGGGATTGGCGTGACGCACTGATACGACACTTCTTGAATACAGATTTACCGAGTTTGGGTATCGCGGTCAAACCGCAGTTGATGCACCGCTTTTGGCGAATGGTGGCGCACCTGCACGGTCAAATGTTTAATGCGTCAGCGGTCGCAACGTCGTTGGGTATCTCTGCCCCTAGCACCGGGCGCTACCTCGACCATCTCTGCGACGCGCTCATGGTTCGTCGGCTTGAGCCCTATTTCGTGAACCTTGGTAAGCGTTTAGTCAAAACACCCAAGGTGTACGTGCGCGATAGCGGTTTGTTGCACAGCTTGCTTGGCATTCGCGAAGTCAACGACCTACTCGGGCACCCAAGCACTGGCGCCTCGTGGGAAGGCTTTGTCGTTGAACAAATCGCAGCGCACCTACCCACGGGCGCGTCGATGTACTTTTACCGCACCGCTGCCGGCGCAGAACTCGACGTCGTAGTTGAATTGGGATTACGAAAACTAGGTTTTGAAATTAAGTTTTCAAGCGCACCTAAAGTGACAAAAGGCTTTTGGCTGGCCTGCGAAGATGTCGGCGTCGACGCGGCCTATATCGTTGCGCCTGTACAAACCGGATGGCCGGTACAGTCAAAGGTCGAAGTGATCGGCGTCGTGGATATTGCACAGCGCTTGGCGAAGCATTTTGATGTTTAACAAACAAACCAATTAACTCAAACCTTACATCTATGGATCCACGCCTACTCGACGCGTTACGCAACGCCCCTAGTCTCGACTTATATGAGCTTAACTTGACCGTGCGTCAGATGCTCTCTGATCCGCAGCGCATTCTCGCTGTGCGCACTCAGTTACATCTCGGGTCACGGGTGAGGTTCTTGCACCATCAAACCCAGCAACTCACCCCAGGTATCGTTGTCGAATTTCGGGCAACAGAAGTTGCGATTCAAGACGAAGCCACCCGTCAACAGTGGTGGCTTCCTTACGCGGCAATTATTACTAACCCCGACGCGCACCCTTCACCGGCAGCTTCGGCGCCCAAGCCCGAAAAATCGAACGTTGATTTCAGAATCGGCGACACCGTTGGCTTTACCGACAAATATCTCAGAGAACATTTTGGCACCGTCGTGCGCGTGAACGACAAAACCATTTCAATTGACAGCGATGGCGGCCGATGGCGCGTGTCGCCGAAACTATTACGAAAAATTATTGATCTTTGAGGCGACGTAGCCAGACCACCACCGGTTGTTAGAAGCGCGCCAAGTACCCAACGCCGCCTGATCCCCTCTTAACTTGAGATGCTACCTCGAACCTCGATGTCGCTCGCGTGCAACAGTCATGCGTTTGCCTCACGAGTTTTGGCCAAAGAGAATGTTAAATCCTTACCGCAATGATCCCACAAACCTTACCTCATTGCTCCCATTAAGAAAACCTGATTCGCTTGTGGAGTGATTGCAATCAGCGCTTGCAGATGTTCTGCTAGCTGTTCAGGAGTCAATGAGGCATGCGTAGCGGCAACTACCAGCGCCTGATAAAGCTCACGCACCTCGTATTGATCAATTTCATAGCCATAACCAAGGCCAATCCATTTAAACGCGGCCAACCCTGACGCCAACGCAAATCCTGGGCGTTTTTCTGCATAATCTCTACAGGCTCTGAATAACGTGCGCGGATCAGTCGGACTATCCTGAATCAGTGCGATGGCACGATCATAGAGACCCGCATCTTTTGCTGCGGCAAACCATTTACCTTTATCTAGTGGGTCTCGGTCGACAAGGTCGTTTAACACTTCGGCTTGGTCTTTATGCGGATATTTTTTTGTAATCGCTCTAAATGTCGCTAAATTTGTTGTGGCCTGATTGGCAATCAGACCATAGCGCTGATATGCCTCTTCGTGCAAACCAGACGAGAGCAAAATATCTTCGCAAATTTCTGCAATCTCATACTCGCTGACGTATGGCCCCCGATTCGCGTGTGCGTATTGAATCGCCTCTGTTTTTTTACCTTGTGCAAAAAGCGCCTTAATCAACCATCTCTGGTCATGCCAGTGTTTTCGTAGCGCATGCGTGACGAGCTCTGTTATTTCATCGTAGCGACCAGAGAAATACAGTGCGGATAAGCAAGCTTCTTGACCGTTATAGATGGCAAAGGCTTTTTCTTTGAGCATCACGTAACGGGTGGTGGGTAAAAAATTATCCGCCCAGTGCGAGGCCAACTCGCGCGTGGCGCACAAATCACCCCAAAACGTTTTTAAATGCTCGATATAGGGCATTTGGTCGTTTTCAATAGCTTGCCAAAGCCGATCAAGCCATTTTTCTTTGGTGACTGCGTCGTCTGTCCCTGTCGCAATAATGGGGACAAGCACCTCAATGGCTTTATACACGGTTGAACCGAGGGCTCCAGAGGAACTATCGACGCCCATCAGTGCTGGTGATAGTTTTTCTAACAGTAATACTGCCCCCTCGGCAGCGAGCGCTGGCTCTTTACGCGCGACCTTCCGAATCTCAGTCAGCGCTTCTTTAATTCTCTTGATTGGCAGATCTGATTTCCAACCAAATATATCGCGACGAAAACGCGGCGCAAATTCCCATTTATGTTTGTTCATAGGTGATGCCGTGCTTGTCCCAACATTTGCGCGTTGTAGGTGATTGGCTTTTATGAGTTTGCCTGAAGCCTCAGTAACCCAGTACGTCATTCAGGTACTGTTGAAGCATATTATTCCAGGCACATTCAAGTAACACTATTTTTGCACGCTAACATTTGTAATGTTAGCGTGCAGATTTAATGTTAGTTTCAACGCTGTTCAACTTCATCATTTTCAAAAAATATACAAAATTATTGACATAAATAGCCAAAATCTACGTATTTATTGACAAACTAGGGTCATACAGCGATTGATGAGCACTATTATTGACAAAGCGTTCAGGCGAGGCGCTCGTAACGTAAGGCAATGCACTTGCATTGACTAGACAAGGCGATTGCATTACCATTCATGTTATTGACCCCCTCGCCGGAGCGCACAATGGCTGCCATCCTTGAAATTGAATCCACCTTAACCGACCGCTACCAAACCACGATCCCTGAAACAGTTCGGCGGGCCTTGAAACTAGGCAAGCGAGACAAGATTCATTACACGGTCCTCCCCAGCGGTGAGGTCTTGCTTTCGCGTGCAGAAATTATCGAGAAAGACGATCCTGTACTCGGGCAGTTTTTGAGCTTTCTTTCTAACGACTTTGCTCAACATCCAGAACGGCTTCAGACCATTGACGCCGGTCTGGTGCAGCGTATTCATTCGTTGGTCGGTGGCATCGAGGTCGATCTCAATTCTGCGCTTTCGCCAGAGGATGAGTAAGCTTGAGTCAACCTGCTCTTTTTTTAGTCAACGACTGGGTGCTCTTTGCCCACCCCCTATTCCTCGCCGAGGTTGACGCACTCGCTCAGCAAGTCGAACGACTCAAGCATAAAGACCCAACCGGTTACACCAAAAAAAATGCGACCAAGCGACTCGCGGCAATTGCCAAACTCGCGTTTGAAGTCATCCCACAAGATCCGGCGCGCGCCGAATACCGGCAAGGCAACACACTAGGTGGCGAACACAAGCACTGGTTTCGCGCAAAGTTCTTTCAGCAGTACCGACTGTTCTTTCGCTATCACGCACCCAGCAAGGTGATCGTTTACGCATGGGTCAACGACGACCCCACCAAGCGCGCCTACGAAAGCAGCGACGATGCCTACCGTGTCTTTCGCAAGATGCTAGAAAATGGGCATCCTCCAGGCGACTGGGATCAACTGCTTGCGGAGGCTCGTGGCGAGAGCGATCGACTTCAACGCCTTGCGGCAAGGGTCGCGCAAGACCACGCATAGGTCTAGCTAACAATTAGGATTAGGCCGATTCCATTTATCGGTACCGCCACCACCAGGCCCGCTGTAGCACCCGCCACCCGGAGCAGTCGAAGCACCACCGCCCGGCCCGGTATACGCACCGCCACCTGGCCCTGTGTAGGCGCCTCCACCTGGGCCCGTGTACAAACCGCCACCTGGCCCCGTATAAGCCCCACCTCCTGGCCCTGTGTACGCACCACCGCCGGGTCCTGTGTAGGCTCCGCCGCCTGGGCCGGTATAGGCGCCGCCTCCGGGGCCGGTGTAAAGACCACCGCCTGGGCCTGTATAGCAAGGCCCGCCTGGACCAGAGTAGCCCGTGCAAGCCAGCGACGCGCTTGAGGCCAAGATTGCAGACACTGCGAAAATTATTTTCAATGCGGTGTTCATACTGGCCTCTTAGGCTGTTCGTGTGGATGACACAGCATCAGTATGCGCGCGTTGGTGGCTCATCAGGTGAGACAGATACCGATCAAGTCGTGTTTTTTTAGACTCAATCGGTTCATCATTTCAACGAATACAAAAACATCGATAAGCACATCACAATTGCACTAGCCGATAACGTTGCAATACCCCCTTCTATCCTATATAAGGTATTTATTAGAGGTTTTTAGGCTAGAGACGTCTGCCCAAATTCGATAAAGTCTTTTTTGCAGTCATCGATCAGAGTTTTAACGCCTGAAATTTCTATTGAAATTTTGGCCTCAAGTGTCGCACTGACTTGCAACAAATCAGCTTTAGTGGCGTATTGACGATGCTCCTCGTGATAAACCTGTTACAGCGTCTGGGCGTGTACCTGAGCTTGCTGCCTTGAAACCCCAGCGGCTTCTAGTTCAACCACATAAGACAGCGGATTAAAAAGTGCCATATCGGCTTACCCACCGTTTTTTGCAAAGTAATACGTCACACTGACCAGTAACGTTGATGTGTAGATCAAGGTTAAAAGGATCTTCCAGGTTTGCGCGTTTACGGCTTGGTGGATACGGTTAATGTCGCGGCGAATACCTGACACATTTCGTTGAATGCTTGAGATTTCACGATGAATATCTGAGATTTCACGATACAGTTTCACTTCAAGCCGAGAAAGATCCTCACGCGTTGCTACGGTTGCCATGGCTGCTTCGAGTTTTGCTACGCGCAATTGCATCGTGAGTCCTCTTTGTTGAACAAAGAGAATTTTACGAACATCTTCAACATGGTCAACGCGACTTGAGCAAGAAATTTTTGCCGTTTACAAATTGTTACCAATTTTTAGCCGCATCCTGCCCTCTTTGCACCAAAGGCACCGCAGGGGCAACGGCATTGCTACCAGCAGCTTTGCTAAAGCCCTTTCACCGCGCCTTCAAATACTCACTTTCAATCGCCTCAAAAACTTCTACAGGCACGGTAGCAGCAAATTTTTTGCGCCGATTAATTGACAGTTTTCCGTTTTGCTCCATGCACGACAAGACCAACACATTGAGATCTTTGCCTCGCACGTCATAGCGGCTATCTATCGCGCGATAGATCAAGTCGTATCGCGCCAAGAACTCGGCCTCTTCTTTCAAATCTTTTTCAAGCGCTTGTTCAGCCATCTCTAGCCCAAACTCAACGCAAGCCGTTGCATTCCAATAGCGGTACAAAGACTCGTCAGAATTGAAGGTCATCTGGTAGTCGTCACCGTCGATCCATCGCACGTCCCAACGCTTACGCGCAGGGGCTGAGAAACTCTTTAACGCAGCCAGGTAGTTCTCTTCATTGCGCTTCATGGCGCTTGACACCGGCAACAGCAGGCCATTCTTTAACAGCCCAGACTGACAGAGCGCGTGGTGAAATAAAAACCGCGACAAACGTCCGTTGCCATCCATAAAGGGATGAATAAAGACAAACCCAAATGACACAATCGCAGCAGCGATTAGGGGATCCACTTGTTTAGGCGCACTGTTGGCAAACTCAAGCAAACCGCTCATCAGACTGCCAACTAGCGTTGGTGGCGGTGGTACATAGGTCACCCCCGCGGCACCACGCAGCGCGCTGCTGAGCCAATTTTGTTGATGCCGGTAGTGCGTGGCCCGATCAAAGGGGTTTGTGATTGCGGTGTTTTGCAAGCTCACCAAATACTCTTCATCTAAGTGCGAGGCAAGAGACGCCTGTTTAAGCAACTCGACAAACGCCTCGGCCTTGCCAGAGCTTGGTGTCTCTCGCTCAATCTCAAACGAACTTTTAGTTTCGTTTAAGTACGCCCAAGACATGGCGCGCTCTGAGGCACTTAAACCTAGCTGTGACAAAAATTCATTGGCTCTTTGTAAAATATTGGCGTCGAGTAAACGACTTAAGCGAGCGGTTCTTTCAACCGTTACGCAATAATCGAATGAGCCCAAACCGTTAAAGTTAACGCGCCACTTTGCG
>CANKOW010000085.1 GCA_947484295.1 Alcaligenaceae bacterium | reverse complement strand
TTTGCAGTCAATTTTAAAGCGAGTGATATTCCGGCTTCAGTTCGCGAGCGTGCCAAGCTTTTGATGCTAGATGCCTTTGGGATCGCAGTGGCGTCGCATGGCTACGAGTTTTCAAAGCGGGCCATGGCAGCCATCAGCGAATTAAATTCAGGAGGTCGTTCAGTTGTCTTGGGGTCTGATAAACGACTCGATCTTCGAAACTCAATTTTAATGAACGGTATCTTGATCCACGGCTTGGATTATGACGATACGCACTCGCAAGGCGTGATCCACGCGACCACTTCAACTTTACCGACCGCACTTGCGATGGCTGCCCACCACAACACAAGCGGCGATGACCTATTGACTGCGTTCGTGCTGGGGGTTGAGATTGCGACCAGGCTAGGATCCGTTGCAAAAGGGGGATTCCATCAAATTGGTTTTCATCCAACCGGGCTCATCGGCACTTTCGGTTGCACCATGGTCTCGGGTTGGTTGTTGGGTCTCAACGAGCGGCAGTACCTCGACGCTCAAGGCCTTGCGCTGTCGGTTGCCTCGGGCAGTCTAGAGTTTCTCAATGACGGGGCCTGGAACAAACGTATGCACCCAGGTTGGGCGGGCTATGCGGGCGTCACTGCCGCGACGCTTGGGCGCCATGGTTATACCGGTACCCGCCTAGCCTATGAGGGCCGCTTTGGCCTCTATGCAAGCCATTTGGTTGGACGCGATGATTACGACTTGAACTTGGCGACTCAGGACCTTGGTCGTGTCTGGGAGCTTGAACGAGTCTCTGTCAAACCCTTGCCTGCATGCCATTTCACGCATGCGGCGGTCGATGCTGCAGCGCGTATTTATGAACAAGGTATTCGCGCTGAACAGATCAAGCGAATCAAGGTGCTTGTACCGGCAGAAGTTGTGAAAACTGTTTGTGAGCCTGAAGAGGCCAAGCGCAAGCCGGTTAACTCGTACGAGGCACAGTTTAGTATTCCTTATCTCGTAGGTACGGCGCTGTTAAAAGGCCGTCTGACATTGGATGATATTGATGAGCCCGCGCTGTCCGATCCAAAGGTATTAGCGCTTGCGGCAATCACCGACTACTCGGCTGATCCGGATAGCCAGTTTCCTAAATATTTTGATGGCGAGGTCGTCGTAGAGTTGAAAGATGGCCGAGTGATTCGCGAGCGTGAAGCGATGAATCGAGGCTCGGTCGACCGCCCGCTCACTGAACAAGACATCGTGACAAAATATCGCGATAACGCCGCCAGACAAGTCTCGACTGCTCGAAGCCTCGAAATAGAAAAGCAGGTGTTGAATCTTGAAAAAGTCTCGGCGCGCGACTTGGCGCAATGCCTCGGTCGTGTCGAGTGAACGTCCATTTTTAATGTAGTACTGGAGAGAAATAAATGAGCACCCAAGACGCAGGCCAAGAGCAACTTATTTTGGATATGGTTGATCGCTTTTTAGAAAAAGAGGTCAAGCCGTTTGCTTGGCAGCTCGAGCACGATGATGAGTATCCCGCCGAGATTGTCGAAAAAATGAAAGAGATGGGCTTGTTTGGCTGTTTAATTTCACCCGAGTATGGCGGGTTAGGCTTGTCAACCGTAACCTATGCCAAGATTATCGAGCATATTTCTGTGGTCTGGATGTCAGTGTCGGGCATCATTAATTCGCACATCATTATGGCCGCCGCGCTGCAACGCAATGGAACGGAGGCTCAAAAGCAAGCGTTTCTCCCTCGCTTTGCAACGGGTGAGCTGCGTGGTGGCATTGCGTTGACTGAGCCCGACTGTGGCACTGATCTACAGGCGATTCGCACGACTGCTGTGCGTGATGGTGACGACTACATCATCAATGGCAACAAAATGTGGATCTCGAACGGCATTTATGGCAATTGTTTCGCCGTATTAGTGAAGACGGATTTGAATGCCAGTCCGCGCCATAAGGGCATGAGTTTATTTCTTGTTGAAAAAAGTGATGCCTTTCGCGCCAGCCGAAAGCTTGAAAAACTCGGCTATAAGGGCATCGACTCTGCAGAGCTCGTATTTGATCAGTGCCGAGTGCCCGCAAGTCAGTTGATTGGCGGCAAAGAGGGCAAGGGCTTACAGATGATTCTGAACGGCCTTGAGTTGGGTCGGATCAACGTTGCCGCGCGTGGTGTGGGTGTGGCTCAGGCGGCGCAAAACGAAGCGGTCAAGTATTCGCAGCAGCGTAAAACTTTTGGCAAGCAGATTTGCGAGCATCAGGCGATCCAGTTGAAATTGGGCGACATGGCAACCCGCACAGAAGCCTCTCGCTTATTAACCATGCGGGCGGCTGAGGCTTACGATCGTGGGGAGCGTTGCGATATGGAGGCAGGGATGGCCAAGCTGTTTGCTACCGAGTCGGCCTTAGAGAACAGCATGGAAGCGATGCGCATTCATGGTGGCTATGGTTATTCAAAAGAGTATCTGGTCGAACGGTTTTATCGCGATGCCCCGCTGTTGACCATCGGCGAAGGCACCAACGAGATGCAACGTATCATTATTGCGAAACAACTCATCGCAAGGAACCCAATATGAGTTTGCCCCTACAAGGGATGCGTATCCTTGCCATTGAGCAATACGGTGCGGGGCCCTTCTCAACGCAACACCTCGCAGATTTAGGCGCCGAGGTGATTAAGATTGAAAACCCCCACGATGGTGGTGATGTAGGTCGCGCAGTTGGCCCCCATTATTTTGGCCCTGGCAACAGTCACTTCTATCAGGCATTTAATCGTAATAAAAAAAGCGTCAGGCTTGATCTTAAACAAGAGGCGGGCCGCGATGTTTTACATAAATTACTTGAGCATGCCGACGCCGTATTCAACAACTTGCGCGGCGATCTGCCTGCCAAGTTAGGTTTGACATATGACGCCCTCAAACATATTCGTAAAGATATTGTGTGTGTGCATTTGTCAGCCTATGGCCGCGACGGTGAGCGCGCCAATTGGCCCGGCTACGATTACTTGATGCAGGCTGAGGCAGGCTATTTGTCTTTGACCGGCGAGCCAGACGGGCCACCCTCAAGATTTGGCTTGTCAATGATTGATCTGATGACAGGTACCACTGCTGCACTCGGTTTAGTATCGGCCGTGTTGGGTGCACGGCAAACAGGAGTTGGGCGTGATGTCGACTGCAGTTTGTTTGATGTCGCGATGCATAACTTGGCCTACTTGGCGACCTGGTACCTAAATGGTTCGCACATGACAGGCCGGGCACCCCGTTCTGGGCACCCTTCGCTGGTGCCTAGTCAGCTCTACCCAACCAAAGACGGTTGGATCTTTATTATGTGTAATAAAGAAAAGTTCTGGCCGATCTTGGCTGCCGAGCTCGGTAAGCCTGAGTGGGCAACACGTGTCGAGTACAGCTCTTATAAAAATCGACTAGAAAATCGCAAGCAATTCAACGCTGATATTGATAGCGTCATGGTCAAAGATACAACAGCAAACTGGATGAAAAAGTTTGCAGGAAAAGTGCCAGCTTCGCCGGTATATGACGTTGCGCAGGCATTAGATAATCCTTTTGTCCATTCGCGCCAAGGCGTTGTCACAACGCGCACGCCTGAAGGTGAAGAGATTTTGGGTGTGGCCTCGCCGCTTCGCTGCAGCGGCGATTCGGCACCGTTGCGGGCCGCTCCGGCAATGGGAGCAGACACCGATGCACTGCTGACTCAGGCAGGTTTCTCTGGGCAGCAAATCGCCTTTTTGCGTGAGCGCGCGGTGATATGAGTCAATATCATTTTGAAGGTTTTAGCTCGGGGCCACGCTATGCCCAGTTAGCTAAAACCCTGTTAAATGAAATTCATTCAAAGCGTTACCTGGTGGGTGATTTATTACCCACTGAGTTTGAATTATGTGCACAGTTTGGGGTTTCGCGCTTCACGGTCAGAGAAGCGGTCAAGCAACTGGTGCAACAAGGCTTGGTGGTGCGTCAACCCGGAGTCGGCAGTCGTGTGGTGGCGCAAGCGCCGTCTGGACAATATACACAGACGATGTCCGCGATTACGGATTTGCGCCAATATGCCACTGAGACCACACTGCAGATCGCAAAAACTAATGTGCAAGGGATCAATGCCGAGCAAGCAACACTTCTAGGTGCGGCAGAAGGTGAAACGTGGCTACATATTCAAGGTTTGCGTTATATCGAAGGCCAGACCTTACCAATTTGTTTCACCGATGTGTATGTCGCGCCACGTTTTCGCTCGCTTGCAAAGGTGAGTGGGCGCATGACACAACCGCTATATCAATTGATTGAAAAGCAATTTGACTGTCGTATCAAAGCCGTACAACAAGAGCTTCGCGCAATGCTATTGCCAGCCGCGCTTGCAAAGCGACTAAATGCGCCAGCGCGAAGTGCTGGGTTGTGGGTGGCCAGGCGCTACATCGATGAGCGTGACGATTTGGTAGAGCTGGCAGTGAGCGTGCACCCAGCAGACCGCTTCAGCTATCGGGAGGCCTTTCGTCGAGACTGGCACCCGGTCGAAAAAGCGGCGTAAACGGATCAAACCGCGCCAACCCTTTCAGGCAAACCGCTGTTGTCATGAAAACAAGCGCTCGAAGCAAAGTCACTCTGTTAGGCAGGCCAGGCTTATTTACGCTAAGCTTTTGCTCAGTCCCCCAACAACACGATCTTGAGTTCGGAGAACCATTCAATGAAGCTAGCCAGTTATCTTGTTGATGGTCAATCACACTATGGTGTCATTCGACCTAATGGCGATGTCATCGATCTTTCTACCAAAATTGGCAAAGATTACTCAAGCCTGTTGCAGTTGATTCAAAAGAATGGTTTTGAGGCGGCGCGTGCAGTTGTCGCGTCTGCCACGCGTGCCGACCGCAATGAGGCTAGCTTGCAGTACTTACCACTGTTTGTTGAGCCCGTAACCATGCACTGCATTGGTTTAAATTACGCCGCGCATGCTGCAGAAGCTGGCCATAAGTTGCCAGAGTTTCCACGCACGTTTGTGAAGATTCCTGCCGCAATCGTGGCGCATGGCGAGGTATTTGAAAAGCCAACCCTATCGCCCGAATACGATTTTGAGGGTGAATTGGCTGTGGTGCTGAATAAGACCGCACGTAACGTGACCGCAGCCGACGCCCTCAGTTATGTTGCTGGCTACACGTGCTTTATGGACGGTTCAGTGCGCGACTATCAGTTTCAACGTACGCTCGATCAAGGTAAAAATTTCTTTCGTTCAAGTTCGATTGGCCCTGCCTTAGTAACCCCGGATGAGGTCGGGCCACTTGAAAAATTATCGCTCACGACCTTGGTGTCGGGTGAGTCAATGCAGCATGCCTCGTTTTCAACAATGATTTTTTCGGTGGCAAAACTGATTGAGTACATGTCAAGCGTCACCGAACTTCGGGCAGGCGATGTCATCGCAACGGGTACGCCAGAAGGCGTTGGTTTTAGCCGCAAGCCACCACGCTTCTTAAAGACGGGTGATACGGTCGAGGTCATCATTGAACGCGTAGGAACGTTGAAAAATACCGTCGGTTAGAGTACCTGCGTAGCGTGCTGTGTGCAGTGTGCAGCACGCAGCACGCAGTGTGCGCCGAGACGTTTCTTCGACTGAATGGTCAAGAAAATGTCGCACTGGCTGATCTAAGAAATTTTATTGGGCCGGAGTGGCTAAGATATCCCAGTGTCCGATACTGCAGTGCTGTGCAGACACGCGCGCAGCGAGCCATTGCTCAACCTCTTGAGTACTCAGCAGGCCAGTCTCACGCACGGCAGCGGCGCTACCTGTTGCTAAAGCCCGCATGAACGCGGCTTCGGCTTGGTCGATCTTCCAAGGACTAGGCGCTAACGTTACCTGAAACCCGCGAGCAGCCAACTCGCGTTTCATGATGGCAGAAGCGTCTGGACCTGCAGCGACGCCAAACCCTTTGTCGGTTTTTTGATGCGCATGAAACGCCTTCAACATTGATGCGTCGGCGTGGTGCGCAGGCAGCCATTGCTCATTGCCGTCGTAAGTAAGCACTGTATAAAGAGTGACGCGCAGTGCTTTGCAAAAACGGACCAACCATGGCTCGGCCACAAGATCAAAAAATGCAGCGGCCGTGATGACATCCGCAGGCCAGGCGAGCACGCGTTCAATATCGCGCGCCAGATCAACTTGGGCGAACTCAACCTCAATGGTCTTGGTGCTTTTTCGCAGAGTCAATATTGCGTTGTCGCTGACAACCTGATCTGCCCAGCCAATCAGCGCAGCACGTGCGGCGGCCAGTAGCAGGGGATCGTAATCGACCAAAGTCCAGTGTTGTTGCGCGGGCAGTCGGAGCGCCAACGCGCGTAGATTCGATCCCGAGCCACACCCTAGATCGATCAGACGAACGGCGCGCTGTTCAGTGCGCGCCACGGTCTCAAGTTGTTCGCAAATATTATTTTGTAGGGCCTGATCTCGCGCGCGGTGATCCGCAGGTTCGCGTAAGGCAAGCCACTCAGCTGAAAAACTAGTCATCGTTGTCTCGGTAAAATCGCGCAGCTAAGCGCGAGGATATCAGCGTTCAAGGCCGCAGCAAGCGAATGAGTTGGGATACTCATGAAATAAATTGCCCCGACGCGTCTGAAAACTGCTCTTTTACAAGCTGAGTGAACCGACCGTCCTGTGCGTACAGTTCGTCAAAAGACCCTGCCTCAACGATGGTGCCGTGATCCATCACCAAAATTGTGTCCGCTTTGCGGATGGTCGCTAGTCTGTGCGCAATCACGAGTGTGCTGCGGTCTTTGGTGACGGCGTCGAGTGCCTGTAATAGCTTTGTTTCTGTGGCGCTATCCAGAGCACTGGTGGCCTCATCCAAAATTAAAATTGGCGGATTTTTTAGCAGCACGCGTGCGATAGATAACCGCTGGCGTTCACCGCCTGAGAGCGCGCGCCCACGTTCACCGATTTTGGTGTCAAACCCCTGCGGGTGCTGCACAATGAATTCAAGTGCTTGCGCGCTTGCACACGCCTCACGCAGTTGTGCCTCAGTCGCCTCTGGCATGCCAACTTTGAGATTGTCAGCGATCGAACGATTAAACAGCAGCGCCTCTTGAAACACGACGCCAATATTGCTGCGCAGCGCCCCAAGTTGTAAGTCACGAATGTCATGACCATCAACGGTAATACGACCCGATTGTGGATCAAACGCGCGATACAACAGGCTCAATGCGGTTGATTTTCCAGCGCCTGAAGCGCCGACTAAAGCGATGGTTGCACCAGGTTTGAGAGCAAAGCTCAGGCCTTTGACGGCAGGATGTTTTTTATCGTACGCGAAGGTCACATTCTCAAAGGCAATCGCCCCTCGTACTCGACCTAGGTCGATCGCGTGAGGGCCGTCATGAATCGACGACTCGGTGTCCAGGATATGAAAAAATTCTTGCAAGCGGGGCGCCTCCATCGCCAGACGATGCACAAATCCGACGATCTGCTCAAGTCGCATAATCACCATCCCTGAAAAAGAGATGAAGGTCACGATTGCGCCAACGGTAGTTAAGCCTTTGGTAAATAGCCAGGCACCTAATGCAACGATGCACAGGATACTTAACGTAGTCGACGAACGGGTCAACACGTTTACCAGCGCCCACCAAGACAGAACTGGCATCTGTGCGCCTAAGACCCGCTGACTGATATCTTTCAGTGCGCTGACTTCGTGTTCGATACGCGCAAAGCTTTGCACCAGCGCGATATTGCCGAGCGTGTCTGAGGCCTGTTCAGCTAAATCCGAATGATGACCTTCAACTTGTTGTTGAAGGACTTGTGTTTTACGCAAGATAAAATGTGTCAGTCCGACAAAGACGATACACAGAACGATGAGTACCAGTGCAAGTCGCCAATTGATATAAAGCGCGACCGGTACCAGGACGATCAGCGAGACTGCCGCCGCGAGATGATCTCTAAAAAAGCTCAGCCATAGCCACCACAAGGCGTCAGTTCCCTGCAGCATGGTCTTCATTAGGCGACCAGAGTGGGTGTCGGCTTGCTGCGCGAGCGGTAGCTGCAGGACGTGTTCAAAATAGTCACGCAAGACGATATGCCTGCGCCGATGCGACAGGCGATCTGCGAACAGTGCGATCACCGCACCGCAAGAAATTGTAAACAGACCAAAACCAACCCAGGTCAAGAGCAACGGCGCCAGCTTAGGCCAGATGCCAGCCGGGTCGTCAAGTGAGGCTCGCGACAGTGTATCGATGACCAGGCCAAATAAAATGGGTTCTGCAAACATGGCCATCGCAAGGACGACGTTTGCGATAGCGAGCATCCAGCCGAGTTTTCGGTCTGACCCCAGCATTTTTAATACGCGGGTGTAGAGCGCAACGAATTTGATGGGGCTGTGCGACTGACTAGGATTAGTCATGTTTGGCAACTGTCGTCGGGCTTGCTTGATGGCGTAACACCTCTAGGTCAAGAGGCCTTAAGGCTGCGGGTGTGGCGATTTCTTCAGGCAAGCTAAGAAGTTGCCAGCGGATCAGCAAGCGCCCAAAACTTGGCCAAGAGGTCAGCACGGCGATCGGGATTGCTAAGAGCAAGCCGCTGAGAATAATCAGTGCGTAGGGCAAGCTTGTGGGGTGGGTGTGCCACACCGCGCTCGTCAAGCAGATGCCCAACAAGGTGTGAGGCCAAAATTGACGCAGGGCAACGGCTACGGGTACAGAGTGATCGTCGCGAGCCTGACCTGTCCACCCTGATTTTTTTCCAAAGAGCAGACCAGCGATAAAAATAGTGTGATTCAACCAGGTGATGGGAGTCATCAACAGTGAAAAAACCATCTCTAGAGTGAAGCTCGTGGCAAAACGCAGGCCACCACCAAAACGCTTGCGCTCGTTAGCGTGCAGCATCACATCCACTGCTCCAGCGATTTTAGGCAGGTACCACATCAACAGGGTGGTGCTGAGTAGGGCAAGGCCTAGACCGCCGTGCATAAATGCGGCTGGGGTAGGTGCTAAACATAACAGTACGATCGACAGCAATATTAAGGCGATCCAGGCCGGCGAGTTCAAGAACATCAAGATTGCAATACATAGTTGATAGCGACTTAAAAACTTCAGTCCGGGCAGGCTTAATAAGTGTACGTATTGCAGGTTGCCCTCGCACCAGCGCAGGTCACGGCGAATGTACTCGATTAAGGTCGGTGGATTTTCTTCCCAACTTTCATCTTCTTGCGGGATCACTCGCACCTCAAAGCCCGCACGACGCATTAGCACAGCCTCGACCTGATCATGGCTCAGGATGTGTCTGGGTGCGCCCTTGTGGTCGGGCAGTTGAGGCAGTTCACAATGCTCGATAAAAGGCTTGATACGAATCGCCGCGTTGTGTCCCCAGTAAGGTCCACAGTCCGCTTGCCACCAGGCCGAGCCCATCGTGTAGGGACGCATGCCTAAGCGCATGCCGAATTGAAACAGCCGGGTAAAACCGCTGGTAGAGGGCAGACCAACCACCAGTCCTTGCAAAATTCCGAGCGTTGGGTTGGCTTGCATGATACGCACTAAGCGCAAGATGGCACGACCCGTCATGAAGCTATCTGCATCCAAGGTCACGACGAAATCATGCAGATGCCCCCAACGTGCGCAGAAGTCTGCGATGTTGCCGGCTTTGTACCCTTGGTTGTCGGTGCGTCGCCGATAGGTCAGCGTAATGCGATTGGTCCAGCGCGTGGTCATTGCAGCAAAGCACTCTCGCTCTTGTTGCGCGATCAGTTCGTCGTTGGTGTCACTCAGTACGTAGACATGCAATTGTTGGCCAAAGCCCGTTGCGGCCAAACTTTGCATCATTGCTTCAAGATTGCGCTCAAGGCGTGTGGGGGTTTCGTTTCGGATGCAAAGCACAACCGCCGTAGAGGATGTGATGGGGTCGGTCATGCTAGCGCGCCCAACAATCGGCAGGACGATAGCGAGCGGGTCGCGGGCGAGTAAACCGACCAAAAACCCGATGCCCGAATTCAAGAAGCCAACCACTGTCCATGGCAAGGTTACGGCAAATAAAGCAAGTAGGGTACAGGTGCCCCACAGGCTCACTGCGGGGCTGAGCGCGGCGTGCATCAGTGCGAGCATCGCTGCGAAGCTGCCGATGGCAAGCGCCCCAAATAAAATTCTTCTGACTGTTAGCATGTAGTTTGAACGAACGGGTGTTAATAATTTCAGAATCAAGACCTCTGACTCACTTATACTGTTGACAAACGCTTGCGCAGTATAGGGCAGAGCGCTCATAGCGTTAAAAACACGCCCGAAATTCCTCAGCGTTTGAGGAAAAGGCATCACAACTCAGGATTTTACGTGGCAAGCTCGGTATTTGATTTTTCAACATCAGGCCAGGCGCAGGCGTTGTGGTACGTGTCTGCGGGGGTTGCAGAGTTGCGAACCGAGGCATTGCCTGCGCCGCAGACTAAGCAAATCAGAGTGCGCACCGTCTTTAGTGCGCTGAGTCGAGGCACTGAATCTTTAGTGTTCGCCGGCAAAGTTCCCGAAGCCGAATTTACGCGTATGCGTGCACCCTTTATGGGCGGAGACTTTCCGTTTCCGGTCAAGTACGGCTATGCCTCGGTCGGTGTTGTGCAAAGTGGCCCGCCTGAGTTGCTGAATCGTCGTGTATTCAGCCTGAGCCCGCATCAAGATTATTTTAATTTACCTGTCGACGCTGTGATGGCCATACCCGACGGGGTTTCGCCCGAACGTGCTGTGCTGGCCGCGAATATGGAAACTGCGTTGAACGCAGTGTGGGATGCGGCGCCGGGTCCGGGTGATCGAATCGCTGTTGTGGGTGGTGGTGTTTTAGGTTGTTTGGTCGCGTTTTTGTGCGCTCATCTGCCTGGTGCAGAGGTCACGCTGGTGGATATCAACCCCGACCGTGCCGCGCTGGCCAAGCAACTTGGCGTGAAGTTTGCGTCAGAAGCCACTGCACCACTGGATTGCGATCTTGTGTTTCACACGAGCGCCTCGGCCGCGGGCCTAACTACAGCGCTTAGGCTTGCCGGCGAAGAAGCCACAGTGCTTGAACTGAGCTGGTACGGAACACAAATTGTGGGCGCGCCCTTGGGTGGCGCGTTTCATAGTAAGCAATTGCGTCTGCAATCGAGTCAGGTCGGGCATATCTCGGCGACGCGCCGGCCACGTTACAGCTACCGTCGCAGGCTTGGGGTCGCACTTGAGTTATTAAAAGATGCAAGGCTTGACGCCCTGCTTGCCCCGGCTATTGCCTTTGCTGATTTACCCAAACAATTACCCCAAATTTTAGGTCAACCAAGTGGCATTCTTTGCCAGCTGATTCATTACCCATAATTTAGGTCAACCAAGTGGCATTCTTTGCCAGTGAATTCATTACTAAAATTTAAGTCAACCAAGCGGCATTCTTTGCCAGTTCATTTTTTTGAATCATAAGGAGTTCATTTTGTTTACAGTCGAAGTTCGCGATCACATCATGATTGCCCATTCTTTTCGCGGCCAGGTGTTTGGCCCTGCTCAAGCTCTACATGGCGCCACCTTCGTGGTTGATGCAGCGTTTATTGCTAAAACCTTAGACGAGAACGGTATCGTGGTGGATATCGGGCGTGCGCTTGACGTGCTCAAAGACACGCTTAAGCCTCTGAATTATTCAAATTTGGATGATCACCCAGAATTCAAGGGGATGAATACCACCACTGAGTTTTTAACTAAATATATTTTCGATCAACTCGCGAACGCAGCGCGTACGGGCACACTCGGTCGCGATGGCGAAGAGTTACACGCGATCCGCATCACGATCTCTGAATCGCACGTTGCGCGCGCTTGGTACGAAGCTGCGATTTAAGCGTTTATTGTTTGAGTGACAACATGCAACGTTTGGTATTCGCGATTCCTGGTGACTTATCGACCGTGACGGGTGGCTATATCTACGACCGTCATATCGTTGAGGGCCTGCAAGCCAAAGGCTGGCAGGTGCAGGTGCTGGGGCTTGGCGAGGGGTTTCCGTACCCTGAAAATCAAACGCGGCAAGAGGCTTGTGCGAGCCTATTGGCCCTCGAGGCTGGGGTGCCTTTGGTCATTGATGGCCTGGCTTTTGGTGTCTTGCCCGAGGTGGCGGCGCAGTTGCGACAACGTCACCCGTTAATCGCCTTAGTGCATCACCCGCTCGCCTTTGAGACTGGGTTGAGCGCAGAGCAGTCAACACACTTCAAAGATACCGAGCGCCGTGCGCTTGCGCACGCTACCCGCGTTGTGGTGACCAGCCCCGCGACCTTAAAGGATGTTGTCGATTATTTCTCGGTGTCACCTGACGCAATTGCAAGTATTCTGCCTGGCACCGATCGTGTCATACGAGTACCTAAGCCGACAGTGCAAGGCCCATTGCAATTGTTATCGGTAGCGTCCGTTGTTAAACGTAAAGGCTTTGACGTGTTGCTGGCCGCCCTGGCTGAGCTCACAGACTTGTCTTGGCTGTTGACGATCGCAGGCGACTTGACGCGCGACGACCCGGCGGTTGCGCAATTGCATCTTGACCTTAAGCGCTTTGACTTGTTAAAGCGTGTCCGTGTGTTGGGTGCCGTTGAAGCGGCACAGTTGCAGCAACTTTATTCGCAAGCTGACGTCTTTGTGTTGGCTTCTCGTTTTGAAGGCTACGGCATGGCCTATGCTGAGGCGCTGGCTCATGGTTTGCCTATTATCGGCACCACTGCGGGTGCAATCCCTGACACTGTGCCAGAGACCGCAGGCTTATTGGTTGAGCCAGGTAATGTCGACACCTTACGAGAAGCGTTGCGCAAAATCATGCAGGATCAAGGGTTGCGTCAGACGCTTGAGCAAGGCGCATTGTTGGCAGCAGCGCAGCAACCTTCGTGGGCTGATTCTGCGGCCTTATTTGAGCAGGCGATTGAGTGTGCTTGCTCGGTATACGCCAGAGCTGGTGGCCCCTCTTTGCCTTAAGAGGGCTGCCTCAGGTCGAGGGCGTGTGAGCGCTGTCGTTGACAACCACATTCACCACATCCTATGTCAGGATGCGCTATGCGGTTTTCAAACGAGAGCGACGCGCTGCGCCGACAGATCGCAATCAAACAGCATCTCATCTTCAAGTGGATGCGGGTGCATTTTTATTCTGACGGCCTGATCCATGTGTTCGATGGCAGGCAAAGAAAATCCCGGCCGGCCCGAGCCCATGATGATTGGTGCCACGATGACATGTAGACGATCGAGGCAACCCGCTTGCATG
>CANKOW010000084.1 GCA_947484295.1 Alcaligenaceae bacterium | reverse complement strand
GCCCGTAACCTGTTGTCTTTGATGAAACCAGTTGACGTGGCTGGTGAGGTAAAGGCCAGCTGTATCCGATTGGCTAGCAAGTCGGCAGTTTGTTCGGGTTCGCCTTTATAAGACACCTGCACCATGTCGACCTTACCTAAAGTTTTAAGCTGAGTCCCGTAAATCAGTGCCGCTGTGTGCCCCGACCCGTAGTTCAATTTTCCCGGATTGGCGCGTGCGTAGGCAAGCAGCTCGTTTAGGTTTTTGACGGGTAGCTCTTGATTGACCAGCAGAAAATGTGTGAAGTTGCCAATAAATCCGATGGATGTGAAATCAGTCAGCACGTTGTACGGCGGATCTTTCATTAAAAAGGGTACGCCCGCTAACGGGCTATTCGTGCCCATCATCAGGGTGTAGCCGTCAGGTGCAGCGCGTGCAATCAATTGGCCGGCAATAGCGCCGTTTGCGCCTGCCTTGTTCTCGATGATAATGTTTTGCCCTAGCCGTTGCGACAGCTTGGGTGCGATCGCTCGTGTTAGCGCGTCAGTCACCGAGCCCGCCGGAAACGGAATGATGAGACGTATTGGTTTGTCTGGGTATTGTCCACAGGCTACGGCCGAAGCCAGTGCGAGTGTGCAAGCTGCAACGTGAGTCATGATGCGTTTGTACATGGGGCGTCTCTTTAGTTTTTTTGTTCACATCTAGGTAAACTCATCATAATACAAACTCGCTAGGCGACTTGCGCCAACCCACGCTCGTTATCTCTGTAGACGAGAATTTTCAAGGTCAAACGACATGACACAAAACACCTCAAACGCGCCCGTCGCGCTCATTACTGGGGCAGGTAAGGGCATCGGCCGTGCAATGGCCTTGGGTTTGCTCACAAAAGGCATGCGCATCGCTGCCGTCGATCGAGATGAACAAAGCTTGCTTGCACTCAAACACTTGGCCAAGCAATCTGACTATGCCGAGAGCTTAGAGATATTCACTGAAGATCTCACCGGCTTCGATGCTCAGTTATTAATTAAACGAATCGAAGACAAGCTGGGCGGCATCAACATCTTGATCAATAATGCTGGCCTCGGGCAGGGGCAGATTCGCAATGACTACCACCGGCATCCGCCGAAGTTTTATGATGTCACTCCTGAGCAATGGCTGAACGCGATTGCCGTGAATGCGAATGCAGTCTTCTTACTCAGTCAAGTTGTGGCACAACGAATGCTTGGCAATGGCTGGGGGCGCATCATCAATGTCACAACAAGTTTAGGCACCATGCTCAGAGAGGGCTACTGCCCTTATGGCCCAACCAAAGCTGCTGCCGAGGGGCTGAGTGCCGTCATGGCAAGCGATCTGCGCGGCTCGGGCGTCACTGTGAATGTTCTAGTGCCTGGTGGCATTGTCAATACACCGATGATCCCTGGCGAGGCACCTTTTTTGCGAGAAGAGCTGATTCAGCCCGAGGCCATGTTGGCGCCTCTTTACTGGCTTTGCTCGCGTGAGGCGAATGACGTGACAGGGCTACGGTTTTTAGCAAATCAGTGGGACGATAGGCTTGTGGGGGCAGAGGCAGCAAAACGGGCTGGCGCACCAATTGGCTGGAAGGATCTTGCGGTTTTGCCTGTCACGCCAAAGTTCAAAGTTTGATAGCGCTCGTTGCGCTTGCACTAAGGGTCGCCAACGGGGGCTAGGCTATCCCATCAGTAGCGGTAAAACGGTGCAAAGTACATGCAAAAATGATCTTTACGCGTTGTGTTAAGTTATATGCGTGTAGATTCTGTAACTGTACTCAAACCTAGAGGATTCCAGTCATGATTCGTCATTTGTTTTCGCAATGCTGCTTCGCGATTGTTGCGCTACTTAGCCTACCTGCCACTGTTTTAGCGAACCCAGTCTGGCCCGCGTCACCGATCCATATGGTGGTGCCGTTTCCCCCCGGAGGCAGTAATGATGTCATCGCCAGACGATTGGCTGATGGTCTGAGCAAGGCCTTTGGTCAGACTGTCGTGGTTGAAAACAAAGGCGGCGGAGCCGGTACGATTGGCTCGCAAGCGGTAGCAACCTCAAAGCCAGACGGATATACATTCCTATTTATTTCAAGCTCGCTTGCGACCTCGGCCGCTGTTCAACAAACACCCTACGATCCGCCTAAAGCGTTCATGGGCGTCGCTCAAGTCGCGCGCTCGCCGTTTGTGGTGCTTACCAGCAAAGAGTTTCCGGTCAAAGACATTAAAGAGCTGATCGCTTACGCAAAGGCGAATCCCCGCAAAATGAACTTTGGCAGTGCTGGTTTGGGTGACAGCACCCAGATGGCGACCGAGCTCTTTAACGATATTTTTGATATCAAAATGACTGCAGTACCGTATAAAGGGATCGCACCGGCTCAGCTAGATCTATTAGCTGGACGACTCGATATGATCATCACTACGATTGCATCGATTAAGGGCAACGCTGCCGATAGCTTGCCCAAGCTAGCCTTCACTGGCGCAAAGCGCGAGCCAGACTACCCAAATATTCCGACTGTGATAGAGGCTACCGGGACGCAGTATGAGGTGGATGTTTGGTGGGGACTGTTTGCACCGGCGGGTATTCCGGTGGCAATCTTGCAAAAGATGAATGCTGCGGTGAATAAGATCGTCAACGACGCAGCGTTTGCCGACTTTTTAAAAACAGTTGGCGCGTCTCCTACCATTGGTACGCCAGAGTCCTTTCAGCAGTTGTTAGTGAAAGACCTAGAGCGCTGGCGTGCGATTGCGAAGCGTGCGGGTGTGCAGTAGACAGTGCTCAATGTGTCAGCGCAAGTCGATCTAATCGTAGCAGCAGATATGCGATGACGATTAGTGTTTGGATAGGGACTCGCAATGTGTGATCGTACATTCATGGGAGATTCACGATGAGTGATCATGAGCATCAGGCTGATTTAGAGGCAATACAAGTCGCGTTGAAACAAACCGGTGAGCTCTTGCACGGGATCGTGTCTCGTTCTGATATCAAGCAGATTTCTGCAGAAGTCTTACGACTCAACGAGGCCGTACGGCGCGGCGCGGCAGGGCGTATTCAAAGCGGCGACCATCCGCAAGATTTTGCGATGCTGCTGTTGGCTGAGGCAGATGACACGAATCGGGTGAGCTGAAGATGATGTCATTACCTTTAAATCAGCCTACGGATATTCTCGAAGCCTCAATTACAGAAGTGGGTGTACGTTTAAGGCGCAAAGAGTTAAGTGCTGAACAGCTTACCCGACACGCACTAGACCGCGCGGTACAGACTCAACCGATGCTCAATGCGTTTATCGACATCTGGGCAGACAGCGCGATCGCTCAGGCAAAACAGCTCGACCTCGAGGCTGCGTCAGGAAAATGGCGAGGGCCGCTACATGGTATCCCGCTGGCACACAAAGACTGCTTTGAGCGACAGGGTCTACCCATGACGGTTGGGTCAAAAGTGATGGGCACTGATCTGGGGCGCGTGACCGCTACTGCGCTACAGAGGCTCAGCGAGGCCGGCGCGGTAGATTTGGGTCCGCTGAATATGAATGAAATGGTGGCCGGGCCAACTGGACAGAATCCGCACTTCGGTGATTGCCGTAATAGCTGGGATTTAGACCGTATTTCGGGTGGATCGTCGAGCGGTTCGGGTGCGGCAGTGGGGGCTGGGGTTATCTACGGCGCGCTTGCTTCGGATACGGGCGGCTCAACGCGTTTGCCAGCTTCGATGAATGGATTGTTTGGCCTGAAGGGCACTTACGGCCGTGTTTCTCGAGCCGGTTGTTTTCCAAGGGCATTTTCACTGGATTGTGTCGGCCCCATTACGCGCTCGGCTCAAGATTGCGCCGTCTTGCTACAGGTTTTAGCCGGTTGGGATCCGCGAGACGCCTCGAGCCTTGAGGCACCCGTACCCAACTATATTTCGTCTCTCGAGACCGCGGGTCGCGCAAGCCGCTGGGCAGTCTTGGAAAGAATCGCTCCCTGTCATCCAGACATTACCCGGGTTTTTGAGTCATTCATCGAAGTGATTCAAACAAGATACGGTCAGGTCGGTCGGGTGCAGTCCAACGAGATTGCCACGTGTTACGCCATGGCGGACGTCTTTTCAAAAGTTGAGGCTGCCACCTTACATGGCCAATGGATGCGCGAGCGACGTGATCTTTATTCACAAGCCGTTTTTTCAAGAACAGAGCCGGGTTTGCATGTGCCCGCGGTACGCTATCTAGAAGCGCTTCAGATGCGCGCCAAAATACTGCATGAGTTTTTGCATGGCACGATGCAAGATCTAGACGTGTTGGTTTGCCCGACCATGCCAATACCAGTTCCAACGCATGAAGAAGCGGATGTCGAAACCCCTGGCAAGGTCTTTGGTGTGGTCACTGCGTTAACACCGCTGGTGCGCCCCTTTAATTATTTAGGGCTTCCCTCACTCACGATGCCCATCGGCGTCGATCGTGCGGGGATGCCGATCGGCGCGCAACTTGTGGGCAGGCCTTTCGCAGAGGCTCGGCTGTTGTCGGTCGCCCAACAGCTCTCAAAAGATATCGCTTGGGATCGTTTAGCTTGCATGCAAAGAGCGCAAGCGCTAAAGGTAGAAAAGTCATGAGTATGCCGTGGGATCAGTTTTTAACGGAGGCAGATAAAGCGGTACTTGCTCGCGGAAAATTCGGTCGCCGCATGGGCTTTGGCCAACAGCCGGTTGTTTTAGTGATCGACGCGCAGCGCTACATGGTTGGCGAGGCAGAAGAGGAAAACAGTTGGCCGTCAAGCTGCGGTGAAGTTGGGCGCGAAGCGATGCGACACATCGCGCAGGTTGTGCGCTCAGCCCAACATGCCGAGGTGCCCTGTATCTTTACGCGGTTTGAAATAGACCCCTCAGGCATTGACATGGGCGTCTACCAACGGAAGAGGGATTTGCTAGAGTCGGATAGATGGTGCTTAGCAGGTAGCTTGGGGGCAGAACTTTCACCACTACTTGCACCGGCGGCGCGAGACCTTGTTTTTGTTAAGAAGAAGCCGAGTGGTTTCCATGGCACACCCCTTTTAGGCTACCTCATCGAGCGCGGTATTGATACTGTGATCGTTGTGGGTGGGGCAACAAGTAACTGCATCCGTGCAACCGTCTTTGATTGTGCGTCGTATAACTATCGTGCGATCGTCCCGCAAGAAGCTGTTTTTGACCGTATTCCCATTTCACACGCGATTTCTCTTTTTGATATGGATCGTCAGTTTGCAGATGTTCTGCCAACGCCGGAGGTAATCGACTATTTGTTAGCCTGCCGAAGCGGACGTTTCGAAGCAGGTACGAGTGTCCCATGATCTCTAATTTGTTTCGCAGCCTCAAGGTCGAATGCCTCTAGACCGATCGACCAGAGCTCAAGCATACGTTGTGCCATCTTTGCAAAATGGTCCTGCGGATGTGTGTTGACAAACCCGACAACTTTTTTCGCGGTCTCGATCAGCGCGACCGCAATTTGAGTTTCCCACTCGTTGCGTCGTTTCGCACTGACAAGGCACTGCTTGGCCAGTGCTGTAATCGTCTTTGGCGTTAACCAACGCTTTGAGCCTTCAAAGTTAAGTGCGAGCCCATCGTCGGCATCATTCGAGTTAGATAGCTGAGGTGCATAAACCGACATGCTGAGCATGTCATAGGTTGGCGCAAGAGCCGCGTTTTTAATCTCGTCATACATTAGACCAAAGTTTTTTAAATGTGCATCGCCATTTCGAATGGTAGACGCAAGCAGGTATTGACCAAAAAAGTGATCGTACGACTGTTTTATGTGGCTGCCTTGGCAATAGATTCCTATGGTTTTAATCACTCGCTCAACTGAACCTGTGAATTTCTCGCGTGCAGGCAGTCCGAGCAGCGCGCACATATCCTCAAACCCCAGGCGCTTGCCCTCAGCCGTCAAATCAAAGCGTTTCATCAGCAGATGTTTGCGATCTTCGGATAAGTGAGCCGCTGGAACGGTTAATCCTGCCGCACGCGCAGCCATCATTCCAAAATACTCAACCAACACGATTTGTGGATGATCTTCGTCGTTAAGTTTAATGATCCAGTCATCTAACGCTAGCGTGGGGCGGCCATCTTGGTGGCTGACTGGACTTTTAGCGAGAAACTTCATGCAGCCTCCAGAGACGCCAGATTCATGTAGCCGACTACCAAGATAATGTTTCACAAGCTTGGTTGTGTCTTCTTTAATTAGGCTTGACAGTGATTCATGCGCGGTCAAGCCAGAGAGCGCTTGCCCGTGTGGGGTCACTTGGATCCGACCGATCATGTTTTCACCGATCACCGCAAGTAGTTCTAAGTCTCCAAAGCGCTCGAAGCGTTTAGAAAAATTTCTGACGATTAACTCGCGTAAGGATCCTTCAGGTAACGAGATCTGAAAGACAGGGTGGAGTTCTCTGCTGACCCAACTCGCTGTCCGTTTGGGCATCAGTAATGAAACGGGTAGTACGCTTGGCGCGTCAGGTAGATAGTTGAAGACAAAAGTGTAGGGCTCAGGCTGATCCAGAACACCGACGAGTTGCTTGGAGACATACACATCAAGCATTGGCTTCTCTTGGATTAATTGGGTTGAGCTGAGCGTGTGCTTGCGAAAAGCGCTTCGTTTTCGCGAGTGACGTCATCGAGCGTAGGTACGTGCTTGACCTGCGCTGTGAGTCGTAGGCCCAGCGCTGCAGTGACCCTGTGCAGAGTAGACAGGGTGCAGTCGCCCCCCGCTTCGATCAGTACGATCGTGCGGCGTGAGACACCAGACATTTCGGCAAGCTGACCTTGAGTGAAGCGCTGTGACTTGCGAGCACGAACAATATCCTGGATCAAGGGATCCCGGTGCTCGATTGTTGAGCTAGTTTTGAGGATTTTAGTGATACTCATAAAGTAAATTATATATCACTTTTGAATTTATTATGTGTATATAGTAATTTATAAATTACATTATTAAAAAATAGTGAGGTAGTTAACTTCGCAATAAACTGACCCGTTTCAGCCTCGGCCTTTAGGCCGGTAAATATCTCGCCACATAAAACACGCCAGTAAACGCCATGCCAACTACGACAGTCATCCAGCTGATCATTTTCCAGGTGCATGAAGTGATTTCGTGATGGATGGTTGTGGTGAGTTCGAGCTCTAGCCTTTTGAGGTCTTCTTTGGTTGCAAGTGTTAGGAGAATCGTATCAAAGCGTGTTTCTAGCGTCGTCATTCTGGTTTCCATTGGGTTATCCTCAAAGCTACAGTGATTGAGAATTTTAAGATTTTAGGTTGATCGCAAGAATGGTATCGGATAGTTTTGTCTAGTAGCAATCCTTCAGTTGCATTTGCTTACATTTATAGAAAACCATAGAACTATATGAAAAATTTAATTGCCCGTAATGTTGCCGCCACGCTGCTCGCGACTGCCTGCGCAGGTCTACTTTGCGCCTCAGCCTCGGCACAGACCGCACAATGGCCAACGCGCCCCATCAAATTGGTGATACCGTTTGGTGCGGGTGGGGGCACCGACGTGATTGGTCGCTTTTTAGCGCAAAAATTTACAGAAGGTCTGGGTCAAACCGTGGTGGTTGAAAATCGCCCCGGCGCTGGCGGCAGCCTTGGTAGCGCCGAGGTTGCGCGCGCGCCGGCTGATGGCTACACGATTCTGATAGGTTCGAGCTCAACGCATGGCATTAATCCTGGAATGTACGCCAAGCTTCCTTACGACCCGCTCAAAGATTTCGAATCGATCGGTTTGATTGCCACAAACTTGTTTGTGATGTCTGTACCCAAAGACTCGCCGGTAAAAACGGTTGCCGACTTAGTGAGACTCTCGCAGGCCTCGCCTAGCCAGTTCGATTACGCCTCCTCCGGAAACGGCACCACCAGCCATCTTGCAGCCGCCTTGTTTATTTCGATGTCGGGTGCCAAGCTCACGCATATCCCTTACAAAAGTAATGTGCCCGGCCTAACAGATTTGATGGCAGGCCGTGTGGCGATGATGTTTGACAATATTACGGCGATGCAAGCGCAGATTAACGCCGGAACAATTCGTCCAGTTGCGACGACCGGCTTAAAGCGTAATGTGGTGTTCAAGGACGTACCGACTTTGGATGAGGCGGGCGTCAAGGGCTATGACCTGAGGGGCTGGTTTTGTTTGCTCGCACCAGCGGGCACCCCTGTAGAGATCGTGACGAAGATGAATCGAGAGCTAGTCAGAGTGATCGCAATGCCCGAAGTGACAGACAAGCTGATTGCCTTAGGGGCAGATCCTGAAACTGGTACACCCCAAGAGCTTAAGGCGCTCATCGCCTCTGAAATTATCAAATACAAAAAGATTATCGATATTGCTGGTGCAAAGGTTGAGTGAACCTGAGGTAGTGTTATTTGGCGATCGCGCAGTGACCACCACTGGAGATTTTGCCCGAGCCTGCTGCGATAAGCGGAGGCTCGTTACGCAGGTCAACCGGTGGCGTTTGAGTCGTATCCCAAACTAAAAAAGCCATTAAGCCACACCAAAAGACCAACTGAAGTTTGTGATTAGATAAGCTCATGATTGCCTGTGACTTATAGTTTGTAATGACGTCGCATGCGTATACCGATCAGTGTTCCTGCAAACGCCAGTGGCACCCAGATCCAGCCGTGAACACTGCCGGTTGAAATACCGCTTAGCATGGCTCCGATGTTGCAACCAAAGGCAAGGCGTGAGCTGTAACCCATTAAGAGGCCCGCAATTAAGCCGACGATCCACTGCGTTGTCGTCAACGGTTGACTGTCGTTTTTGGCGCGCGCAGAGATCCAAAGGGCACCTCCCAAAATACCAATATTTGTGATCGACGTGATGTCCATCAGCACCATTTCGCTTAAGCGTTGCGCGTTACCAGTCTGGCTCCAGAAGGAATTGGCAGTTGGGTCAAACAAGCCTGCAGAGGTGGCAATCTTTGCAGCCCATAGACCAAAACCGTAGACAACCCCCCAGGGTTGACCGGCAATGAGCAAATTGAGCGTTGCCAACACTGCGAGTGCAACCGCGCCAAGCAACCATTTGCGACCCCACCAGGTGCGCCCTGGTCCTACCCAAAGTCTTGCTGCGAAGCCGAACAACGCAAGCCCACCTAAAGTGATGAGTAGTGCTTGCGTACTGCCAAATTCGGTGACCAAGCCAATCGGCTCAAGTTGCCCAAGCGTCAGCCAGTCGCCCACTTGCACCGAGCCCAAAAAACTGCCCAACGCAAAGAGCGGCAAAATCGCCATGTTCAGTGGCACGCCAAGCCCCGCCTTGTAAAGCGTACCTGAGCCACAACCATCTGCAATCTGCATGGTTAAGCCAAAGATAAAGGCACCAATTAACAAGCTGATACTTGGCGGGCCCAGTGCGGCAGTCAGTTCAGAATATTGACCTAAAAGCGTCAACGAAAATGCGGATGCCAGGGCGAGCAAAACCAACTGACCTGCCACGCCACGCGGGTCGCGTTGTTCAATGAGCTGGCGCCAGCCAGTCGTGAAACCAAAGCGTGCGCCTGAAAGCGCAGCTCCCATCCCGATCCCCACTGCAAACAAAACAGCTTGGCGTACAGACACCGACCAGCCGAGGTATATAAAAAACAGCAAGAGCAGAAGGCTAAGTGGCAGACGATGCATGAAGATACAACCCTATTTGATGCAAATTGGCGGGCTGTTTATCGGCAGTCAGTTATTTTGCGGCCCACAACTGTGCGTCAATGTACAACTGTACGAGACGATTGGGGACGTTATCCATTGGCAACGCGCCGTCGGCTTGCGTCCAGTCAACCATCGAGCCGGCGTAGAGCTTAACGTTTGGCTGACCCACTAGCTCTGACAAGACAAACCAGTTTGTTGCAGCCCAGTGGCCAGTGTTGCAAAAAGAGATGACGTCTTGATTGCCTTTCACAGAAGTGGCGAGGGCTAGTTTTTTTGCTTCGCTTGCAGGCACAACCAGGCTGCTATTTGGCGCAAACCACGTTGAGTGTTCGACGCTGACCGCGCCTTTCAAAGTGCCCGGAACCTTGGCAGCTGTGTGTCGCGTTGAGCCATCAAAAAAAGCAGTGGGGCGTGCGTCAATGAGTTGTGCTTTACCCGACTGAACGCTGCTGATCACATCGGCACGCGTGGCGACCATGCTTTGGTTGATGCTCGGGGTGTACGTGCTTGCTGTAGCTGACACTGGTTTGGTGTCTAGGCTAAACCCCGCAGCCTGCCAAGCCTTTAAACCGCCGTTCAATACAGACAAGTTTTGCAGGCCTAAAACTTTGAGTGTCCAATACACTCGAGCAGCCGCACCGAAATCCGTTGCGTCTCTGCCCGAAGAGGCAACAATCACATGTGCACTGGGCGTGAGGCCCAGGCGTTGTACGAGTTTGGTTAGGTTTTCGAGCGAGGGTAATTCGCCGGGGTTGCCCTCGGGGCCACGCCATGTGCCGTAAGGCGCGTTCAACGCACCCACAATGTGACCGCTTGCGTAAGATTTAGGGTCGCGGATATCGATGACAACCGTGCCGGGTGTGGCGAGCGCAGCCTACGTAGCTTGTGCACTCAACAGGGGATCGGCGGCGCTTGCACTTGCGCTAAGAAACAGACCGAACAAATAAAAAGCGATTTTTTTTATCATGGCGCAAACGACCTTTGAACGTGTGTATTAGTCCGCATTGTGCGCTTTACTTAATGTTAACGGAAGTACATATTTTATCTCTTCTTATAACCAAAAGAAATATAAAACCACTAATATCAAACGTATTTATTGTTGGGCTTTATGTGCGCCCTGAGCGTGCTTGTGGGCGAGGGGATTGCAGGCAAACCATGACCTGCAACGACGAACCGCAGCATTCAGCCTCAACATCTTTCTTCCACTTTGCAGCACAGATAAGACTGACTTGCCTTGCATTTTTTGGCCCTTATTCACAAAATTGCCGCGTCGCAACATCTATTTCATGCAAGAGTGTAGGCATAGTTGCAAGCTTTGGTTGCGAATGAATATTTCCTTTACCGAGGCTGTATCGTTTCGTCATGCATATAGAAATCCCAGTGCCCTCTGCTACCCTAAGCGGTAGTCGCTGAAGACATGACTTCTTCGCTGTCTCGGTTTGTTGCCATCGCGGTTGCACTGCTGTTGGTCCTTATGATTGCTTGGGTTTTTAAGCTACGGAAGCGCACCCGCATACTCGACGTAGTCGCGATCGATACCAAGCGCAAGTACGTCGAGCTTTTGCACAAAAATAATTTGCTCATCGCCGAGATCGATAGACGCGATGCGCTCGAGCTTGCGTTGCGCGGCAGCGAAGAACGCTATCGAACCTATGTCGAACACGCGCCAATGGGGATTTTTGTGGCAAACGGCGGTGGTGAGTTTGCCTTTGTGAATCCTGCCATGAGTCTGATGACTGGGTTTTCTAAGAACGAGCTGTCTACGATGACCTTGGCAGAGGTGTTCTCTTCAGACGTCTCACAAGAATCAAACCTTTTTTTTGAAAGCGTTCATCAACAGAACTCTGGTGATAAAGAAATCACACTACGCAAGAAAGACGGCTCTATCCTTCTTTCATACATACATGCGATCACGCTACCCGGCCATTCGCTGATCGGGTTTTGCATGGATATTACCGAGAAAAAAAGGGATGAAGAGCAGATCTACAACCTTGCGTTTTTCGATGCCCTGACCGCACTGCCGAATCGCCGCCGCTTACTAGATAAGCTCAGGCTCGCAACGTCTAATAGTGTGCAAGAGCAGGATCTGGGCGCGTTGCTGATGATGGACTTGGATCATTTTAAAAATTTGAATGATACGCAAGGACACGATGTCGGAGATCGCTTATTAAAACAAGTGGGGCGTCGACTGATGGATTGTGTTCGTCCAGACGATACAGTGTCTAGAGTCGGTGGCGACGAATTTGTGATCATTCTTGAAAGACTTGGTAAAGACGTTGCCGTAGCAACGCAGCGTGCGCACGATCTCGTTAAAAAGATTCAAGCGTCGGTTTCACAGTTGTACCCATTGATTCCAGGTCGACCTGATTGCTACATGACCTCAAGCATAGGCTTGACACTATTTGGTGACGAAAATAACTCAATTGATGCGTTACTAAAAAAATCCGATATTGCTTTGTATGAGGCCAAGCGGGGCGGCAGAAATACCTACCGGTTTTTTAGCCCAGAGATGCAGGCTTCAATCGATAGCAGCACTTCGCTGGTAGATGCCTTAAGGCGTGCTCTTCAGCATAACGAGTTCACGTTGTATTACCAGCCCCAAGTCAATGAAACAGGGCATGTCATGGGGGCCGAGGCGTTGTTACGCTGGACGCCTCCGAATGCAGAGATCATTTCGCCGCTTACCTTTATTGCCGCAGCAGAAGAGAGCGGTCTGATCGTACCGATTGGTGATTGGGTCGTCGAGCAGTGTTTCAGGCAACTCCAGCACTGGCAGCGGCGGCCCGAAACAAGCGGCTTAAAACTTTCAATCAATATCAGTGCTGAGCAGTTTCACCACGCTGATTTTGTTGCCAAAATTTGCGGCGGGATAGAGCACTTTAAGATCAACCCAAACCGGATCACTCTCGAACTTACCGAGAGTGCGGTTTTACAGCGAGTCGATCAAGCGGCGCAAAGCATGCTTGAGCTTAAGAACCGAGGGATTAGCTTTTCTCTAGATGACTTTGGCACTGGTTACTCATCATTATCTTATTTAAAGCTTTTGCCTCTAGATCAAGTCAAGATCGACAGTTCATTTGTGCGAGATATTTCGTTTGATCCGGATGACGCAGCCATTGTGCGGGCGATTTTGGCGATGAGCAGCTCACTGGGTCTGAGCGTGATCGCCGAGGGCGTTGAAACACACGTGCAGCGCGAGTTTTTATTTGAGCATGGCTGCTTGCATTATCAGGGCTACTTATTTGGTCGGCCAGTGCCAATCCAGAGCTTTAGCACTGATGCTTCGCACGCTTCAAGATAGATTTGGCGCACTCACCACCCGGTCAGGCGCTGTTGCGGGGTGCTCGGCTTTCGTTTGAAAGCCTTTCGGTATGTTTTTGTTAATCAGGTGTGTAGGGCGTATCTCTGCCTGGCACGACTCCAGCGGGCAAGTTTTCAATGTGTTGGCAAATGGCGCCAGGCGTGGTGATCCAAAGCTTAGCCCGGTGCTTCATGATGTGGTCGATGACGCGTCTGAACTGCCTCAGGCGGTAAGGCTGCCCCAACACAAAGCTATGCAACACAATGGGCATCACCAGAGGTCTGCGTGTCGACTCTTCAAGCATTTCATCAAACTGATCGATGAGAT
>CANKOW010000083.1 GCA_947484295.1 Alcaligenaceae bacterium | reverse complement strand
GATCAATAGATCTTTAACTTTGGCCGCCGCTGAGTCTGTGAACAGAATCGGCGTAGGTGGCGCTTGAAGATCAACGGTTTGTGTGGCGATGTTCATGAGTGACTCCTGTCCCGCGGGACGATACTAAATACGTGATACTTGAGTGCAGTGATCAACTATACCGCAAGTGCTTGCGCAAGTCACAGAGCAACCACTTTGGATGCATGGACAATATCGCCCTCAAGCACTCGCACCGTAACAGACTGTGGGGCAAACCCCGGCGGAACCGCCAATAAACCCTGGCCGCGCTGAAACTGCACAAACTCAAGGCGCAAGGCCGCCTGCTGGGCCTGAGTTTGCCGCACCCGGGGTGATTGCGTCGTAACCTGTTGTGACTCAGTTTGCTGAGGATCGAGCGATTGCGTCTTGTCGTACTCGCTCTGTGCGCCATGCGCGAGCTCATTTTGCGGTAAAGGGCTAGCCAGCAAGGGCTGCAAAATAATAGTTTGCTCTGTGGTGATCCCTGCTTCGCGACAATGTCCCTTGGCAACAAACTGTAAAGCACCCAAGAACGGTTTGGTCTCTTTACCGCCACGCATGAGCAACACGCGGTAGTGCAGGCCCTCAACGTGTTGCACGACATCCACCGCGCGAATATCAAGCCCACCCTGAGGGCCCGGAGGCAACAGATCTTCAAAGAACGCCAATTGATCTTGCGTACGGCCAAGCTCTAATTGCACGGTTGCTAATATTTTTTCAAGTTCGATGCGTTTTGCACGCTCAGTCAGCAACGCGCGCTGCGTTTGATTAAAGTGTGATGTGGCTTGACTGCGCTCGGCTTCAAGTTCAAACCGCTCTTGGAGCAGTGCCGCGCTCTCGGTGCGCAGTCGCAGTTGTTGTGCCCCAGTATCAGGGCCTTGCGTCAGGTATGCCACCGACAGACCACTCAGCGCAACCATTAACGCTCCACCCAGCACCCAGACGTGCGCGTGCCTAACTACTTTCACCATGCGTTAAACGCGTTAAGGAAGAATCGCGACTTGACTCAAGCCGGTATGTTCGGGCAAACCAAACATTAAATTCATATTTTGAATCGCTTGGCCCGAGGCACCTTTCACGAGGTTATCTTGCACGACCAAAATAATTAATCGATCACCGTTGCCTGGGCGCTGAAGCGCAATACGTAGGGTATTTGAGGCACGCACCGAACGCGTGTCGGGTTGGCTGCCAAACGGCATGACATCGACAAAACTTTCATTAGCATAACGCTCTTCAAAGAGCGCCTGAAAATCAACGTCACGCGCTTGCGGCAAAATCTTGGCATAGATCGTGCTGAACATGCCGCGAATCATGGGCACGAGATGCGGTACAAACGTCAGCCCAACGGGCCCACCAGCCAAACCTTGCAGCTGTTCGTCGATTTCGGCCTGATGACGATGCCCTGCCACGCCATACGCTTTAAAGTTATCGCTCGCCTCAGAGAACAGGCTGCCGACTTCGGCCTTACGACCAGCGCCGCTCACACCTGATTTGCAATCGGCAATCAGATCAGAAGTATCGATCAACGGCTTGCCGCCAAGCAAGGGTGCCAGACCAAGCAGAACCGTGGTGGGATAACAACCGGGGTTACCGACTACGCGAGCATTGGCCACCGAGGCGCGATTAAGCTCGACCACCCCATAAACAGACTCTTTAAGAATCTCAGGGCAGGTATGCGGGATTTTGTACCATTTTTCAAAGGCTTTGACGTCTTGCAAACGAAAATCGGCAGCCAGGTCAATAAGCTTGACACCAGCGGCCAGTAACTCGGGTGCCTGTGCCATTGCCACTCCGTGCGGCGTCGCAAAAAACACCACGTCGCAGCCTGTCAACGGCGCTTTGTCTGGGGCCGAAAAAGCAAGCTTTACATGCCCACGCAAGTTAGGAAACATATTGGCAACAGGCATGCCGTCTTCTTGACGCGAAGTAATGGCCGTCAGCTCAACGTTTGGATGTTGCGACAGAATGCGCAGCAGCTCGACACCTGTGTAACCCGTGCCGCCGACAATACCGACTTTGATCCGTTTGGCTGAAGCTTGTGTCATATCGAGACCCCTGAATCTATAACTGCCGAGCTACTAAAGCGCGGCGCTTTGAATACGATATTATCCCACGCTCGCGTGACAAAAAAAAAGACCGCTTGCGCGGTCTTTTTGCACTGAGGCCAAACAACAGCCTCGGGCGCTTCGATCAACGCTTGCTGAACTGTTTCCGACGACGTGCTTTGTGGAAACCGACTTTCTTACGTTCAACTTCACGTGCATCACGCGTGACCAGCCCTGCTTTCGACAGAGAGGGCTTTAACGCTGCATCGTAATCAATCAGCGCACGGGTAATGCCGTGACGCACTGCGCCAGCCTGACCGCTTTCGCCGCCACCGTGCACATTGATATGAAAATCAAACGAAACTAAATGGCCGGTGAGTTCGAGCGGTTGACGCACGACCATACGACCTGTTTCGCGGGCAAAGTATTCGTCAACGGGCTTGCCGTTCACAACAATCTTGCCTGCGCCTTTTTTCATGAAGACACGAGCCACCGAAGTCTTGCGGCGGCCGGTTCCGTAATTCCAATTACCGATCATGGCCTATCCTTTGAGTTCGAGGGGCTGTGGCTGTTGGGCCGAATGAGGATGTTCTGCACCCGCATAGACCTTGAGCTTTTTAATCATCGCGTAACCCAGCGGGCCTTTAGGCAGCATGCCTTTAACGGCCTTTTGAATCGCACGACCCGGAAAACGTTCTTGCAGCTTGGCGAAGTTTGTTTCGCGAATACCGCCTGGATACGTTGTGTGACGAAAGTATTTTTTATCTTGCGTCTTGTTGCCGGTTACGACGATATCTGCTGCATTGATAATGACGATGTAATCGCCTGTATCAACGTGGGGCGTGAACTCTGGTTTGTGCTTACCGCGCAAACGGTGTGCGACTTCGCTGGCCACACGACCGAGGATTTTGCCCTTCGCGTCAATCACGAACCAGCCACGTTGGACTTCATGCGGCTTAGCCACAAATGTCTTCATGATTGGATCCTAAAAATACCTGCCCAGGACCATCCCAGACGGGCCCTCAAATAACGTTTTAACTGAAGCCAAAGCGTGTAACCCGCCCGTGCGACAGCCCAGTTATTGGAAGAAAGCTTTTGATTTTACAATAAAAAAAGGATGCTGACCAAATGGCAAGCACCCTTTTAAGTTAAAACCCTGCCTAAATGAAGACTACCGGGGCAAAAACCGCTTACTCAACCGCTTATTTCTGACGTGACAGCGCAGCGCCTACGTACTGATCGTACGACGCCTCAGCCAATCTGAACCAAGGCACCACCTGATCGCGATAGCCCATGTAGTTGTCGTGAATCGTTTTAAATTGCGGGCTTTTAGCCGAGTAATCGGCGAACACCTTGAGCGACGCATCCCAACAAGCATCCATGACAGCCCGAGGAAAGGCGCGCAGCAAAGTGCCTTGCGACAACAGGCGCCTTAACGCTTGCGCATTGAGGTTGTCATAGCGCGCCTGCATCGTTGAATTACAGGCACGGCTAGCCGCTTCAATGATGGACTGATAGCTTTTAGGGAGTTTTGCCCATTCACCGTCGTTGACATACAAAGCCACCTGCGCGCCACCTTCCCACCAGCCGGGATAGTAGTAGTACTTGGCGACCTTGGCGAAACCCATTTTTTCATCGTCATACGGGCCAACCCACTCGACGGCATCGATTGTGCCTTTTTCAAGCGCTGGGTAAATATCGGGGCCAGGCAACTGTTGCGGCAAACCGCCTAAACGGGTGATGATCTCGCCAGCGAGGCCGGCGATTCGCATTTTTAAGCCCTTGATATCTTCGACCGTTTTGATTTCTTTGCGATACCAGCCGCCCATTTGGGTACCAGTATTACCCAACGGGAAATTCACGATGTTGTACTCTTTATAGACATCGCGCGTCAGTTTCATGCCATCGCCTTCATACATCCAGGCGTTTATTTGGCGCGAATTCAGCCCAAACGGTACGGCGGTATCAAAGGCCAAGGAGGGGTTTTTACCAATGTAGTAATACCCGCTTGAATGCCCCATTTCGACCGTGTTCTTTTGCACGGCATCTAGCACCTGAAAGGGTGGCACGATTTCGCCAGCCGCAAAGTTACGCACAGAAAACTTACCGCCGGTCGCTTCAGACAGATACTTTGAAAAAAGCTCAGACGTACCAAACAGCGTGTCAAGGCTTTTGGGGAAACTCGAGGCCAAGCGCCAGCTCAACGTGGGTGCATCTTGTGCAAAAACGGGTGCTGCGACAACAGCACTTCCAGCAACAGCCCCAAGGCTGGCTTTCTTTAAAAACGAACGACGTTGCATTCGAAGTCTCCTGAAAATGATTTGAGCAGTTCGGGTTGCTCAGAACTTTGAATATTACACCGCTGACTTCGTACTCAAACCAGCGCGTTTATAGGTGTTTGCCCGTGTATGTTACGGCCAGAACGAGCAACCGCTGACCTAATGGCGCTTGTCATACTGGGCTTGAAGCAGCGCTGGGCGCCCTATCTCCGGCCACTTGTCAGTCGGCGTTTCAGTTAACAGCCGGCCGACAGCATTAAGGGCGCCCTACCTAGTCAGCCAGCCCCGCGCAAGGTCTATGTCCCGGCAATCGCCATGTTTTCAATCAAAATCGAGCCAGTTGTTTTACTGCCACGGGTGATGGTGTCGGCACCCACTGCCACGATTTGATTAAACATGTCTTTTAAATTGCCAGCGATCGTGATCTCTTGCACGGCGTGCTGAATTTGGCCGTCTTTGACCCAATAGCCAAAGGCACCCCGAGAGTAGTCACCCGTTAGGTAGTTCACGCCTTGCCCAATCAGCTCAGTCACAAGCAAACCGGTGCCTATTTTGCGAAGCATGGCAGGTAAGTCGTCTTTGCGGCGCGTTAAGCTTGAAGTGAGCTGTAAATTATGCGAGCCACCTGCATTACCCGTTGTCGTCATACCTAGTTTGCGCGCAGTGTAGGTCGACAACAAATAGCCCTGTAACACACCGTCACGCACCAGATCACGGGCTTGCGTACGCACCCCTTCTTCGTCAAACGGCGAACTTCCCATGGCGCCTTTAATGTGTGGGTCTTCAGTAATAGAGAGATGCGTCGGAAAAATCTTTTTTCCAAGCGAGTCAACCAAAAAGCTCACCTTGCGATAGAGCGACCCGCCGCTGATCGCCTGCGTCAACGCGCCGACCAGGCCGAGCGCCAAGGGGGCCTCGAATAGCACCGGAAAATGTCCGGTTGGAATTCGACGTGCAGTCAGGCGCGACAAAGCGCGCTCGGCAGCATAGCGGCCCACCGCGGCGGGGTCTGCCAACCGGTTGGCGCGACGATCGCTGGTGTACCAGTAATCACGCTGCATCGACTGCCCGCGGCCTGCGATAGGTGCCACCGACAAGCCGTGGCGTGAATAGGCATAACCATCTAGAAAACCGCGGGTGTTGCCCAAGACAAAATGACCTTCGTGCGTATCAACGCCCGCGCCTTCGGTATTGGAAATGCGTTTGTCGGTATCTAGTGCTGCGCGCTCGGCAACGACGGCAAGCTCAGTGGCCTGCGCCACACTCACCGCCCACGGGTGATGCAACTGCAAAGTATGTTTGACGTCTCTAGCCAGCAAGTCAGCCTCGGGCAAGCCAGCAGACGGGTCTTCTGCGGTGTAGCGCGCGATATGCCAGGCCGCCTCGACCGTCTGCCGCATCGCTGCCGGTGAAAAATCAGAGGTCGAAGCCGAACCGCGCCGCTGCCCGGCAAACACTGTAATGTCCATCGAGCGGTCGCGCGTTTGTTCGACCGTCTCAACCTGACCTTTACGTACCGAGACTGCCAGCCCTTGAGCCTCAGAGACCTCGGCTGCGGCATCGCTTGCACCCAAACTTTTGGCGTGTTTAAGCGCTTGAGTCACTAAATCTTCGAAAATCGGGCGATTTTCGGCAACGGGAAGAAAAGAAATTGAAGTAGCCATTAGGGGTCCATTCGCGTGAGGCTTTATGATAGCCCTATGATGACTGATTTACCTGAAACCCCTGACGATGCGCCCGTCTCAATTTATGACGGCCCCAGCAAATCCCACGTCAAGCGCGAAATGCTTGCCTTGGTCGACCTTGGCAAAGAACTCGTCGAGCTCTCGCCCGAACGGCTTAAGCAATTGCCGCTCTCTGAGCGACTGTACGAGGCGATCCGCTTAGCGCAACGCACCACAGCCCGCGAAGGCCTGAGGCGGCAAGTGCACTTTGTTGGCAAACTCATGCGCGACGCACCCGCCGACCAGATTCGGGCCCAGCTCGATACCTGGAAAAATGGCTCGCGCGAACAAACACAGGCCATGCATCGGCTCGAGGCCTTGCGTGACCGCTTGATAAAAGATGACGCGGCCTTTACCGTGCTGCTACAAAAATATCCCCAGGCGGATATTCAACAGCTGCGCACCTTGATACGCGAAGGACGCAAAGAGGCTGCTGCAAACGAAAATCTGCGGCGTGGCCAAGACCCTTTGCGCAAACACTATCGCGCTTTATTTCAGGCGCTTAAAACCCTACAGGATCCTGACACAGCACCATGAACGACAACACCTTGCTTGAGTGCGTTGAGCACGAAACGGGCCCCGCGCCCACCCACAGTGTGATTTGGCTGCATGGCCTCGGCGCCGATGGCAACGACTTTGCGCCCATCGTGCCCGCATTGCGTTTACCCGCTTCCAAAGCAGTGCGCTTTGTGTTTCCGCACGCAACCGTTCAGCCCGTCACCATCAACGGTGGCATGGCAATGCGCTCGTGGTACGACATTTTGACGCCTCAACTTGTAAAACGTGAAGATGACGCAGGTATTCGTTTGTCTGAACAAGCGATTCTCGCGCTGATCGCTCGCGAAAACGCGCGCGGTGTTCCAAGTGCCAATATTGTGCTGGCCGGTTTTTCGCAAGGCTGCGCCATGACCTTGCACACGGGCATCCGCGTGCCCTTTAAACTTGCTGGTCTCATGGGTCTGTCGGGCTATTTGCCTTTAGCCGACTTGGCTCAGGCCGAACATCAGTCAGCAAATCTTGCTACCCCAATTTTTTTAGCGCACGGCACTTACGACCCGGTGGTTGCGCCCGAGCGCGCCGAAGTCTCACGCGCCAAGCTTCAAGAACTTGGCTACCCGATGCAGTGGCACACCTACCCAATGCCGCACTCTGTTTGCCCTGAAGAGATCGCTGATATTTCGCAGTTTTTACAAAGCGTCTTAGTCTAGGCCTTTGACGGCCTTTAAGCAGGTACCTTGACCGCACCAGCTCATACCTGAGCCGGTGAGTGCGTTTTACAATCGCTTAAGCTTGGCGACATCGCACTCGGTTTGGGTGATACCGCGAGAGAGGTCGCACTCAAGTTCTAATTGTATGTGCTGACGCTATCGCATTTTCTTATATTTTTTGTATTTCTCTAAACTCTAATTGCCTCACTTATGACCCCTGCTTTAACCTCGGTTCGCACGCGCTTTGCGCCCTCGCCCACGGGCTTTCTTCACTTGGGCGGCGCGCGCACCGCACTATTTTCGTGGGCGTTCGCACGTCACTTTGGTGGCACGTTTATTTTGCGCGTTGAGGACACTGACCTCGAACGCTCGACCCCTGAGGCAGTGCAGGCTATTTTTGACGGCATGAACTGGCTGGGTTTGACCCCAGATGAAGGCCCGTTCTATCAAATGCAGCACATGGAGCGCTACCGCACTGTAGTCGCAAGCCTGCTGGCCGCCGGCACCGCCTACCATTGCTACAGCTCAAACGAAGAAGTCGAAGCCATGCGTGACCTTGCACGCAGCAAGGGTGCAAAGCCACGTTACGACGGCACCTGGCGCCCTGAGCCCGGCAAGACCCTGCCGCCAGTGCCAGCCGATCGCAAACCCGTCGTGCGCTTCAAAAGCCCCCAAGACGGTGCAACCGCTTGGGTCGATCTAGTAAAAGGCCCGATCAGTTTTGAGAACACCGAACTTGACGATCTAGTCATCGCCCGCTCCGATGGCACCCCTACCTACAATTTTTGCGTGGTCGTTGACGACTGGGATATGCGCATCACCCACGTCTTGCGCGGCGATGACCACGTCAACAACACCCCAAGACAGATCACAATTTTGCGAGCACTTGGCGCCCCCGTCCCCGAGTACGGCCACGTACCAATGATCTTAGGCCCCGACGGCGAAAAACTCTCAAAACGCCACGGTGCTGTGAGCATCATGGAATACGATCGAGACGGCTACCTGCCCGAGGCCATGATTAATTATCTGGCTCGCCTCGGCTGGAGCCACGGCAACGACGAGTTATTTTCACGCGCCCAACTCGTTGAGTGGTTCGACCCCCAGCACCTCTCTAAGTCAGCAGCCCAATGGGATCCAAAAAAACTTAACTGGGTAAACGCACACTATATTAAGCAAAGCGACGACAGCGCCCTTGCGCAAATCGTAACCCCCCGCATCACCGTCCGCGGCGGCAACCCGGCCCAAGTCGACCTATCAGCCGTCGTCAAACTATTAAAAGACCGCGCCGAGACCCTAGAACAACTAGCCGACGGCGCCATGCTGTTTTGCGGCCCGTTCACGCCCGCCGCAGACGACCTCATCGCCCAACACCTGACCGACACCGCCCGCAACGCCTTAAAAGATTTTGCGGCCCAAGCCGCCCAAACCCCCTGGTCCCGCGAAGCCCTAGGCGCCCTAATCAAAACCGTGCTGGCCACCCACGCTCTAAAAATGCCCCAACTCGCCATCCCGCTACGCGTAGTTGTAGCCGGCACGGCCCAAACCCCAGCCGTAGACGCAGTCTTAGAAATATTAGGCAAAGAAACAGTGCTAGCCCGCCTAGCCAACATCTAACTTGACTAGAAACTAAAGCAGCCTGAAGCTCGCCGGCACCTTTTGCGCCACCTCAGGCCGACTATTAGGCCGATCTTCACGATACGTCAGCCGAGTCGAGTCATTGCGCTCAACAATGTAGGTGTTGGTATAAACCGGATCCCGATAATCTACCAACTCACCGTTGGAGCGACTCACCCGCGCCACTAGCTTGCCGGCTGGCGCATCCCAGCAACCCGTCTCACGCAACTCAGAGCGAATGTTGCGCCCCTGCTTGACCCGCGTCTGCTGCCGCATTTTGCCGTCAGCAGAGAGCGTCAATAGCGTTTGGATCTCGCCCGCCACCCCACTTTGCTTGCGCACAACATACCAGCTACCAATCAAGGGATGCTGCGCCGGGGGCATCACACAGACAGGTTCGATTAGACCGTCAGGGGCCAAGATCAACGCCGAATCAGGGGGCCGGGGGATTCCACAGGCTGCTAGCAACCCCAAGCAGCCAAACACCAACCATCTGCCCACGCCCCGATCAAACATTGCCGCCCCAACTAATGTTATCTCTATCAACTCGAAAATGCCGCCCGCCTTAAAAAGCGGTTCGTGCGCGGACATTGATCGCACCACTAAAAATATCTAGAGGTGACCCCGACATATTGCAGCAAAACCACGCGGTCCACACATCATTTACATCGAAATTGCAGCGTAAAACCTTTTTTTTTGCATTTTCGCCACACTTTGTTCAAATCAAAAAACAAATTTGGATATCCCAAGTTCGGGGGATATCCAAATTCTGCATAGGTATCCTGCGAAGTGCTTACTTCGCTTCATTTCACACCCTATTTTTTTTAATCGTTTCAAGGGTTAACACTAATCAGTCAATTTGAAATATGACTATTGCGCATATACGCACGAACCACTAGAATTAGTACAGATAGTTCTTAAAAACACCATATGTAGTGTTAATCTTCGTCCCCCGCCTCTCGACAAAAATATCCTGTTGAAGGTAATCGTGACAGATTGATGACCGTTAACACGATCGCAGTACCGACCAAACGAACGCCCTTACCGATTTTTTAGCGTGGCGCGTGCCACGCCTGCAACGCAGGAGCCATAATTTTATGCAAACAACTACAAACCCCGTCGAGCGCCAAGCCGCTCAACCGCAGTTCATCGCCACCGCGATGCCCATCAACGAGGCCGCGTGGACGCAATATCACATCATTCGCCGCAACGGCGCCGTCGTGAATTTCGAGCCCAGCAAAATTGGTATTGCCTTGACCAAAGCCTTTTTGGCCGTCAATGGCGGGCAAGGCGCCGCCTCAGCGCGCGTGCGCGAGCTCGTTGACTCTCTAACCCATCAGGTCGTGGCCGCGTTGGTGCGCAGCCGGCCAAATGGCGGCACCTTTCACATTGAAGACATCCAAGACGCGGTTGAACTTTCGTTGATGCGCTCGGGCGAGCACGATGTTGCCCGCTCATATGTGCTGTATCGCGAACGTCGTTCGCAAGAACGCGCTAAAGGCAAGGCCGAACAAGGTCCAACCGAGGCCCCGACCCTAAATGTGGTTGAAAATGGCGTACGTAAGCCACTTGATCTGGCCAAACTACAAGCCACGATCGAAGCTGCAGGCTTTGGCTTAGGCGAGTTTGTTGACACAGCTACGATTCAAAAAGAAACGCTCAAAAATCTGTACGACGGCGTACCCGTCGACGAAGTCTACAAATCGGCCATTTTGGCTGCACGCGCCATGGTCGAAAACGATCCCGCCTACAGCAAAGTTACGGCTCGCTTATTGCTGCACACAATCCGCAAAGAAGTCCTAAGCGAAGAAGTGGCACAAGAAGAGATGAACACCCGATATGCCACATATTTTCCACAGTTCATCAAGCGCGGCGTTGAAGGCGGGTTACTGAACCCCGACCTCTCGCGCTTTGATTTGCCACGTCTGGCAGCGGCGCTAGATGCCAGCCGCGACCTACAGTTTGATTACCTTGGTCTGCAAACTTTGTACGACCGCTACTTTTTACACCTGCGCGGCCAACGCATTGAGCTACCCCAAGTGTTCTTCATGCGCGTCGCCATGGGCTTGGCCATTGCCGAGATTGATCGTGAAGCGCGCGCCATCGAGTTTTATCAGATCCTGTCGTCGTTTGACTTCATGAGCTCAACGCCCACACTGTTTAACGCCGGTACCCTGCACTCACAGCTCTCGTCTTGCTACCTGACAACCGTCTCAGACAACCTTGACGGCATCTACGAGGCCATCAAAGAAAACGCCTTGCTAGCAAAATACGCGGGCGGTTTGGGCAATGACTGGACTCCCGTTCGCGCCATGCGCAGCCACATCAAGGGCACTAACGGTGAAAGCCAAGGCGTCGTTCCGTTCTTGAAAGTCGTCAACGACACCGCTGTGGCCGTCAATCAAGGTGGCAAGCGCAAGGGCGCAGTCTGCTGCTACCTAGAAACGTGGCATTTAGATATCGAAGAGTTTCTCGATCTGCGCAAAAATACCGGCGACGAGCGTCGTCGTACGCACGACATGAACACTGCAAACTGGATCCCTGATCTGTTCATGAAACGCGTGCTCGAAAATGGCAGCTGGACACTGTTTTCACCTTCAGACTGCCCAGACCTGCATGACAAAGTGGGCGCGGCCTTCGAAAAAGCCTACGTTGGCTACGAAGAGAAGGCCGCACGCGGCGATCTGCCACTGCACAAGACAATGCCAGCGACAAGCCTGTGGCGCAAAATGCTGTCAATGCTGTTTGAAACTGGCCATCCTTGGATTACGTTCAAAGACCCATGCAATATTCGCTCGCCACAGCAGCATGTTGGCGTGGTGCACAGCTCAAACCTCTGCACAGAGATTACGTTAAACACCAACGACTCTGAAATCGCGGTATGCAACCTGGGCTCAGTCAACCTGCTGGCGCACCTTAAGCACAACGCTGACGGCACCCAGTCGCTCGATCAAGACAAACTACAACGCACAATTAAAATTGCGATGCGTATGCTCGACAACGTCATCGACATCAACTACTACGCTGTCGCTAAAGCGCGCAATTCAAACGTGCGCCATCGCCCCGTTGGCTTAGGCATTATGGGTTTTCAAGATTGTTTGCACGCGATGCGTGTGCCTTACGCCACACAAGCCGCAATCGAATTCGCAGATCGCTCAATGGAAACCGTTTGTTATTACGCCTATAGCGCCTCAAGTGAACTCGCTAAAGAACGCGGCCGCTACGCGAGCTTTGATGGTTCGTTGTGGTCGCGCGGGATCTTGCCTCACGATTCAATCGCACTGCTGCGCGAACATCGCGGTGGCTATGTTGAAGTTGATGAATCAACAACGCTCGATTGGGATTCGTTGCGCGCACGCATCAAAACACACGGCATGCGTAACTCTAATTGCGTTGCAATTGCCCCAACCGCAACAATATCGAATATTATTGGAGTGTCTGCATGTATAGAACCAACATATCAAAACTTGTACGTTAAATCGAACCTCTCCGGCGAGTTTACTGTGGTCAACGAACACCTTGTTCGCGACCTCAAGAAACTGGGCCTATGGGATGAAGTGATGGTCGCCGACTTGAAGTACTTCGACGGCAGCTTATCCCGCATCGATCGCGTCCCCGCGGATTTGCGAGCCCTATACGCCACTGCGTTTGAAGTTGAACCCACCTGGATTGTTGAGTGCGCTGCGCGCCGACAAAAATGGATTGATCAAGCGCAATCACTAAATATTTATATGGCAGGGGCTTCAGGTAAAAAACTTGACGACACGTATAAGCTTGCATGGCTGCGTGGTTTAAAAACTACGTACTACCTGCGCACGCTTGGTGCCACCAGTGCTGAAAAATCAACCGGTCGCGGCGGAGAACTCAACGCGGTCAACGCAGCGGGTGCCGGCTCAACCAGTGGTACGTTTGCAATGGCTACGGCCCAAGCAATGCCCGAACCCGAAATCTTAGGCGCAGCCTGCACCATGAGACCTGGTGATCCAGGTTTTGAAGAGTGCGAAGCCTGCCAATAATGTGACCGAGAAAAAATAATGCTGACCTGGAACGACGAACCCGCCACTCAACCTGCCCCACTTGCAAGCGCAGGCTTGACCCCTGCGGCACTCGCACAAGCGATGGCCGCCTCATTACCCTCACGCGCCGCGAGCGGCGTGTTTGGCGACTCTGTCTTACCGACACTTGGCCTAAAAGGATCACCAGTCGCTGCCAACAAGGCAACACGTGTCAACGCTGCCGACAAACGCATCATCAATGGCCAAACCGATGTTAATCAACTCGTGCCGTTTAAATATAAATGGGCCTGGGAAAAATACATCGCCACTTGCGCCAACCACTGGATGCCGCAAGAGATCAATATGTCGCGCGACATCGCACTCTGGAAAAACCCTACGGGGCTGACCGAAGACGAGCGTCGTAT
>CANKOW010000082.1 GCA_947484295.1 Alcaligenaceae bacterium | reverse complement strand
AGCACCTAGTTGCGATGGTTTATCGTAGGCATTGCGCACGCCCAAGTGTGCAGTCGTAGGTAAGACCCATTGAATCGGACAGCCGGCCTCGGCCAGTGCCTGTTCAATCAATTGTGCGACAACGTGCCCGGCAACATTCACGCCACGTGCTTCGCGCGGTTGAACCGGAAGCGTGCTGAGCCATTTGCGTAACGAATCGGGCAGTTGCGTCAGCGGGCTTAACGCCATCGCGTGCACGGCAGCTTCGCGCCCCATGGCAGGATGATGCCAACCGAGTTTGATTCGACTGTTTCCAACGTCAAGCAATACGATCATTAAATGCCTTTAAGTGTTGCGGCAGGCCCAGAGCCTGACTGGCGTCTAACTGAGACATCCCCGACCAAAATGGGCACCACTGCGCTATCGGTTTGTACAAGTAGCCGTCCCGTTGAATCAGTACCCTGCGCGACACCGGTTTGCAGGGTGCGACCCTGATCCACAATGTCGACTGACATGCGAGCAAGGACATCGACTGACTGAAACAAATCCTGAAAGGCAGCATAACCCTTTGTGGCGTAGACGTCTAAGGCCTTTTGCCAAGCTTGGGCAATGGCGCTTACGATCTGGCTCGGGCAAAGGGCCGTTGTGCCTAAGCCCGATGCGTCCGACGCGCCGGCTAAGATTTCAGACACGTCCGCAATCTCGCGTGCCAAATGCGTTGACAGCTCGCGTGCCCCTCGTAAATTCAGACCAATTCCTACCACCAGACAAGGGTGGCGGGCACCCGGCCGTTGTGCTGTTTCGACCAAAATCCCGGCAAGCTTACCCGACCCCCATTGCAGGTCGTTGGGCCATTTGAGACCAAGTGCTTGGCTGGCACGCGGCCCAATCAGCGGGGCAAATAGTTGCCTGAGTGCCAAACAGGCTGCGACGCCCAGCGCTGGCGATAAACCGGGCAGTTGTGCAAGCGGGATGCCAGGCTCAAAGGCGCAAGAAAACATGAGCGTGTCGCCTGCCTTGTTCTGCCAAGGGCGCGCTGCACGGCCTCGGGCTGCGCATTGTGTGTGTGCGCCTAATAACCAGGGCATGGCGTGGGTCGTACCCAGTTTGATGCGTTGACTAAGGTCGTCGTTTGAGGACCCGGTTGCTTGGAGCCATTGAATCGAGCCAAAACCAGGTAGCGCCAAGCGTAAACGCTCGACGAACGCCTCTGGCTTCAGGAGATCAGCATTACCTTTTTTGTCAGTGAGGTCTGTCATAAGAATCATCTTACCAACCTATGTAGTGAGGTAAGGTTGATCGTCTGAGATGGGAGCCAGAAGATACTCGATATTAAGGTGCCACCAGGTACACAAGATGCGTTGGGCGGTGCCCAGGCCCTAAAAGAAGCGACAGAACAGGCGGTCGAACAAGTGGCACAATGGTTGATAGTGCACCTTCAACGTGAAGAAGGCACGCGACAGCTGTAGACATGTGCAATGCGGTCTTCGCGAACGTCTAAAATGATTACCACAAAAAATTTGATGATTAATAATGCCTGCTTATACTGAAACGACTACTTTTGACGGCTTAGCCGGTGTCATTGATTGCGCGCTGGATTGGCCAGATGGCCCACCCGTTGGTTGGGCGCTTGTCTTGCACCCGAACCCCTCGCAAGGCGGCACCCGAGACAACAAAGTGGTGACAACTATTGCGCGTGCTTGTGTGCAGCATGGCTTGTTGGCCATCCGTCCAAACTTTCGTGGCATTGGCGACTCGGGCGGGGCCTTTGATCATGGGAAGGGCGAGTTGTTGGACATGGCGGCGTTGGTTGAGCAATTTCGGGTGCGATACCCAGAGATTGCAGCGTTGCCCTGGGTATTGGGGGGTTTTTCGTTTGGTACATCCATCGCAGTGCAGCTTTATGCCAAGTGGGATCGCTTACAAAAAAACTTGCCTAGTATCATGGTGTTGACTGGCTCAGCAGCGATGCGGTTTCGCCATAGCGAGGTGAAGGCCCCTGAAGATGCGTTGGTGATTCACGGTGAGGTCGATGAAGTCGTGCCGTTATCTGAGGTGATGGATTGGGCGCGGCCACTGGGGATGCCGGTTGTGGTGATCCCAGAGGCAGGGCACTTTTTTCATGGCAAGCTTTTGATTTTGCGCCAACTAGTGCAAACGCGTTTGCATACGCTGTAAAGTGTTTCAAGGTGTTAAGAGACGCCACAGACGATAGTGGATTGCCTATAATGAGTTCTTTACTTGGCGGCGGGTTTTTGATGATCAATCCAGTGATTTTTACTGTGCAACCTGTTGCACGTTTTGTTGCGATCGCCGCGGTGATTGTGTTCAGTGCAGCAACGCTGTACAGCCCGACTAATGCATTTGCTCAGGCTTCAACGAGTGCCACGGCTAAAACTGGCCAATCAACCGACGCCAAAGCAGATCCCAAAGCAGACTCCAACGCAGACTCCAAAACAGACTCCAAAGCAGATCCTAAAGCCGATGCCAAGGCAAAGCCAAAGGGCGACCCTAAGGCCAGCGCCAAGGTTGAGCCAAAGCCCGCAGCGCCCTCAGCTGCAGCGATCTCTGCCACCACTCCACCGTCGCTCTCTCCAATTCAAGTCGGTGAATTATCCAGCGTGGCTGCCCCCGCGATTGCCGCGAAAGCCTGGATCACACTTGATGTGACAAGTGGTCAGGTTGTGTCGTCGTCAAACGCCGATCAAAAAATTGAACCGGCCTCACTGACCAAAATCTTGACAGCGTATTTGGCCTTTACGGCGCTCAAAGAAAAGCGCATAACGCTTGATCAACAAGCTAATGTGTCGCAAGCGGCCTGGAAAACGCGTGGCTCACGTATGTTCATCGAACCGCGCAAGCCTGTCACTATTGATGAGCTAATCAAAGGCGTCATCATTCAATCGGGCAATGATGCTTCGGTTGCTTTGGCCGAGGCAATCTCGGGCACTGAGGCCACGTTTGTGACGCTCATGAACGAAGAGGCTCAGCGCCTAGGTATGAAGAATACAAACTTCACGAACGCGGGTGGCCTACCTGACTCACAACACTTCAGCACCGTCCGTGATCTGGCCTTGTTAGCGCGTCGTATGATTAATGATCATCCTGAATACTTTCCGTATTATTCTTTGCGCGAATTCACATACAACAAGATCAAGCAACCGAATCGCAATCGTTTGTTGTGGGCCGATCCTTCAGTAGATGGCATGAAAACAGGTCACACCGAAGGTGCTGGCTATTGTTTGGTGGCGACGGCTAAGCGTGGTGATCGTCGCGTAATCACTGTGTTGGTTGGCTCAGATAGCATGGCCACGCGCGCTGAAGAAAGCCTCAAGCTTTTAAACTGGACTTTCCAAAATTTTGAAACGATCAAAATTTTTGATAAAGCACAGGTTGCGGTCGAAGCGCGTGTATGGCAAGGTAAAACCGAAAACACTAAACTTGGCGTGGCTGAGCCGCTGTGGGTAACTGTACCGCGCGGCAAGGCTGGCGATGTGAAGCCAGTAGCTAAGCGACCAGATCCATTATTTGCGCCGCTGGCACAAGGCCAAAAAGTTGGTACGCTTAGTCTGATGCTCGAAGACAAATTGCTGCGCACTGAACCGCTTGAGGTGATTAATCCAGTTGAACGTGCAGGTGTGGTCGGGCGCTGGTCGGATTCGATCAGACTGTGGTTTAGATAAAAAAATTCAAAAACAAGGATAGTGAAATGGTTCAGAATATGTTGATTCAAGGCGTCTCGGGTGACCCGATTGTTTATTTGAACGGAAACTTCGGGCCCCTGTCTGAAGCTAAAGTCTCTGTCCTTGATCGTGGCTTTATCTTTGGCGATGGTATCTACGAAGTGGTGCCGGTGTACCACGGCAAACTCTTTCGGATGAAAGAACATCTGGCGCGCTTAGAGCGCAGCTTGACGAAACTTGAGATTCAACAGCCCATGTCGCTTACTCAATGGGAAGCCCTTGTTAAAGATTTGCTCAGCCGCTCGCCCGAAAAGAACTGCATGGTGTATCTGCAGATTACGCGCGGCGTGGCGAAGCGCGATCATGCTTTTCCGGTACCCACTGTCAGCCCAACGATTTTTGGTATGGTGGCGCCCATGACTCCGCCTACGGCGGCTGTACGCGAAAAAGGGTTACGCGCAGTGAGCATCCCGGACATGCGCTGGTTGCATTGCGATATCAAATCAGTATCGCTATTGGGTAACGTGCTGGCTAAACAAGCTGCCGTTGACGCCGGTGTGGATGAAGTGATTCAGTTTCGCAATGGCAATTTGACTGAAGGTGCTTCGTGCAACATTTGGGTGGCTAAAAGCGGTAAGTTGATTGCCCCCTTAAAAGATAATTTGGTTCTTGAAGGGATTCGCTATGGCTTGCTACAAGAGCTGACCACCGAGATGGGGATCCCGTTTGAGTTGCGCGTGGTCACGCAAGACGAGGTGAACAACGCCGACGAACTGATGATGTCATCTGCTACGCGCGAAGTGTTGCCGATTGTTGAGCTCGATGGCAAGCCCGTGGGGCAAGGTAAGCCTGGTGGCGTGTATCAGCGGCTGCGCGCAGCCTACGATGCGCGTATTGCCGCACTCTTGTAATCAGTCACAAGTTGCTCGCAGGGCGCCGGCGTTTTCGCCGGCCCGACTATCCGACTATCTTTGCATTATGAATATATCGCAGTCTGAAGACGAATCGCTGATTGAGTATCCTTCGGATTTTCCGATCAAGGTAATGGGTAAGGCTGTGCCCGATTTGGTCGAAGAGCTCACAGCAATTGTGCTTGAGTTCGATCCAAGCTTTAATCTCGCAACGATCGAACGCCGGCCCAGCAAAGCAGGCAATTATCTGGGCTTAACATTCACGGTGCGCGCAACCTCGCGCCCACAGCTCGATGGTTTGTATCGTGCCTTGCACGCGCACCCTGCTGTTTCGGTAGTGCTGTAGTGCGGCAAGCGGTGAGCCTGTGATCCGCACTTGGCCTCGCCCTACCGATTACCAAGCGGTGTGGGCTGCTATGCAAGAGTTCACCAACAATCGTACGGCTACAACCCCAGATGAAATCTGGTTGGTTGAGCACTTGCCGGTGTACACCCAAGGCCAAGCGGGCAAGCCCGAGCATCTGTTGAACCCGGGCAATATCCCAGTCATAAAAACTGACCGCGGCGGGCAGATCACCTATCACGGCCCTGGTCAGATTATGGCCTACGTGTTGACCGATTTGAAACGCTCTGGGCGCTATATCAAACAACTGGTCTTTGAACTCGAAGAATCGTTAATCGCCACGCTAGCCCTTTACGGTATCGACCAGGCCTGTCGCAAGCCAGGCGCACCAGGGGTCTATGTTCCTGGTAAGCAAGATTTAGCCAAGATGGCGGCCCTCGGGATCAAGGTGAAGCAGGGTTGTACCTATCACGGCCTGGCGCTAAACCTTGATCTGGATCTGGCCCCCTTTGAAGGCATCAACCCTTGCGGCTATGCGGGTTTGCAGATCGTCAGCATGGCAAGTTGTGGGGTAAAAGCTCAATGGGATGAGGTGGCGCAGGCCTTGGCTCAGCAAATCATCAAACGGTGCGGCTTACAGATGGGCGATTGTTAGCGTGATGTGGTCATCTTCTAGAAAACGACCTTGAGCAGTTAAAATACGCATCTAACGTTTAGGGCACTACCGTGACGTACGACGCAACGCAGAAACAGAAGGCACACGACAAAGTCTCTCGCATCCCCGTTAAGGTGGTGGCGGCCGAGCGCCTGAAAAAACCTGAATGGATTCGTGTGAAAGCCGCGCCAGCGGGCTCGCGGTTTTATGACATCAAGCGAATTTTGCGCGAACACAACCTGCACACGGTTTGCGAAGAGGCGTCGTGCCCCAACATTGGCGAATGCTTTGGTAAAGGTACCGCCACCTTCATGATCATGGGAGACAAGTGCACCCGTCGTTGCCCGTTTTGTGATGTCGGTCATGGCCGTCCTGATCCGCTTGACGTTGACGAACCCATGAACCTGGCGCGCACGATTGCCGCGCTTAAGTTGACCTACGTGGTGATTACCTCGGTTGATCGAGACGACTTACGTGATGGCGGCGCAGCCCATTTTGTTGAATGTATTCAAAAAGTACGTGAGTTATCTCCTGTGACCCGTATCGAGGTCTTGGTGCCTGATTTCAGAGGGCGGCTTGACCGCGCGCTTGAAATTTTAGATGGCGGCCCGCCTGATGTGATGAACCATAATTTAGAAACCGTGCCACGCTTGTATAAGCAGGCGCGCCCTGGTTCAGACTATTCGCATTCGTTAAAGCTATTACAAGAGTTTAAAAAACGCCATCCTGGCACGCCGACCAAATCGGGGTTGATGCTTGGCTTGGGCGAGACCGACGACGAAATCCTTCAAGTGATGCGCGACATGCGCGCCCACGACGTTGAAATGCTCACCATCGGTCAGTACTTGCAACCGTCGCAGCACCATTTACCGGTGCTGCGCTATGTGCACCCCGACACGTTCAAAATGTTCGAACGCGAAGCCTATGCCATGGGCTTTAACCACGCCGCAGTCGGGGCAATGGTCAGATCGTCGTACCACGCAGACGAACAGGCGCACGCTGCTGGCGTGAGTTGACCCAGCGCTAAAGACTTACCCCGTTTCGAATCGCCACGGCCGACCCGCGCAACCCCTGGCGGGTACTATTTGCGCGCGCCGCTGACACTGGCGAGTACGAGCGACTTTTAGCGTTTGCCCGTTGCTAGAAAGATCGGCTTGCGATTTTTATTGTGTATAAACAAATACTTACGTAACTATTTGCTTAACATACAAAAAAGTTTCTTAAGTGAAATGATCAATCAGACCTTCTTGGCGGGCCTGCGTTCATGCTGCCGAAACAAGGGGTTAGAATGGATCAGATCAACCTTTAACACGACGCGAATCGACAAAAGAGCGCAGCTAAACGCGCCATCCATCAGGAGACAAAAAGTGATGAAAAGCAATCGACTGCTAGCCTTACTCGTTGCCGCGGGCGCTGCCTGTTTGGCATTACCGCAGCCCAGCCTCGCGCAAGACTATCCCAATAAGTCCATCAGACTCGTTATTCCGTATCCCCCAGGGGGCGGCACTGATTTTGTGGGTCGTGTGGTGGGCACTAAAGTGGCCGAACTGACCAAGTGGACTGTCATCCTAGAAAACCGACCCGGCGCGGGCGGCAACCTTGCCGCCGAGGCAGTCGCAAAAAGTGCGCCTGATGGCTACACCTTATTATTGGCGCAAACCGATAGCGTGATGGTGAGCCCTTGGCTAAACCCAAGCGTGGGCTACGACACTCTTAAAAGCTTTACGCCGGTCGTTCACTTGACGATCACGCCTGGTGCGATTGTGAGTGCCACGACCTCAACGATTCGCACACCAGCCGACATGATTGCCAAGGGCAAGACTACTGAAGGTTTGCGTTGGGCCACTGCCGGCGCAGGGACCTTTGGTGATTTGCTGGGCGAGCAATATAAAAAGGCCATGAAGATCAATTTGGTGAACACCGCCTATAAAGGTGCAGCGCCTGCGCTCACCGATCTGATGGGTGGCCACGTTGACGTTGCCTTGCTATCGCTAGGTTCGGTATTGCCACAAGTTAAAACGGGTAAGTTGCATGCGGTGGCTGTAACCGCAGCAACACGCGCCAACCTGTTGCCGAACACACCAACACTTGCAGAGTCGGGTGCGACTGGTATGGATGGCAGTATTTGGGTCGGGATTTTTGTGCCGGTCGGCACACCGATGCCAATCGTGCAAAAGTTAAATGCCGAATTCAACCGCGCGCTACAGCAATCCGACGTGAAAGAAAAAATCGTATCTGTCGGTGTGGATGTGGTGGGTGGCTCAGTTGAAACTTATACAGAGTTTGTCAAAACCGATTTTGCACGTTGGGGCAAAGTCGTTAAAGATTCTGGGATCAAGTTGCAATAGTTCAAGGTCAACTTTGTAATGAGGCTAAGCTTCAAGCACCCTTGAGTCGCCACACAGACTCAAGGGCCAAGAAAAAGGCAATACCCCGCTATGCAACTGCAAGGAATCCGTGTCATCGATTTAACCCGTATCGTGTCGGGCCCGTTTTGCACGATGTTTTTGGCCGATATGGGTGCCGAGGTCATCAAGATCGAAACGCCCGGCAAAGGCGACCCGGTGCGCAAGCAGGGTGAGTCACCCAATGGGTTTTCGTATTACTTCGCAACCTTCAACCGTAACAAGCGTTCGTTGGCCATTGACTTGCGCAGCGAAGAGGGCAAAGACATTTTGCGAAAATTGTTGGCGACAGCTGATGTAGTGGTGAATAACTTTAGGCCTGGCGTGATGGAGACGATGGGTTTTGGGCGTGAGGCCTTGCGTCAAATCAAACCCGATCTCGTCAGCTGCAACCTAACTGGTTTTGGTTTAGACGGCCCCTATGCCGAGCGGCCGTCATTTGACTTTATTGCGCAGGCCATGAGTGGCTTCATGAGTGTGAACGGCGATGAAGGCGAGCCCCCAATGCGCGCCGCACCGCCGATCTCGGATTTATTGTCGGGCATGTATGCCGCGATGGGGATTATGGCCGCTTTGCTGCGCCGTGAGCGTACCGGGCAGGGCGAAGAGGTCACGACTTCACTGACCGACAGCATGACTAGCGTGATGTCGTTTTTGGCCTCAAACTATTTTGCGACAGGTAAGCTGCCTGCACGCACCGGTAACGATAATGCGTTGGTATCGCCTTACGGGATGTTTGAGGCGGCCGATGGCCAAGTGGCGTTAGCGCCCAGCAACGACGGGGTGTACGCAAAGCTCTTGACCGTATTGGGGTTAGATCACTTACGCGAGCGCCCCGAGTTTTTAAACAACAAGCTTAGATTTGAAAACCGCAAACAGATTAATGCCGAGATCAACGTCAAAATTGGTGAAAAACCGATCGCGCACTGGATCGAGGTTTTGAATCAGGCAGGCGTGCCGTGTGGCCGGGTATTAAACGTGCAAGAGGCTTTTGCTGATCCGCAGACACAGCATCAGCAGATGCGGCTGACGATTCAGCATCCGGATCACGGCCGCTTGGATGTGCTGGGGTTTCCGATTAAATTTAGCGATGACCCTTGCAAAATGTATCGGCCGCCGCCAAATCTGGGGGGGGATAATATTGGGGTATTGACCGAGCTTGGTATGACGAATGAAGCGATTGACGCCTTGAAAGCAAAGGGCGTGATTTAATTGAGATCAGATAAAACAGGTGGCCGAGACGATCAAACGACATTGTCAGGTGCGCCGCTTGTGAATGTGGCTAGAATCTAAATAAGGGCCCAAGGGCAGCACCCTAGGCAGGCATTCAGAAAGTTCGGTTTAAATATGAAGTATTCATTGATTGACTAAAAACATACGAGGCATTTTATGAGCGCAACAGGTTCACGTTTTGTCACTATTACCGAAGTCGGTACGCGTGATGGTTTTCAGGCTGAGAAAGAGCAGATCAGCGTTGCTGATAAGGTCGCTGTAATCGACGCGTTAATCGACGCTGGCTTGCGCAGCGTTGAAGCCACATCGTTTGTATCGCCACGCGCTTTGCCGCAGTTGGCTGACGCCGCTGATGTCATGGCACAAGTGCAGCGTAAACCTGGCGTCAAACTCGCCGTGTTGGTGCCTAATGCCCGCGGCGCTGAGCGTGCCGCAGCCGCTAAGGCCGATGTGATGGTTGGCTTTATTTCGGCCAGCGAAAGCCATTGCAAAACCAATCTGAATAAAACGATTGACGAAGCGATTGCAGATTTTGCACAAGTCGTGCCAATCGCGAATCAATGGGGCATTGGCATGCACGGTGGTTTAGCCACTGCCTTTGGTTGCCCGTTTGAAGGTGATGTGCCGATCAGTAACATTTTGAAGATCGTGGGCGCCTATCACGCCCATGGTATCCGTCGCATTGGTTTTGGCGATACAACCGGCATGGCAACACCACCGGTCGTCACGCGCACGGTTGAAGCTGTGCGCAATAAATTTCCTGATGTGCAAATCGCATTGCATTTTCATAACACCCGCGGCGTGGGCTTAGCTAACGTGATGAACGGTTTGCAACTGGGCGTGCTTGAGTACGAATCCTCGATCGCAGGCTTGGGCGGTTGCCCCTTTGCGCCAGGTGCCACAGGTAACATTTGTACCGAAGACTTGGTATACCTGTTGCAAGAGTGCGGCTACGACACCGGCATTGATCTCGACAAACTGATTTTGGTCGCAAAAGAAGTCGAGAAGATCGTTGGGCGCCAGTTACCGGGTCAGATGATGAAGGCGGGTCCAAGACTTAAGCTGATGTCGATGGCTTCAGTGCGCACTGCGGTGGGTTGATATTATTGATGCAACATAGCTTGCACACGCAAGTTTAGTAAAAGAAACGCCCTATGTCTGTAGGGCGTTTCTTTTTAAGAGGTCGTTTCGTGGCCGTGAACAAGGCTCTAATATGGCCAATGCGATACCCAGACTATTTCCAACTGAGGTTCAGCTTCTTATGTGATGCTGCACAGTCTCTCAAATAGAGATTAATCAGACTTTGATAGGGAATCCCAACTTCCTCTGAGATGGTTTTAAAGTAAGTGACCGAGTCTTCATCCAGTCGAATCGTTATTGGTCTTTTTAACTGCGATGCGTACGGATTTTTGCGAGCTTTAGAAAAATCATATTCTTTGCGCATAAGTCACCTTTGGTAAGCTTTTAATTCTTGGGTGGTTGCTTTTCGAGCCGAAATAATTCGAATGATATTGTCGTGACTCCGGTAGCAGTGGCACACAACAACGATCCGAAGCAAATGGCTGAGCCCTAGTAAAATGAATCTTTCTTCGTCGGCAGAATGAGTTGGATCATCAATTAATTTCGCTCGCTCATCATAGAAAGCCGACTTGGCTTCTTCAAATGAAATTTTGTGCTTCTTTAAATTAGCAGCTGCTTTACGAACATCCCAGTCGAATTGGATTAAGATCATATGTACATTGTACTTATTTAAGCCGGCTGAAGCAATATGTAGCTACGGGCACATGAAAGTAAAACGCTCGATTTCTTTAGGTCGGTTTTTGACTCAAGCGCCAGGCGGAGCGCGCGATCGAGTTCTTGTAAGCGTTCGTTTGTATCGGTTCTTAAAGGAATAGAGCAGCCTGCACCGCTAGGTACATAAGACAGCCGCTGCTCTTCATACTAACGGTGGATATCCGGAAGGGACTCGTGCTGGTTGATACGCAATATCCCCTACCAAGCTTCATCCACGACTGATTCTTTAGAGGGATGTGAAGTCAATTCCGCCTTAACGCTCTTAATAGTGCCTCACTTGGTTTACCATCGATAAACATATTGAAAGAGCTTTGAGCAGCACTAATGGCACTACTCGTCTGAGGGCCGATCAAGCCATCGACGACCCCCGCATTGAAACCTCTTCTATTGAGCTCTTGTTGCAGCGCTACGACCAACGCATCTGCCATAATTGGCGATGGGTTGTATTGCGGTGGTGGTGTTTGGGCTGGGGCTTGACTCGGGACTGCGCGGGGCGGTGGCGCAGTGCCACTATTGCGATTTGTACTTGAACTCGCAGGCTTAGAGTCGCTACCAAATAGGTATCCCCCAATCCCGCAAACGACAATGATGAACAACCACCAATAGCCGCTGCTACTCTTTTTTGAGCTTTTCGTGTCGGTAGTCGTTGACTTTTTTTTGTTGGACCTTGTGTTCTGGGTATCGCCAGTCGTATGAGGCCATGCTCCGGCTTGCGTATTTGCAGTTGAGCCGGAGGTGTTTGGCAACGGACTCTGTGAAGATGCTTTGGTCCAGTCTTGAACGACAGAGTTAAAGGGATCCTTTTCGCCTGTTGGCGCCTGGGGTGCAGCTTGCGTGCTCGATTTACTGGATGCCTTTGTGGTGGTCTTGCTTGCGACCTTCGTGCTTGTCTTGCTTGATGTCGTTTTGCCTAGCGTCGCACTAGGAGTTTTTGAATCCAACCCCATGCGAAACGCACGGTCAAGCTTTTGAAGTTGCTCAGTCGCCTCTGCACTAATCGGTGTTGACCGGTCTCGATTAATCGGTAAATAATACATCCGTAACGTCTCATACGCTTGATGGATGTCGCGCACCGAGGCGTCCGGACTGATCGTTAAGATCTCCCACCACTCTTCGGCGAGGTCTTGCTTGTGGTTCTCTGTGGCCATTTTGACAGCGTGTAAAGATTTTGGAAGGCAAAAAATTAACGAAAGTATTCCATATATAGGCAAAACGACCCAAAACCGAGTGACCACTTAGGGTATTTCATGAGCAGACGCAACAGGTATTTCATCAGAATGCCAAACATGATCCCGGTAACTGCTTCGCCGCCAGTGTGACTGTTGAAGCCCGAGCCGCCGCTTTGCGTGTTACGAAGCCAAACAATCGCAAGTGTGAGCGTACAACCTAATAAAGCCCAGAGCCCGAAATGCAGTTTGGAGAATTTCTCAAGCATTTGGCGACTAAAAACGAGTGCAACGCCTATCCGAATTGCAATCTCTCGTGTAATAGCTTGGAGTCGATTGGCAAAGTTGAAGAGCTTTTCAAATAGATAACGAATAAAAACCAGCGCAATGCTTATGTGTGTGGCAATCCATTGAGCACCCATCAGGGCTCGGCTGGCAAATGATGCGGTAAGCCCGCCAACCGAACGACTGCGTTCTTGAGGGCTGACTAGGTCATCGGACGCGATCGAGTGATTTTGCTCAGAGGTGGTCTTACTATTCAAAGGTGCTGGTTGACATTGCGGACAAAAGCTCGTCACAAGCCAACTCTTGAGTGGTGCTTTGCAGATGGCGCAGAACCGAGTGGTTCTGACCGTTGTCGTATGATTGCCGTGATCCTTTTTTTGGCGGCTGCGCTCTCCAACCGTTGCATCCGCAAAAGGGTGTGAAGGAGCATGCTGTGTGACAGGCAGTGTGGGCTCGAGACGATCCGTCAAAGTCGTGTTTGAAAGCGAAACTTTAGTGGTTTTTGAGTCAAGCGCGAGAAAAAAAGCCCGGTCGAGTTGTTGCAAGCGCTCTTTGGTGTCATCGTTCAAGGGCGCCGAGCGGTCTCTTTCCTTTGGCAGACATGACAGTCTTAACCGTTCAAAAGCGAGATGAATTTCACTGATCTCGGCGCCAGGGGCAAGATTCAAGATTTTCCAACAATCTTCAGTTAAGTCGTCGGACATCGTCTAATTTTGAACGAGCTGCACGACGGCCAAGCGGTCACCTGAGTCTTTGCCAAACAGTAATTGAGTACCTTCTTGCAACATAACCTTTGAACCTACCGGTATCGCACTTCTATCGGCAGCATTGATTAAGCCAAGCAACCTCTCGTTGACGAGCCACCAAGCGTCTTGATGAAATACAAAATACCCAGCGCGCTTTTTTTGCTCATCTGTGAGTGTTTCATTTGGCGCAACCAAGGCGTTGGTGTGCCATTGAAATAATGACTGCCCCGTCCAGACGATCAGTCGATGGTTATCTGGCAAAAACCTACCTGCATTTCTTGAAGAATACAAATTCAAAATTGGCAGTTT
>CANKOW010000081.1 GCA_947484295.1 Alcaligenaceae bacterium | reverse complement strand
TGGCGGGCGCGGTGGGTTGTTGATGCTTGGCTATTTTGACGATCAAACTGCCACTGAAAATTCTTTTAACCGCTCAGGCTGGTTTATGAGTGGCGATCTCGGTGTATTTGATGAACAGGGCTGTCTACAAATCGTCGGGCGTAAAAAAGATTTGATTATTCGTGGCGGGCACAACATCCACCCAGCAAGAATCGAAGACTTAACGCACAGACACCCGGATGTCGTGAAGGCCGCCGTGTTTCCGATCGCAGATGATCGCTTAGGCGAGCGCGTCTGCCTCTCGATTTTGCAGCGGGCGGGCGCCACCATTGATCCTCAACAAGTTTTACAGCACTTGCACGAGGTCGGTTTATCAAAATACGACATGCCCGAATACTTTATCGTCATGCCCGCCTTTCCACTCACGGCCAGCGGCAAAATTTTGAAACGCGAACTCATTGAAATGACCAAGCGCGGAGAGATCAAGCCCTTACCGGTTCGTTGGAAAGCACCAAACTAATCACTTTTGAATTTTGAACACCGACACATCGCTCTCCTGCATTGCACCGTTTAGTAAGTGACCTCACATACCCTTCAAACGGACAAACTGAAACTCACACTCGCATCAGACCTTGAACTAGTAACATTTAGAGGCAGTCGAACATGGCGGTAGAACTTTCAATTGACCAGGGCTTGGCCCATCTGCACCTCAATCGCCCCAAGGCGCTCAACGCCTTAAGCTTTGGGATCTTGCAAGACCTGAACAACACGCTTGCTCAAATTGAACAAGCGATCGAGCAGCAACAAGTACGCGGCTTGGTGATTACGGGTGCAGGCGAAAAATCTTTCTGTGCCGGGGCCGATATCCCTGAACTGCTCGGGCGAACCCTTGTGCAGCAACACGAAGGCGCACGTCTTGGGCAAGAGGTCTTTAATCGTCTTGCTGCCCTGCGTATCCCTACTGTGGCGGTGATCCATGGTTATGCCTTTGGTGGCGGCCTTGAACTTGCACTGTCCTGCACCTTTCGTATCGCCACGGCGCGTGCCAAAATGGGCTTGCCAGAAATCAAGCTCGGCTTGATCCCAGGCTACGGTGGTACACAACGCTTACCCCGCTTGATTGGCGAAGGCCGCGCACTCGATATCATCCTGTCAGGGCGTACCGTTGAGGCGATCGAGGCCGAACGTATTGGCTTAGTCACGCGCTTGATCGAAGACGGTAATCCTTACACCCTTGGCACCGAATTTTTAGCGCCTTATTTAAAGCATGGCCTCTTGGCACTTGAGATGGCACGCCAGGCGATTTCGCGAGGCGTGCAAACAACCCTCGAACAAGGTCTAAAGATTGAGCGTGACTTATCGACGTTAATTTTTCAAACTGCTGACGCCAACGAAGGCATTACCGCGTTCGTTGAAAAGCGTCCCGCAGCGTTTAAGGATAAGTAAAACATGAGCACTTCATCCAACAAAGGCTGCATTATCGTCACAGGCGCCAGTCGCGGAATCGGTGCAGCCATCGCACTCGGGCTCGCGCAAGCGGGCTACGCGGTCGGCTGCCTGTCACGCTCGGGCGAGACGCCCCAAATCACAGGCGCAACACCAGAGCTTGCCAAACACTGGTTTAGCGCTAAGTGCGATGTCAGTCGCCCTGAACAATTGACAGCAGCCTTTGCTGACATTGCACAGCGCTCGGGTCAGCCATTAGTTGGCCTGGTCAATAACGCCGGCATCCACTCGCAAGATCGCGTGCAAGACATTGCCGAACAAGAGTTCAAAAACGTGATGGATGTCAATGCCTACTCTGTCTTGGCCTCGAGCCAATCAATTTACCCTCACCTGCTAGAAAACAAAGGCGGCATGATCGTCAATATCGGTTCGTTTTACGACAAGCTTGGCGTCAAACAACACCTGACCTACTGCGCCACCAAGGCTGCTGTGGGAGCAATGACACGCTGCATGGCGGTCGAATGGGCTCCCAAAGGCATTCGGGTACTCAACGTCGCGCCCGGCTATGTCATGACTGACTTTAACCGCGAAATGATTCAAAAAGGCCCTCTCGCTGAATATCTGGCAAAGCGGATCCCCTCAGGCGTGGCCGGCGAGGCGCAAGATATTGGTAATTTCGTCACTTCACTCTTTGTCTTAAATTCACCTTATATGACAGGCGAAACAATCTATATTGATGGCGCGCACGGCATGTTGCAATAATAGCTTCACACAAAAAAATTTTGACGCCATTCTCATCCAGAACGGCGAAGCTTCAAGGGGTAAACGATGAACGTATTAGAAAGACTAGATGCCGCGCAGCCGTGGACGCAAGAAGAAACCATGCTCCTCGATTCAGTCAAGCAACTTGCTGCCGAAAAAATTGCGCCACGGGCGGCCCATTACGATAAGACCGCAGAGTTTCCGTGGGATAACGTTAAAGAGATTAACAATTTAGGCTTGAACGCCATGTTCATCCCTGAAGCCTATGGCGGCGCGCCCTTATCGTACGCATGCTATCTAGCGTGTGTGCGCGAAATCAGCGAGGCCTGTGCCTCAACTGGCATCATTTGGGCGACTAATTTTCATGCCATCAAACCATTGATGGATTTTGGTAACGAAGAGCAGAAGCTTCGACTACTGCCTCGCATGGCCGAAGGCGGCTTGGCTTCCCTGGTGATTACCGAACCCACTGCAGGTTCAGACGCCACCGGAATGAAAACCACCTTCACGCCTGACGGTGATTCGATCATCATGAATGGCAGCAAAATCTTTATTTCGAATGGCGATGTGTCAGATCTGTATATCGTCTTTGGCAAATGGAGCGAAATCGCCGGTGATAAAGAAGCGATCACAGCCGTCGTTCTTGAAAAAGGCGCCCCGGGTTTTAGCGTCACCGGAACAGAGGACAAGATGGGGACACGGGCTTCGGGCACGGCCTCACTTGCGTTTGATCAGGTGCGCATCCCTCGCGCAAACTTGTTATGCGAGCCCGGCGATGGCTTAAAAATCTTACTCGCCTCATTAAACAAATCGCGACCAAGCGTTGCAGCACACGCGCTCGGCATTGCACGCGCCGCGTTCAACGACTCGATCGCTTACATGAATGATCGCCGTCAGTCAGGCAAGCGCTTGCTCGAGTTTCAAGGCTTGCAATTCAACGTGGCTGATTTGGCTGCAGAACTCGTGATGGTTGAATCGTGGTTGTGGCGCGTCGCTCAACTCATCGAGACCAACGCCCCCGATGTCGGCATCGAAGCCTCAATCTTAAAACTCAAAGCCACCGATCTCGCCATGCGTATCGCCACCGATGCCGTGCAGTTTTTAGGCGGCTACGGTTATTGCAAAGACTATCGCGTCGAGCGCTTGATGCGCGATGCAAAAATTACTCAAATCTGGGAAGGCACCAATCAAATTCATCGTCAACTGATTGGACGTAGCTTTCTGAAAAAGGAAAAACGATGAATGCTTCAAAAACTATTGGGATTGTCGGCTGTGGCACGATGGGCACAGGCATTGCCATCGTTGCAGCGCGCGCAGGTTTTAAAACACGTATTTATGACCTCAAGTCCGAACCGCTTGAAAACGCGCGCAAACAAGCCGCCGCCTTTTTGAAAAAATCAGTCGAACGCGGCAAACTCGCTGCGGGCGAAGACGCCCAAATCATGGCGCAGTTTTTAACCACCACTGACGCAAAAGAATTTGCAGATTGCGATCTGGTGATTGAAGCGGTGTTTGAAGATCTCAAGGTCAAGCATTCGATCTTCAAGCAACTGAATGATATTTGCCCAGCGCACACGATCTTTGCGTCGAACACGTCAACCATTTCGATCACCGAAATCGCCGGTGGCTCTGGACGCGCCGATCGTTTTGTCGGCATGCACTTTTGTCTGCCCGCACAATTGATGAAACTGGTTGAAATGTCGCCCGGCATGAATACCTCAGGGGCCACTTTTGAGGCGGCTTGGAAACTGTGCGAGGCACTTGGCCAAAAGCCGGTTCGTACGCGCGATACACCTGGCTTCATCTTGAATTACTTTTTAATCCCGTTTAATAATGACGTGATCAACCTGATTGATCAGGGCGTAGCCGACGCTGCGAATATTGATTTAGCCGTTAAGACCGCATTAGGCTATCCGCTTGGCCCTCTCGAGCTGCTTGACATGGTGGGCATGGATACTCAACTGTTGTTGTGCGACGCGATGCACGGACTCACCAACGAGCCGCGTGCGGCCTGCCCGCCACTGGTTAAACGCATGATCGGCGCGGGTCGTCTCGGTCGTAAAACAGGTCAAGGGTTTCACACCTATGACAGCAGCAAGATTTTTGGAGCCTGAGCATGAGCTATCAAATTATTCAAGCCGAAGAGAGTCGCTCGTTTCCTGAAGCGCATGCGTTTTTTGAGCTTGCCAGTAAAGAGGGTGCCGGCGTGGTCTACATTGGCGCAGATGCGGGCGAGGCCTTTGACGAAGCGCGCGAGCAACACGCAACGGCAAGCTTTGTGGCCCTCGAACTCGAAAACGAATGCTTGGGTGTCCACATTGCCGATGACGACGGCCCTGCGAACGTGGTCGGCTTTGCACGTTTTAGATTAGGCGCTGACGCCCCGACTCAACTGGTTGAGCTCGTGCGTATGCCCTACACCTCTGAAGCTGCGCTGGCGGCAGCCAAAGCAGCATTTGAAGCGGCTGGCCTGGTCGTTGCTGTCTGTGGTGATTTTCCTGGTCGGATCCTCAATCGTCTGATTCGCCCGTATTACAACGCTGCGCTGCGCCGTTTGGATGAAGGCTTGGCCTCGGCCAACGACATGGATATGACGCTGCGTTTAGGGTTGGGCTATCCAGAAGGGCCGATCGCCCTCTTAAATCGATCGGGCCTACATCATCACTTTGAAGTCACGCAAGACCTCTATGAGCAACTTGGGCAAGAAGCCTACGCCCCTGCTCGTCGGGCGCGCAATGCTTGGCTCAAACAATTTCAAGAGAACGATGATGCAGCCTCTTGAGGGCATCAAGGTACTAGACTTTAGTACCCTGTTACCGGGCCCGATGTGTACGCTTCTGCTCGCTGATGCAGGAGCAGACGTCATTAAGATTGAACGCAGCAGCGGCGATGAAATGCGGTCGTACATGCCAAAGTTTGGTACGGATAGTGTAAATTTTGCGCTACTGAATCGCGGTAAAAAATCAATCGTCGCTGACCTAAAGTCTCCAGCCACAATCAAGCAACTCGAAGCGCTTATCGCGCAAGCGGACGTACTGGTTGAACAATTTCGGCCAGGTGTAATGGACCGTCTAGGACTTGGTTATCAAGCGGTCACAAAAATCAATCCACGTTTGGTCTATTGCTCAATTACGGGCTATGGCCAAACCGGCCCCTATGCCCAAGTGGCCGCGCACGATATGAATTATCAAGCCCAGACCGGTATGGTAGGGCTGAGCGGCGATGCCAACGGCGTGCCTGGTGTGCCACCGGTCTTAACCGCTGACCTAGCGGGTGGGGCATACCCTGCTGTCATGAATATATTGCTGGGCTTGCGCAAACGTGATCGTGAGGGGGTCGGCTGTTATCTTGATATCTCGATGGCTGACAACCTGTTTCCGCTCATGTACTGGGGCTTAGGTGACGGCTGGGCTGCGGGACAATGGCCACGTGCGGGCAACGAGTTGGTCACGGGTGGCAGCCCGCGCTATCAGATCTATCAAACTGCCGATAATAAGTTTTTGACTGCCGCACCCTTAGAAGACAAGTTCTGGGGCAATTTTTTAACGGTGCTGGGCGCAACTGCGTTGCAGCACATCGACAACCCAGCGTTGGTAAAGGCCAGCATCGCCAAAATTATCGCCCAGCAGCCTGTCGCCTACTGGAACGCGCGCTTCGCCGGGCAAGACACCTGTGTGTGCGAAGTCATTGGGCTCGAGCAAGCAGCGCAAGATCCTCATTTTCAGGCGCGTGGTGTCTTTAACCGAACCATCGCGACCGCCTCAGGGAAAACCATACCTGCTCTGCCCACGCCCATTAGCGGAGTATTTTTAAACTCGCTACAAAAGCAAAGCAGCCCTAACTTAGGTCAACACACGCAAGAAATTTTGAAATAAGCTAGGTGAAGCACTTTACAATTGTGAATATAACTACAACCACAATCTCGAGCTCAATCGTAATCACATTCACTAAACAAGAAACATTTGACACGCACATCACGTTCAAGCGCGATATGTGCCTGAGGAAATCATGAAAAAAATTACGTCTTTCTGTCTACTAACAATCGCGGCATTGCTTCCAGGCGTCGCAGCGAGTGCAGACCCTTGGCCAAGCAAACCCATTCGTATCGTCGTCACATTTGCACCAGGCGGCACCTCTGACGTCATGGGTCGTGCCATCGCTCCGCCACTTTCAGCAGCCTTAGGCGTGCCAGTCGTGGTGGTGAACAAGCCAGGCGCCAATAGCGTTATCGCCACCCAAGACGTTGCGCGCTCTGCACCCGATGGCAACACCATTGGGTTGTTTATTAGTGCGCACGCCATCAACCCTTTTATCGCCAAGAGCCTGCCCTACGACTCTAAAAAGGATTTTATTCCATTGGCGATGTTGGCACTGATGCCTGGCCTCTTAACGGTTAACCCGTCTGTTCCTGCTAACACCGTGCAAGAGCTGATCGCGCTCGCAAAAGCGAAACCGGGCACTCTGTCGTATGGCACACCCGGCGGTTTAACGTCGGGTCAACTGTCGATGCAGTATCTGATCAAGCTCGCTGGCGTCAACATTGTCGAGATTCCGTACAAGGGTGGCGGCCCTGCCTTGGTTGATCTGCTCGCCGGCCACATTCAGATGTTGATCAATAGCCCCACCTCAACGATTCCGCATGTTAATAGCGGCAAGTTGCGTCCGTTGGCCACCACCGGTGCAACGCGCCCTCCGGCACTCAAAGATGTGCCCACCATTGCCGAATCGGGGTTTCCTGGCTTTGAACTCTATGAGTGGTATGCCTTATTTTTACCAGCCGGCACACCCAAAGCGATCGTGACGCGTTTGCATAAAGAAGTCATGACAGTGATGGCGTCACCTGAGATGGTCAAGCGTATTGCTGACATCGGCGCACAAGGCAGCAAAGATACGCCTGAACAGTTCGCTCAGTTTTTAGCGAAAGAAGATAAAGTTTGGGGCGACCTAGTGAAGGCCATTGGGATTCAACCCGAATAACTTCACTGCAACCTGAGCCAACGTGCCGCAATATTCGGGGCATTGGCTCAGATCATCCACCACACGTCGCAAAGGCGCGGTGCGACAACAATTTGGTACTCATACATGCCTTGCGTATGCAAAGCGAGCGACTGAGTTACTGCCGAAAACGGGTTCCTGCATCAACAGAGATCACATCGCCACTGATGTATTTCGCCATCGTATCTGAAGCAAAAAAGACCGCAAGATTTGCAATCTCGTCTGGTGTCCCCATCCGACCATAAGGCAAATTCGCCATGACTTTGGCGTAAGCCTGCCGATCGGTATCGTTGCGGGGATGCAGCAGGCTCTCGGTGCGAGGGGTATGAATCAAGCCAGGATTGATCCCAACTACGCGCACGCCATGGTTGACCGTCTCTGAACCAAACGCCTTCGTAAAAGCAATCAGGGCGGCGTTGGCAACCGATGTACCAATCGAGTTTGCATTGAGCCGTTCGCCCGCGATCCCGATGATATTGATCATCACGCCTGCCTTGCGCGCGATCATGTGGGGGTACAACGCGCGGCTCAGCATGATGGTTGACATCACCTTGCCCTCGAAACTATCGCGAAAATCGACGGGGTCAATTGTCAGCAAGCTACCGCGCCCTATCGCACCCGCTGAATTAATCAAGATCTCGGTCTCGGGGTAAGCCGCGGCGAGCTCTTCGGCCGCGCCTAGCTCGGATAAATTCACCGATTCGATCAAGACCTCAACTTGGTGATCAGCCTGAATGTTACGGCGAGCCTCTTCTAAGGACACCAAATCGCGTGCAACAAGTCTTAACGCACAGCCCTCAGCTGCCAGCGCCTTCGCAATCGCAAAACCAATCCCTTTTGAGCCGCCTGTAACCAGAGCAATTTTTCCTTTTAGCTGATAATCCATCCTTGATCCTTTTGTACGTTGCGTGAGTATGAGGCCCGCTATTGCTGCCTTTCGCTGCGAATCATAACAATAGAGGCCCCCCAACTCGCGGTGAAATCGCTTAACGTAAAATCAGCCCATGCCTTGAGATACGTCTATGATCTCGCTTGCTGTTAAAAGAGCTTGCCGCGATAATATTCAACAATCAGTCTAGCGGTCAGTCGTCGAGCAACATCACGCCCATTCAATTTTCAAAAGAAGGTCTTATTTTATGTCCTCGCTAAAAGTCATTACCTTGAGTTTGCTCGCCGTCTCCGCTTTCACTGCCAATAGTCTTCAAGCGCAGGTGATCGATGGCTACCCAACTCAACCCATCAAACTAGTGGTGCCGTTTCCGCCAGGCGGAGCCTCTGACATCATTGCCCGCATCGTTGGGCAACGCCTGGCTGAACACATGAAAGCCACCGTCGTCATTGAAAACAAAGCGGGCGCAAATGGCAACATCGCCGCCGAGTATGTGGTGCGCTCGAAGCCTGATGGCTATACCTTGATCTATAACAGTTCATCTGTCGCGTTAAGCCCTGCACTGTACAAAAACCTGAGCTTTGATGTGCAAAAAGATTTGGCGCCAGTGGTTCTTACCACAGTCGTGCCGATGCTGCTCAATGTCAACAGTTCGGTACCCGTCACAAATTTCAAAGAGTTCGTCGCATTGCTCAAAGCCAAACCTGATTCGCTCTCGTATGGCTCGGCAGGGGTTGGCAACATCACGCACCTTGCGCCCTTTTTAGTCTTAGAGCAATTAGGATTAGTGGCGAACCACGTGCCGTATAAGGGCAGTGGCCCCGCCATGATTGGTTTAGTAGGTGGCGAAATTCAATTTGATATGCAGCCAATTTCAGTCGGCTTAGCCTATGCAAAAGAAGGCCGCGTGCGACCTATCGCGGTATCAACCTTGGTGCGCTCGCCGGCGCTTCCTAACGTACCGACGCTTGACGAAAGTGGCCTGAAGGGCTTCGAGCTGGGCGCCTGGCAAGCCATTATGGTGCCCGCCAAGACTCCCCCCGCGATCATCAAACGACTCAACACAGACATCATGGCAGTTCTCATGAGCCCCGAGACCAAAGACAAGTTACTTTCGCAGGGCGCTCAAGTCTTAGGGTCGACGCCCGAACAGTATGGTGCCTACCTCGCGAGCGAAATTAAACGCTGGGATGCCGTCGTGAAAAGCAGTAAAACAGAGCCGCAGTAACTCGCTAGGCCTCAATATCTCATTCTGAGTTTTTGTGTATCGCTGCGGTCTATGATCCACATTATCGAACTTCGCTTACCCGTCGATCACCCGCCCCAGGCACTGTCGGCGGCAATCGTTACACGTCTGGGCATCCCTGCCAGCGACCTTTTAAAGATCGATATCTTTAAAAGAAGCTACGACGCACGCAAAAATATTGCCCTGTCGTTTACCTATATTGTTGATGTCGTCGTCAAAAACGAGGCCGTGGTCCTTAAGCGCTTTGTGGACGATCCGCAAGTGCGCTTAACGCCCGATACTAGTTATCACTTCGTGGCGCGGGTCACTGAGCAGACACCTCGCCCAAAGCTTAGACCCGTTGTAATTGGTTTTGGTCCCTGTGGGATATTTGCGGCGTTATTACTTGCACAGATGGGGCTGAAACCGCTGATTCTTGAGCGCGGCAAAGCGGTACGCGAACGCACACAGGATACCTGGAAACTCTGGCGTAAAAATGTTTTAAATCCAGAATCCAATGTGCAGTATGGTGAAGGTGGTGCAGGTACATTTTCAGATGGAAAACTTTATAGCCAGATCAAAGACCCAAAGTTCTATGGGCGCAAGGTCATCCAAGAGTTCATCAAAGCAGGCGCCCCCGAAGAGATTTTGTATGTGGCCAAGCCGCATATCGGCACGTTTCGCTTAGTGGGTATCGTTGAAACCATGCGAGAAGAGATCATCGCACTTGGCGGTGAAATTCGTTTTTCGCAAAAAGTGACTGGCTTTGATATTGAAGCCGAGCAGATTCGTGGCGTGCAACTTGAAAACGGCAAGCACATTGCTGCAGATCATGTCATTTTGGCGCTTGGCCATAGCGCGCGCGACACCTTTGAGGCCTTGCACGAGGCGGGTGTCTACCTTGAAGCCAAACCGTTCTCAGTCGGCTTTCGCATTGAGCATCCACAATCGATGATCGATCGGGCGCGCCTCGGGCCACATGCTGGCAACCCGTTAATTGGCGCTGCCGACTACAAACTAGTGCACCACGCCAACAATGGTCGTAGCGTGTATAGCTTTTGCATGTGCCCAGGCGGCACGGTGGTGGCAGCCACCTCAGAACCCAACCGCGTTGTCACCAATGGTATGAGTCAGTACTCTCGCAACGAACGCAATGCCAACGCCGGCATCGTGGTGGGGATTACACCTGAAGATTACCCAGGTGGCCCGTTAGCCGGCATTGCCTATCAACGCGCGATTGAATCAAAAGCGTTTGAATTAGGTGGTGGCACCTACGAAGCCCCCGGGCAATTAGTAGGCGATTTTTTAATGGGGCGTGCCTCAACCGCGTTTGGCAGCGTCACGCCGTCGTATAAGCCCGGTGTGCACCTCACTGACTTAGCCAGCAGCCTGCCAGCGTACGCAATTGAGGCTATTCGCGAGGCACTGCCCGCCTTCGAGAAAAAAATCAAAGGTTTCTCAATGCACGATGCCGTGTTGACCGGCGTTGAAACACGCACGTCATCGCCCTTACGCATTACACGCGGGGCAAATTTTCAAAGCCTCAACATCAAAGGCCTTTACCCCGCCGGAGAAGGCGCAGGCTACGCCGGTGGCATTTTGTCGGCAGGGGTCGACGGCATTAAAGTGGCCGAAGCCGTCGCACTGAGTTTGTTGGCGCACTAATTCGTGCGCAACGCACCCAATACAACTCGTTTAAGCAGGCAGCACGCGCGATAACACCCGACCTGGTCGCGCACTAGTCGCTTTGCCCTGCGCCCAAACGACCTCGCCATTCACAATCACCGTATGAATGCCTTTGGCCAAGGCGATCGGGTTATCGTAGGTCGCCACTTCATCGATGGTCGCTTCATCAAACAAGGTCAAGTCAGCAAACGCACCTTCTTTGATCACACCGCGATCCGTCAAACCAAAATTCGTTGCAGTCAGCCCAGTCATTTTGTGTACAGCGGTTTCAAGCGAAAACAGTTTGAGTGAGCGACGATAGTGACCCAACACGCGCGGAAAGGTTGACCACAATCTTGGATGCGGTGAAGCATCGTGCGGCAATCCATCTGAACCGATCATGGTGGGGGCAAATTGCAAAATCTTTTGCACATCGCCTTCATCCATCCTGAAATAAATTGCACCCGCTGGTAGCAGCTTAGCGACGGCTTCTTTTTCTGAAACACCCATTTGCTTGGCGATCTTGTCGAGATCTTGCCCAGCATATTGAGGAAACGGCTTTGACCAGGTCACGATGACACGCGACGAGGTCTCGGCGCGGCTATAAGACAACACCGTTGAACCCGCCGTGTAAGGATAACAATCCAAGCAAATCGGTTGCTTAGCCATATTTTTTTGGATGTAAGCCAACGTCTCGTCTGAACGCCCGTAGTTCTTTGCACCAATCACCTTGTGATGCGAAATTACAACTGGCACGTCCGTTTCACGGCCAATCCTGAAGGTCTCTTCAAGCGAGTCGATGACGCCATCGGCCTCGTCGCGCATGTGGGTGCAATACAGGCCGTTGTATTTTTTTAGCGGGCGACAAATCTCAATGACTTCTTCGGTGGGGGCTGCAACCGCCGGTTCGTAAAACAAACCAGTCGATACACCGATGGCGCCCGCCTGCATGGCTTCAACCACTAACTCGCGCATCGCTGCGATTTGGGCGGCATTGGCGGGTTGCTCAAGATCATCCATCGTGGCCACGCGCAGCGTTGTATGGCCAACCAGCATGGCACGATTCGTGGTCGAAGGCTGGGCACGCAAGGCATCCAAATAGGCCTTGAAGGTAGCAAACTTGAACCACTTACCCTCGTCATCGAGCAGATTCAAGGGTGGCGTCACTGGATCCGGGATTGGGCGAGGCATTGGGGCCAGAGAGACCCCACAGTTGCCACCGATAATTGTTGTGACACCCTGACTAACCTTGGGGGTCATTTCTGGGTTTGAGAGCATTAAGCGATCGTCATGGGTATGCGCATCGATAAAACCCGGCGCAGCCACTTGCCCTTTAAGATCAATCTCTGTTTTGCCAGTAGATGACGACAAATCACAGATTTTAATGATTCGATCGCCGTTGATACCAATATCTGCGGTGTAGCGAACCGCTTTAGTACCATCCACAATCGTGGCATTTCGGATCAAAAGATCAAAAGAATTCTGCATAAATGGCCTTTTTTAGTAATTTTGGGCGATTAACGAAGCTCAATCCCTTTGATTTTTAAGGGCATTCGAGTTGATCGCCAACATGAATCTAAAACTATATACTGAATCTAATAGGGATCGGAGTTTAAGCGCCAATGCCGCGCTGACGCTGGCCCACCAAATTCTCACGCAACGCGTTCTCGCGTACCGAGGTTTTTATGCAAGTTTTTTCTGACACTGCTTCGATCGACGTTACCGACATCACTCCTTACCTTGGCAAACTGATCCGTTTTAGGCGCGATCTGCATGCTCACCCAGAGCTACGCTTTGAAGAGGTACGCACCTCAGACCAAGTCGCAAATTACCTGACTGAACTTGGCTTGGATGTTCACCGCGGTATTGGCAAAACCGGTGTGGTGGCCACGTTGCGTGGGCGCGGCCCTCAAGCGGGCGACCCTGCGCGCGTGCTGGCCCTGCGCGCCGATATGGACGCCCTGCCCGTCACAGAACTGAACCAGTTTGAACATGCCAGCACCTATGCTGGGCGCATGCACGCCTGCGGCCACGACGGTCACACAGCCATGCTGTTGGGCGGCGCCACATTGCTAGCGGCCAACCCCGACTTCAACGGCACCGTGCATTTTATTTTTCAGCCCGGCGAAGAAGGCGGCGCAGGTGCGCGCGCCATGATCGAAGACGGCTTGTTTGATAAGTTTCCGGCCAAGGCGGCTTTTGCCTTACATAACTGGCCAGTATTGCCGGCCGGCCAAATGGGCGTGCGTGTCGGCCCGATCATGGCGGCGGCCAATCGCTTTGAAATTCGCGTTAGCGGCAAGGGTGGTCATGCCGCTCAACCACATATTGGCATCGACCCAATCCCTGTGGCTTGCACCATCGTCGGTCAATTACAAACGCTCGTGTCGCGCGGTACCGACCCACTAGATAGCGCAGTCGTCACCGTTGGTAAGATCGAGTCGGGCACCGTTGAAAATATTATCCCCAACGAAGCCATCATTTATGGCACCACGCGTGCGTTAACTCAAGAGACTCTCAATCGCTTGACTGTGGGCCTTGAACGCATCAGCGAGCATATCGCTGCAGCACATGGCGCGACCGCAAAATTTATTCTCAAACCGGGCTATCCCAGCACCGACAACCATCCAAAAGAAGCCGCGTTCATGGCGAAAATGATGGCCGCCACTGTTGGTGCTGAGAACGCGTTCGATAACATCCCACCCGCCATGACGGCTGAAGACTTCAGTTTCATGCTGCTTAAAGTGCCAGGCGCCTATGGCTTTATCGGCAATGGCAAAGGCGGCAAACCGGGCGTCAGTCTGCATAACGCAGGCTAT
>CANKOW010000080.1 GCA_947484295.1 Alcaligenaceae bacterium | reverse complement strand
CGCACTTTGTCACAGACCTCATAGGCGTTATCGACCTCAAGGGCGATATGGCCGTAGCCGTTACCCAAATCGTAGGCGCTAGTATCCCAGTTGTAGGTTAGTTCGAGCACGGGGCCTTCACGTTCGTCTTGATACCCGACAAAGGCGTTGGTAAAACGCCCCGTTGGGTATTCGGTATTGCGCAACAGCCGCATACCAAGCACCTTGGTATAAAACTCGATTGACCGCTCGAGATTACCGACACGTACCATCGTATGAAGAATTCGCATGATGACTCCTGGAAGCTGGAAACTGGAAAGTGGAAACTAAGAGCTGGAAACTAAGAACTGGAAACTAAAAGCTCAAACCTGAAAAAATCAAAGTTCAAATCAAATCTCGGGTACACCCTCGGGTGTGTGTTTTTGTAGCATTTGTTTAGCCGTGTGATAGTCGGGAAAAAGCTGTTGAACTTCTGTCCAAAAATCATGGCTGTGGTTCATTTCACGTAAGTGCGCCAGTTCATGCGCGATGACATAATCGATCACCATGGGTGAAAAATGAATCAAGCGCCAATTCAACATAATGTTGCCATCGCTGGTGCACGATCCCCAACGGGTAGCCGCCGAGGATAAACGCCAACGTCGAATGGTGAGCCCGGTTTTAGCTAAGAAATAACGAATACGCTGATCAAACCAGGCGGCTGCTCGGGTTTGTAGCCACGCCTGCGTCATATCTCGCATGCGATGGGTGTCGGCATCGTTGGGTAAGGGCAGCCACAGCGTTTGACCGGCTTCAGGCGCCTCGTGATTGCCCTCGAAATGTGCGCGACCATGCGGCACATGCGGCCCGGGCACCCCAATTTGCAAGGTGATTTGGCATCCCATGTAAGGCACTTGCCCGCCCGATTTCCAGCGCGTGTGCGCGAGGGCAAGTTGCGCCTTGCGCGCTTGCCAATCTTGGAGCTTGGACAAAATCCAGGGCATTTTCTCGACCACAGCCTCGTCGATCTGACCCAAGGTCACCCAGTTTGGCGCTGTCACGCGCAGGCCTTCATCAATGATGCTGAAGCCAATACTGCGCCGCCGCGAGCGCATCAACACGAAACCGACTGACTGATCACCGTGCCGAACCACGCGCCACTTACCGCCGAGTGCAATTGTTTCAGGAGCAACGAGCCAACCCGGTATCGGGGTGCTCGTGTCTGAAAGCAAAAGCTCGAGTTGATTCATGATTTTGCGCGTGAAGCCCTGGCGTTCAGGCCGAGTTCGTTGACGAGGTTGGATAACGCTCTGGGCTGAGGCGATGCATCTCTGCTTCGATCCAGGCGTAGACTTTTGCGTTTAACTCATCGGGGGTCAACCCAACCGAGGGGATGGCTGGGCCAATCGACACAGTCACCAGCCCAGGTTTTTTAATAAAAGCATTGCGTGGCCAAAGTTCGCCGGCATTGTGGGCGATTGGGATCACAGGCGCGCCCGTGCGCGTAGCCAGAATGGCACCACCCATTTTGAAGCGCCCCATTTTTCCGGGCGCGATCCGTGTGCCCTCTGGAAACAACAGCGGCCAGCGACCCTCATCTAAGCGCTGTTGCCCAACTTTCACGACCTGCTCGAAGGCGTCCCGACCCTTAGTGCGGTCGATCGGAATCATGCCCAGTAACGCAATCCCCCAACCGAAAAAGGGTACGCGGTGCAACTCTCGTTTGTAGACAAAGCAGATTTGTCGCGGTAAATGTGAGGGCAAAAAGAGGGTTTCCCAGGCAGACTGATGCTTAGACAGCACGATCGCGGGGCCATCAGGCAGATTTTCAGTGCCCTGAACTTGCCAGCGGATACCGCAAATGACTTTAGCGCCCCAGGCGGCCAGTTGCGGCCAACCCATCGTTAATTTGTAGCGCCAGTGCAGGGGGAGCGGCGACCAGAGCAGGCAGGCGAACGCATAGGGGATGACCGTAATGAGTAAAAATAATGCATAAATTGTGGCGCGTAGGATCAACATGGTGTCAGGCCGCTTGAGTCAAGATTTGATCGACCGCGTGGGCCAAATCGTTGGCGTGCCGGGTACCTTCAGGTAGATTGTCTTGCTTAAGCGTTTTAGGCCCATTGCCGGTTTGCACCAGCCACGGCGTACAGCCCACGGCCGCGCTAGCCTGGAGGTCACGCAGCGAGTCACCCACGGCCGGCACGCCCGAAAGATGGATATCGTAGCGCCTCGCAATATCCTCAAAGAGCCCTGGCAAAGGCTTGCGGCACACGCACTGTTCGTCGGGACCGTGCGGGCACACAAAAAAAGCGTCGATCGCGCCGACAAACTGGCTGAGCTCTTTACGAAGCTTTTGATGAATGGCCGTGAGTGCCGTGATGTCGAACAAGCCGCGTGCCAGGCCTGATTGATTAGACGCAACCACAATGGTGTAGCCCGCCTGGTGCAGCCGGGCAATCGCTTGCAAACTACCCGGCAACGCCACCCATTCATCTGGATGCTTGATGTAGTCGGGACTGTCGTGGTTGATGACGCCGTCGCGATCCAAAATAATCAGCTTCATACCGCAAGCCTTGAAATATCGGCCACTTGATTCATTAACCCGTGCAGTTGGGCTAACAGTGCCAGCCGGTTGTTGCGCACGGCAATATCCTCAGCCATGACCATGATGTCGTTAAAAAACGCATCAACTGGGGCGCGTGCCTGCGCAAGCGTGGCCATGGCCGCTTGGTAGTTACCGGCATCGAAGTACTGTTGCGCAAGCGGTTGCAGCTGGGCAATTGTCTTGGCGAGCGCTTGTTCGGCAGGTTCGGTGAGCAATACCTGATTCAGTGGCTGCAGCGCAGATTCAGATTTTTTAAGCAAGTTACCAATGCGCTTATTGGCAGAGGCCAAGCTCGCAGCATCGGGGCCCTGTGCGAAGATGGTCGCGGCTTGCACACGCGCTACGATTTGATGTAAAGGCGGCGCAATGGCAAGCACGGCTTCGACCGCGTTGCGATCGAGCTGCGTGATGAGTTGATTGCGCAACCGTTCGAGGATAAAGGCTTGTACTTCAGCGACCGTTGTCTGCGCTAACGCTGTGGGTTCAAAGGTCTGAGCAGCAGCTTGCAGCAATCCCTCAAGGGTCAAGGGTCCGTTTTGCTGGATGGGTAAAAAGCCACCCGCGGTGAGTTGTTCGAAGCCACTGAGCAGCCCGAGTGCAGCACGACGCAGGCCGAACGGATCACGTTCGCCTGTCGGGGCCAAGCCGATTCCCCAAATGCCGATGAGTGTTTCAGCCCGCTCTGACATGAACAGAATTGCGGCGGTCATGTTCGCTGCGGTAACGGGTTGTTCAAGACGAATTTTGTATTGTTCAGCAAGCGCTTGCACAACCTGTTCGGGTTCGTGGTCGGCGCGCGCGTAATACGAACCCATGATGCCTTGCAGCTCAGGAAACTCGCCCACCATGTTGGTATTGAGATCGGCTTTGGCTAGCATCGCCGCACGCTCGGCGAGAGCGCTGTCTGCGTTCAAGGCGTGTGCTAACCAGGCGGCGATTTTTTGCACGCGCGCGACGCGCTGCAACTGCGTACCAAGCTTGTTGTGATACACAATCGAAGTAAGTTGCGGCACCCGCTGATGCAGAGGCGTTTTGCGGTCGGTATCGAAAAAGAATTGCGCATCAGCCAAACGCGGTCGCACGACGCGTTCGTTGCCTTGAATGATCGCCACAGGATTGTCGGTAGGCATATTGCTGACAATCAAAAATTGATTGGTGAGCGCGCCAGTGGTCGGGTTGAAGAGCGGAAAGTATTTTTGATTCAGACGCATCGTCAAAATCAGGCACTCTTGAGGTACTTGTAAAAAACGTTCTTCAAAGGCACCAACATAGACGATTGGCGCCTCGACCAAAGCGGTGACCTCGTCAAGCAACGCGTGCACCGCCGGGTCTTGCCCCAACGTGGCATTTAACTTTTGAGCTTCTGTTGCCAGTAAGGTTTCGATTTTTGCGCGGCGCGCGGTAAACGATGCAATGACGTGGCCGGTATGGGCGAGCTGTTGTTCGTAGCTGTTAGCGCTATCAATGCTAATGGCCGCAGGGTGTAAAAAGCGATGGCCGAAACTGATGCGCCCAGCTTGTAGGCCAAGCACGGTCGCTGGGATCACTTGTGTGTCAAACAGCGCGATCAAGGCATGCGCTGGGCGTACGAACTTCACCGAGGTGACGCCATCAGCCAACTGATATTTCATCATCTTTGGAATTGGCAAGGCCGCGATAGCGGCTTCGATGGCCGCCTGCAACACGTCAGCTAGCAGCGCGCCTGGCGCGGTACCGCGCGCTACCAGATAGTCTTGTTTGCCGTCAGACTCACGCCCGAGTGCGCTGACGGGCATCTCGGTCCAACCTTTGGCTGCAAGCTTTTTTTGCAGTGCAGGGGTTGCCAAGCCCTGAGCGTCAAGGCCTACCTTAACCGGCATCAGTTTTTCAACGAAACTTTGCTCGGGTGCGAGCGCCAGCACCTGTGACAGGCGAACCGCCAAGCGGCGCGGTGAAGCGAATGACGTCGTGGTGCTGTTGCTCGGCACCAAACCTTGGGCGTGCAGCGCGTCGTATATGCCCTGAGCAAAGGCCTCACCAAGTTTGGGCAACGCCTTAGGGGGCAGCTCTTCGGTGAAGAGTTCGATCAAGAGGGGCTTGCTAATTTGCGTCATGTCTGCACCACAGAGTCGGTGGTGTTAAGCACGGCACTCGCGCCGCCCAACATCGGGAAACCCAATTGTTCGCGCGAGTCGAAGTAGGCTTGTGCAACAGCACGCGACAAGTTACGGATCCGTCCGATATACGCGGCCCGCTCAGTGACGCTAATGGCGCCTCTGGCATCCAACATATTGAAAGTGTGTGCAGCCTTGAGCGTCGCCTCGTAGGCCGGCAAGGCAAGCGGTATGTCAAGCAGGTGTTTGGCGTTCGTTTCGTGATCGGTGAAATGCCTGAACAGCATCTCAGCATCAGAGTATTCAAAATTGTAGGTCGATTGCTCGACCTCATTTTGATGAAAGACGTCGCGGTACAGCACCGAGCCTTTAGGCCCAGTTGTCCAAACCAAGTCGTACACGCTTTCGACGCCCTGCAGGTACATGGCCAAGCGCTCTAGCCCGTACGTGATCTCGCCCGTAGTGGGGGTGCAATCCAAACCACCCACTTGTTGAAAGTAGGTGAATTGGGTGACTTCCATGCCGTTGAGCCAAACTTCCCAGCCCAAGCCCCAGGCGCCAAGCGTTGGGTTTTCCCAATCGTCTTCAACAAAGCGGATGTCGTGCTCGGTTGGACGGATACCAAGCGCTTCAAGCGAGCCGATATACAAATCCAGAATATTGGGTGGCGCGGGTTTAAGAACAACTTGGTACTGGTAGTAGTGCTGTAAGCGGTTGGGATTTTCGCCGTAACGCCCGTCTTTCGGGCGTCGCGAGGGTTGCACGTAAGCGGCACGCCAGGGCTCTGGCCCAATTGCGCGCAGAAAGGTTGCCGTATGCGAAGTGCCCGCGCCGACCTCCATATCGTAGGGTTGAAGCAGGGCGCAGCCCTGATGATCCCAGTACTCTTGCAGACGCAGAATAATTTGCTGAAAAGTGTGCATGAAGGTGTGAACACGGCAAGGGTAATTTAATCAATCATTTTACCGTGGGGCAGGCCATGTTGGTGGCAAGCGGCCGGGGCGGCACGATTTGGGCCAAAGTTACGGTGTCTTGGCCAGTTCTGTGCATGAATCGCCTATGATTCGGGGTGTGTCAAGAATTTAATTTTTATTAGTTCCTTTTCCTAGCGGGTGCTTCTATGTCGGTCATTATTCAAGAAGAAGATTTCGTGTCGTCGATTGCCGATGCGATTCAGTTCATTAGCTATTACCACCCGGCTGACTACATCAAGCATTTGGCCCGCGCGTACGAGCGCGAAGAAAGCCCCGCGGCAAAAGACGCGATGGCACAGATTTTGACAAACTCGCGCATGAGCGCCGAAGGTCGCCGTCCGATTTGCCAAGATACCGGTATCGTCAATGTCTTTTTGAAAATTGGTATGGATGTTCGGTTTAAAACCAAGAAAAATATTCAAGAATTATGCGATGAGGGTGTGCGTCGCGGCTACCTCAATCCAGAAAATCCTTTGCGCGCTTCGGTGTTGGATGACCCAATCTTTTTGCGTAAAAACACAAAAGATAATACGCCCTGCATCGTCAACGTTGAACTGGTGCAAGGCGATAAAGTAGACGTGCAAGTGGCGTCCAAGGGCGGTGGCTCTGAAAATAAGTCCAAGTTAGCGATGTTGAATCCTAACGACTCAATTGTTGATTGGGTATTAAAGACCGTACCCACAATGGGCGCGGGTTGGTGCCCACCAGGTATGTTGGGGATTGGTGTTGGCGGTACGGCCGAAAAAGCGGTATTGATGGCCAAGCAAGCGCTGATGGAAGACCTCGATATGTACGAACTGCTCGAGCGCGGGCCTAGCAATAAAATCGAAGAGCTACGTATTGAGCTGTACCAAAAGGTCAACGGCCTGGGGATTGGCGCGCAGGGTTTAGGTGGCTTGACGACAGTACTTGATGTCAAGATCAAAACGTTCGCAACGCACGCCGCATCTTTTCCGGTTGCGATGATCCCCAACTGTGCGGCCACGCGCCACGCGCACTTTGAACTTGACGGTTCTGGCCCCGCGCACTTGCATCGCCCTTCGTTGTCTGACTGGCCGGATGTGAACTGGGCGCCAAATTACAAATCGTCGCGTCAAGTGGATCTAAACAAACTGACGCCTGAAGAAGTCGCGAGTTGGAAACCAGGCCAGACCTTATTGCTCAACGGCAAAATGCTGACCGGCCGCGACGCAGCGCACAAGCGTATTCAAGACATGTTAGCCAAGGGCGAAAAATTACCGGTCGATTTTCGTGGCAAGGCGATTTACTACGTTGGCCCAGTCGACCCAGTCGGCGACGAGGTCGTTGGTCCTGCAGGTCCAACGACCTCGACACGCATGGACAAGTTCACCGACATGATGCTCGAGCAAACGGGCTTGGCGGTGATGATTGGTAAATCCGAGCGCGGTGACGCAACGATCGAATCGATTCGTAAGCACAAGTCTGCGTATTTGATGGCCGTGGGTGGCGCTGCGTATCTTGTATCCAAAGCGATCAAGGCTGCCAAGGTCATTGGCTTTGCTGACTTGGGGATGGAAGCCATCTATGAGTTTGATGTGGTGGATATGCCTGTGACGGTGGCGGTCGATTCAAATGGTATTTCGGTGCATAAAACGGGCCCTAAAGAGTGGTCGTCGCGGATCGCTGGGATTCCGGTTGTTGTTCAGTAGACTGTGCAATGAAGCAACGAGAGCTTTATTTAACTGAGTTGAGTAACGCCGCTTTATTTGACTGAGTTGAGTAAAACCTCGCAGCGAATCAATTGAAAATCGATTGAATTAAGTCAAAACACACGCCGCTTGTGTGAGGTTTTTTGCCTCGAGAGTTTGTCTTTTCTGGGGGCGGGCGGGGGCCTCTGGGTGGATGTTTGAGGCGCCGAGGATTTTGCAGGATTGGCGGATGAAGGCAGCCCTTGTTTGAGCGAAGCGAGTTTGGGCTGCCGCCGCCAAGACCAAAAATCAGAGGGGAGTCTGCGCAGCAGACCGACTCGGTCAGCCGCCCAGAGGCCCCCGCCCGCCACCAGAAAAGACGCGGCGCGCTACGACAACCCAGTAATCTGCCCCGCATCATTCACATCAATCCCATTCGCCGCAGGCACAGCAGGAAGCCCAGGCATAGTCATGACATCCCCACACACCATCACCACAAAGCCAGCACCCGCAGAGAGTCTGACCTCACGAATCGTCAGCACATGACCGCTGGGTGCGCCTCGTAATTTGGCATCAGTCGAAAACGAATATTGCGTCTTCGCAATACACACCGGTAGATCACCATAGCCATCGCTTTGAAGCTGCGCAATTTGCGCGCGCACTTTTGCATCGGCTGTGATGCTGGCCGCGCCATAGGTCTTGGTGGCAATGGCCTGCACTTTGTCCCACAACGAATCTGAGTCTTGGTACAAAAATTTAAAGTGATTCGGCTGTTCGCAAAGTTTGACGACAGCGTGGGCTAAATCGGCAGCACCTGCCCCACCTTGCGCCCAATGTTTGGCGAGCACCACTTCAACACCCAGCGCTGCGGTCGTGGCTTGCAGCAAGGCAATTTCAGCGTCAGTGTCTTCAGTACGATGATTGATGGCCACGACGCAAGGTAGTCCAAAATTCTGCGTGATGTTATGAATGTGACGTTCTAGGTTGACGAGCCCGGCACGCAGTGCGTCAAGATTTTCGGTACCAACATCTTTGACTTCGACACCGCCGTGATATTTGAGCGCCCTGACAGTGGCCACTAACACGACCGCCGAAGGTGTAAGCCCTGCCTTACGGCATTTAATATCAAAGAATTTTTCGGCACCTAAGTCTGCACCGAAGCCCGCTTCAGTGACAACGTAATCCGCTAGTTTTAAGGCGGTGGCTGTGGCCAGTACTGTGTTGCAACCGTGTGCGATATTGGCGAAGGGGCCACCATGCACGATTGCAGGATTATTTTCAAGTGTCTGTACAAGATTTGGTGCAAGCGCTTCTTTTAAGAGCGCGGTCATCGCGCCTTGCGCTTGCAAATCGCGCGCCAAAATTGGTTTGCCGGCGAGCGAGTAGCCGATGACGATATTGCCTAAGCGCTCTTTCAAATCTTTTAGATTGTTGACAAGACAAAAGATGGCCATGATTTCTGAGGCCACAACGATATCGAAATGATCTTCACGCGGAAATCCGTTGGCGGTCCCGCCTAAACCGACCACGATGTTTCGTAGGGCGCGATCATTTAAATCAACGACGCGTCGCCAGTTCACGCGGCGTACATCGATGCCGAGCTTGTTGCCGTGATGAATGTGATTGTCGATGAGCGCGGCAAGCAGATTGTTCGCTAGGGCGATGGCATTGAAATCGCCCGTGAAATGCAAATTGATGTCTTCCATCGGCACAATTTGCGCCATGCCGCCGCCCGCAGCGCCGCCTTTCATACCGAATACAGGGCCTAAAGAGGGTTCGCGTAAACACATGATGGCGCGCTTGCCAATGTGATTCAGGGCGTCTCCTAAGCCGACAGTCGTAGTGGTCTTTCCTTCGCCTGCCGGGGTCGGTGAAATTGCCGTGACAAGCACCAGTTTGCCGTTCGGTCTGGCGGCTAACGTACCGATATATTCGAGCGAAAGCTTGGCTTTGAAGCGCCCGTAGGGCTCAAGCTGCTCAACGGGGATGTCGAGACGATCTGCTGCAAGATCAAGAATGGGGCGTTTATTCGCGGCCTGAGCGATTTCGAGGTCACTGCGCATATCAGAGGATCCGGGCAAGAGGTTCTATTGTTGGGGTCTCGATATTACTTGTGCTGAGCGATGGTGCGCGCACAAAGAGATAAAAACCCCATCAGGAACAGGCCTGCCTGGGCGCGGTCGTAGTTTTTATGACCATCAGGTTAAAAAATTTCACAATATGGGATAAACTCGATGCTGCAATGCGCAAAATTGTGAGTTTGCAGCCCCTTGTTGCTCATCAACATACTGCCAATCGTTCAGCGCTTGATCGATCTTGAACTTGCTCGGGATTGTGCCGCTTTTTATTGACCTTGAATATGCTCCGTTACGTTTCGTCTGAGGCCGCTGTATCCGCTCAGCCCGAGTCTGGCGCCATGGGTATGGCGATTCAGGTGCTGGGGCGTGCGACGCAACTGCTTGATGCGTTAGCCGCGCAGCCCGATCCGGTTGCGTTAAAAGATTTAGCAAAAACGACTGGGCTTCATACGTCAACGGCACATCGTATTTTGAGTGACCTGGTGATCGGGCGCTATGTCGACCGGGTGGATAATGGCTTATATCAACTTGGCATGCGTTTGCTTGAGTTAGGTTCGCTCGTGAAGGGGCGTTTAAACGTGCGTGAAGCGGCCTATGAGGCCATGCACGCCCTGCACCGCCTGACAGGGCAAACCGTTAACCTGTCGGTACAACAGGGCGATGAAATTATCTACATTGACCGTGCCTGGAGCGAGCGTTCGGGGATGCAAGTGGTACGGGCGATTGGGGGCCGGGCGCCATTGCACCTGACTTCGAATGGCAAGTTGTTTCTGTCAGTGGCCGACGCGCGGCAAGTGCGCACCTATGCCACTCGCACGGGCTTGGCGACTAGCACTGTAAACAGTATTACGACGCTAGAAAAACTTGAGCACGAACTGGTCTCGGTGCGTCAGCTTGGTTACGCGCGTGACAACGAAGAGCTTGAATTGGGCGTACGTTGTATCGCAGCCGGCATCTATGACGATACCGGCAAACTGGTGGCAGGACTCTCGATTTCGGCACCCTCAGGGCGCTTGCAAGACGCCTGGATCCCACAGTTAGTATCAACTGCCGGCAGCATCTCAGAAGCGCTAGGCTACGAAGTCACCGGCGGCTGAGCTAGGCGAGGCAGTCACGACGTGAGCTGCAACGGCGTGACACGCCAAACAGTTATTTCAAAGTGATGCCGCGAGCTTTAACGAGCTCACCCCAGCGCTTGACTTCAGCCTCGATCAGTTGGCCAAAGACCTCGGGTGAGTCTTTGGCTGGCGTTAAGCCATCGATGGCTAATTGTTCGGCAGTCGCTGGGTCGCTGAGCGCCTCAACAATAGCTTTGTTTAATTTATCGACAATATTCTTTGGGATGCCTTTGGGCCCAATCAAGCCGTGCCAAACCGCGACATCAAAGCCTGGGTAGCCAGACTCAATCACAGTCGGCAACTCGGGTAGCGCGCCGAGCCGATCCTTGGTGGTGACGGCCAAGCCTTGGAGTTTGCCGGATTTGACGTGCGGAACGGTTGAGGCGACTGTTCCAAACATAAACTGCACCGTTCCAGAGATCGTGTCAGTTAAGGCGGGTGAGGTCCCCTTATACGGGATGTGTAGCGCTTCGACGCCAGCAACACTTAAAAAATATTCTGTTGCGATATGCGTAATGCTACCTGCGCCCGACGAGGCGTAGGCGAGTTTGCCCGGCTCACTTTTGGCACGCTCAACCAGCTCTTTTAGCGTTTTAATTTGTGTGCCTGGGTTGGTGGCAACCACAAACGGACCACTCGCCAAGCGAGCCACCGCCGTGATGTCTTTGACTGGATCAAAAGGCAACTTATACAGATTGGCGTTCACGGTGTAGCTGGTTGCGGCTAAAAAAAGCGTGTAGCCATCGCCGGCTGCTCGCAGAGCAACCTCAGCGCCTAGATTACCGCCGGCGCCGGGACGATTTTCAACATAAACGGTTTGCCCTAGTTTTGCCGTGAGGCGCTGCGCCACAATGCGCGCAATGAAGTCTGAGCCGCCGCCTGGCGCAAAGCCAACGACGATTTTGATGGATTTGCTCGGGTACTCGGCGGCAGTTTGTGCAGTTTGTGCGTAAGCAAGGGGCACCGCTAAAAATGACGTACTACATAGGGCAGCGGCGCAAAGTAAACGTCTAAAAGAAGCGGTTTGCGAGAGTTTGCCGAGATAAGCCATGATACGGTGACCACCATAATGAATAAAGCTCTCAGTCTAGGGGACAAGTGCGCTAAAGTCGATCATTTTGTTGTTTTTTGGTGCGCCGCAACAAAAAACGATTGACATGGTTGAAAGTAGACTTACAATGACACTTGTGCAGTGCAGCAAATCCTACAAACTAATTTGATCCTAACCTCAGGAGTCCAATATGTCAGCGATCCCCCAGCAAGTTCTGAACAGCCAAAAGGCTGCCATCGACACGTTTGTCGCCGTTCAAACCAGCATGTTCTCTGGTTTCGAAAAATTCGTCGACCTCAATCTTAAAGTCATGAAAGCGACGTTGGATGACGTGTCGCAAAAATCACAACAAGTTGCCAGCATCAAAGATGCACAAGAAGCTGTTGCAATGTCGTCAAACATGGCTCAGCCAGCCACCGAGAAAGCCATGTCATATAGCAAGCACGTGTATGACATCATGTCTGGTGTGCAGGCCGACCTCGCCAAGCTTGGTGAAACGCATGCCGCCGAAGGCCAAAAGCATGTCAATGACGCAGTCGAACAGTTCAGCAAGCACGCACCGGCAGGTTCAGAAAGTGCTGTTGCCATGATCAAAAGTGGTTTGGCTCAAGCCACTACGGCTTACGATGCCATGACCAAAGCCGCTAAACAAGCTGCCGAAACCGCAGAAAAGAACATGACTGCAGCTGCTGCAGCAACGTTTAAAGCTGCTTGTGATGCTGCTGAAACAGTAAAAGCCACCACACTTGGCCGTAAAACTGCCTAAGTTAAAAGATTGATCAAGGTTGCTTGCGCGGCAAATGACGGCCGGGCAAGTAACCTAAACGCCTTTGCCCACGAGGGTGCTGTAGCCAGACCTAAAGCTCTTAGTACCAGAGGGCTGGCTACAGCAACTGCGTGGGCAAATTTTTTTTGTAGCGGCCAGCAAAGAGTCTTGCGAAGGTAAAGTTTTTTGTAGCGACCCGCAGCAACCATTGCGCAGCCGCGAGTTCTTCTACCTGCGAGCTGCCACCATTGCTTTAACGCTTTCGCTCACTAGCGCTGGCCCGCGATAAATCAGCCCCGTGTAAAGTTGCACTGCGTCAGCGCCCGCGGCGATTTTTTCAGCGGCGTGCTGCCCAGACACAATCCCCCCAACCCCGATGATGGCAAGCTCGGCCCCCACGCGCTGTCGTAGGCGTGCGATCACTTCAAGCGAGCGTGCATGCAGCGGGGCGCCCGACAAACCGCCAGCTTCGTCCGCGTGGCTCATGCCTTGTACGGCCGAGCGCTCGAGCGTGGTGTTGGTGGCGATGACGCCGTCAATACTATGGCGTGGTAGCACTTGGGCAATGATATCGATTTGCTCTTCGCTCAAGTCGGGTGCGATCTTAACGGCTAAGGGAACGCGGCGCCCGTGCTGCTCGGCAAGCTCAAGCCGGCGTTGTTGAAGTTGGGATAACAGCTGGTCGAGCTCGTGCTCGCCCTGCAGTGCGCGCAGGTTTTTTGTGTTCGGCGACGAGATATTGACCGTGATGTAATCGGCGTGCGGGTATACGCCCGTCAGGCCGATCAAATAATCATCAGCCGCTTGTTCGATTGGCGTATCAGCATTTTTGCCGATATTGAGCCCGACGATTCCGCCCTTGCTGCGCCAAGTACTGCGCGCCACATTAGCCAAAAATGTTTCGAGCCCTAAGTTATTGAAGCCTAAACGATTAATCAAGGCTTCGGCTTGCGGGATACGAAACATGCGCGGCTTAGGGTTACCGGGCTGCCCGCGAGGCGTCACCGTACCGACCTCGATAAAACCGAAACCTAGATTACCCATCGCGTCGATATGCGCGCCGTTCTTGTCGAGCCCGGCAGCCAAGCCAACGCGATTGAGCAAAGGCAAACCCATTAGCGTGGCGGGATCCGACACCCTGCTGTGCATGATGCCGCGGGTCAGCAAACAATCGTAGGCTTTTTGCAGCGCATGTAAGGTAGTGTCGTGGGCGGTTTCAGCATCCAGCACAAACAGCGCCTGGCGAGCGAATGGATAAGCTTGAAAAAGGATGGACATGAGCAGTGAGAAAATTTAGAGGTGAGAAAAAATTGGCAAAGGCCGCTTGAGCCATTTACAGGCTGTGAGCAGGATCAGGCGGGTTGTCACGCCAAGCGCCCTGATAGCGATATTGAAGCGGCGCGTAATTTGATTTGTAGGCCATTTTGGCGCTCTGCTCAATCCAGTAGCCCAAGTAAAGCCATTGTAAATTGAGTTGACGGCATTGCTG
>CANKOW010000079.1 GCA_947484295.1 Alcaligenaceae bacterium | reverse complement strand
TTCAAAAAAGACTCAGCACTTGAAGTCTTTTTATGTAAGCTTCATATGTATGACGAATCTCATTATGACGGTCAACACTTTAGCCATTTCGTGAAGTCTGGCTTCACCTTAGAAGATCTGCAATATCAAAGCGAACTCATTCAACAAGCCGTTGAACGTAACGAAATTGACGGCATCACTGTTCGTGTAGAGGCGGACCAAGACCTGCTTGAGGTGGCTCCTGCGTTAATGCACTTCGCCGAACACAACAAATGCCAAGTGTTGGCATCATTGAAATTGAACGGGCCTAGTATCGCCGAATCAAACGATGATGAACTCGGCTTATTGCACAGAATTTGTTGCGCTTTGCTATTTTCAAAAAGCGCGACGCGTGTTCAATATATTTTTGATACGTTTATGGATGTCGACCGAGGCTATTACCCGCGTCAAGCCTTCATCGACAGGCAGTTCAACCCTAGGCTCGCAGCCAGTGTATTTGGGCAACTCAATTCGATTCTGTCTGGCTACAAGCAAATCAACATTGATTTAAGCCAGTCTCACAGTCGAGCACAAATCACCTTTTCAGCGGATGGCATCCCACATAAATTGGTCTTTTCTGAGCAGACTAATGAAGGGCAAGCTGATGCATACAGCGGAACATTGCGTCTGCATACAGACCTCTGTGCTGAATATCACACAGATATTGAACACGCACCCAAAGCAAGTCACACCAATCTTGACAGCAAAACCGCGGCACCCGCGATCTCTTTACGACTTTATGCAACCAACAAAGTAGCACCTTAATCGAGAGGCCTTGACATGTCTTTACGCTCGCTTGTTGTAAAAACTTTTTTGATCGCCTTAATGGTCTCAGCACTGCCAAGTTTAGCTGCGTATCCCGACAAGCCCGTCAAACTTCTGGTGGGCTACGGGCCTGGCGGTGCTACCGACATTATTGCCCGCTTACTTTCAAAGTATTTAACCGATAAGTGGGGCCAAGCCGTCGTTGTAGAAAACAAGCCCGGTGCCAGCGGCATGATCGCCGCTCACGAAGTCGTGCGCTCTACCCCCGATGGCTACACGTTGCTACTTGGTTATACCCCCGAGGTGTCGATCAACAAACTCGTTTTTGAAACGATGCGCTACGATCCAATCACTGACCTCACCGCCATCGCGCTGGCCGCAGAAGCGCCGCTCGTGCTCGCAGCGGGGCCTAAAGTTCAAGCTAAGTCTTTAAAAGAACTACTCGCGCAGGCTCAGAAGTCAGTCCCCTTAACATACGGATCACCAGGTGTGGGAGGACAACAACACATGGCGGGTGAGATGTTAAGTATCGCGACCAAACTACCCATGACGCACATCCCCTATAAGGGTACTGGGCCAGCGGTGGCCGCGTTGGTGGGCGGGCAAATTGACATCTTCTTTGCGACGACACCCCCCTTGTTAGGTCAAATCAGGGCGGGCAAAGTCACTCCTTTAGCTGTGGCTGGTAGCAAACGCGAAAAACTACTTCCTGAGGTGCCTACCTTCGTAGAGTTGGGCTATCCAAATATCCAGCTCACCAATTGGTTTGGATTATTTGGACCCAAGAACTTACCCACAGCTGTGCTTGAAAACATCACCAAAGACGTGACCGCCGCACTCAATGACCCCGGCGTCATCAAAGCACTTGAGGATCAGGGCTTGACGCCACGGCCAATTTCCGGAAATGAATTTGCCAAATTTATTCAAGCCGAGTTGAAAATGTATGCGCCGATCATTAAGGCGGCCAATATCAAGGCAGAGTAACGCGAGCGGATTAACACCCTTTCTATTTCAAAAAAATAACATCTTTATTTGCCCTTGCATCATGCGTTGTTTGATCATGTATTAACAAAACCAAGGTTTCTGGTTTATGATCGATGCGAGGGTAATTTGCCTGATTGAGCGATACATAAACAATACAAAAATCAATCTCGGCGAATGAGACGACAAAACCCTCTGCAAAAATAGAATTTAAAAACTCACAAAAGGGGACGACATGTCGATCATTTCACTACGCAGCTTGAATGCATTTCTTTTTGCGCTGGCAGGCTTCGCCGCAGCAACCATGCCCGCGCCCGTACTTGCGCAAACTAACAACTACCCAAACAAAACCATCACGCTCATTACCCCGTTTGGTGCAGGCTCACCTTTTGATTTGCTTGGCCGAGTCTTTGCAGAGCGGCTGAGTAAAGTCTTAAAAACCAGCGTAGTGATCGAAAATGCAACCGGTGGTCAGGCCATGGTTGCAACAAAGAAAGTTTTGAATGCTCCGGCCGATGGTTATACGTTGTTTTATACCTCTAACGGTTTGGCAACGACCCCGATTGTGATTAAGGATGCTGGTTATACCCTTGATGATTTCACGCCTATCGCGCCACTCGGTCAGGCGCCTTACATTCTGTTTGCAAGCGCTTCGGTCAAAGCGACGGACATCCCCTCATTAATGAAAGAGATCAAAGAACGCGGCAAATCTATGAACATTGGGGTCTTGGGCACCTCTCATTTAGGCTTGATTTTGGCAAAAAAAATCTCTGCAACCGCGGGTGGTGATCCCTATCAAGAAATTAGTTACCGCAGCTCACCCGAAATGATTCGCGCCCTTTTGGCCGACGACATCCAACTGATGGCAACAACCTACAGTATCGGTGGGCCTCATTTAAAAGACGGAAAGATTAAAGCGATTGGAGTGGTGGCGCGCGACAAGAGCCTGAGAATGCCAGAACTTAAAACATTTATAGAGTCTGGGTATCCAGATCTCTATACCGATATCTGGGCGGCTTTATACACCAAAGCTGGGACGCCAAAGGAGGTTGTTGAAATTTTACGAAAAGCCGCTGCCGAAGTGACTGCCGAACCCTCGTTTCAAGAGGCGATGAAACCGACAGGTTCTGAGGCTTGGAATATGACCGTCGACAAAATGCAAGCAGCGTTTGAAGCTGAAGGAAAGGCTTTTTCTCAAGCGATTGAAAAGTTCAATTTAAAACTAAACTGATTAACACTATCTTTTGAGCTTGATCCTTTAGGCACAAGATGAAATTATCTTTTGACTTTGACCTAACAGGTATAGTCGTTCTGTGTGCGATTTTCCAAGCGCACCACCCTATCTTTACAGTAACTTGAATCAGCGGCACCCATGACAGCAGCCATTAAATCGTTCTGGAAGTATCTTGGGGGTGCGCTGTTTTGCTGCGCGCTGCTCGCGCACGCTCAACCCCTGCCAGGCTCAGTTGCTTTAGCCAAAACCGTACCTATCGCAGATGTGCATCTGCATAATTACGAGGTCTATGCTGGCGATTTTAAAAAATTGATGGACCGAAACAACGTGCAATGGGCGGGCGCAGTCGGCTATCTCAATGACGATATGCGCGCAGTCTTGAAAGATCGCTATATCGCCGCCATTGGTCAACGTGAATTGGTCGACATCTTACGACAAGGCCGCAGCTTCACCGACCCAGATCAATGGATTTTTAAAAGTCTTTTTAGAACTGCTGAAAGCGGCTTTAAGGATGGCAGCATCAAGGGCTTTGGCGAACTGCACACTGATAATTATTTCTCGTCACCGAGGCCAGAATTTAGACGGCGTTTTAGGCTTGACAGCCCGATGATGCGACAAGCCTATGAACTCGCTAATCGTTACGGTGCCTTTATACAAGTTCACGCCGGGATGAACGAAACCTTTAAAGAAGACTTGTTGCGCTTGTCTGATGAGTTTCCAAAAGTCACGACGATCTTGTCGCACTGCCTGCCACAAGCACGCCCCGACGATCTCAGACAATTCTTTCAGCAACGCAAGAACATCATGTGCGAGCTCTCGGCAGGCGGACCGGTGCACGCAAGTACAAGCACAAACTTAGGCGACGGAAAGATCTACACACCCAATGGCCTTAAGCCCGCCTGGAGAAATCTCATTGAAGAGTTTCCGACACAGGTGATGTTGGGCTCGGATACCTGCTGCGGGTTAGAAAGACGCTACGACGAAATTATTCAAGAGCAACGAGAGCAACTGCTTGCCTACCTGACACCCGCCACACTCGAACAAGTGGCGTATAAAAATGCTGTGCGGCTTTTTAAGCTAGAGATGCCAAGTCGAAAGTAATCAATAACTCTCGCGCTCAGCCACACTAATGAAATATCGTAAGATGCTCTCATGAGCAAACCCAATATTTCTGAGCAGGACGGCGTTCGAAACCTGCATTTTGGCACTCAGGTTATTCAAGGTGCGATGCGGCTTGATGATCAGTTTGCGCTTGAGTTTGAGTATATTCAGCAAATGATGCTCTGGACCTTATTCATTGAGCAACCCGTGCATATTGTTCAACTAGGCCTAGGTGCCGGGGCGCTTACGAAGTTTTGCTACCATCACTACCCTGCCGCTCGTACAACAGCCATCGAACTAGACGCCGCTGTCATTACTCAATGCCACACTCACTTTGCCTTGCCAGTCAACAATCAACGACTGTCGGTGTGCGCCATGGATGCTTGGGATTTTGTGAACGACCCGTCAAATCATTCTTCTTGCGACGTGCTGCAGGTCGACTTGTATGATGCTCTGGCAATCGAGCCCACACTGAACTCACCAGAGTTTTACGCAGCTTGCGCCGACTGCCTAACCGACACTGGCATCATGACGGTCAATATTTTCTGTGATCGAGACAATCACAGTCACAATCTAGAGGCGATTGAACAGTCTTTTAGTGCAGTTGCTTGGTTACCCGAGGTACACGATAGCAATATCGTTGCCATCGCCTTTAAGCAAGCACCGTCGATCGATTTCGATCAACTGTACGCACGTGCCGTGCGCGTTAAACAACAACTGAAACTTCCAGCGAAATCATGGGTTGACGGCTTAATGCTTTGGATGCAGGGCTAGCGTCGCCTAATTACCACAGCAAAAATATGCCGTGGGGTTTAGGTTGCTTAGAGCCTTCGTGAGGGTCCTATTGCGTTTCAGCCCCTGACAGCTTGATGATTTCAGCCCATTTAGGAACCTCTTGTGCGATCAGCTTCTTAAAGTCATCAATGGAGTTTCCAGAAGGATTTGAACCTTGCGAGCGTAAGGTTTTCAGCACCTCAGGTTGTGCCAACACATACTGGATGGCCTCGTTAAGTTTTGTAATAATCTCAGGCGGTGTACCACTGCGCGTCATGATGCTGTTCCACAGCGTAATATCAAAACCAGGAAAGGTCTCTGCCACTGTAGGTACGTCGGGTAACGCAAACGAACGTGCAGGAGTCGTCACCGCTAAAGCTTTAAGCTTTTTGCCCTGAATAAAAGGCAAGACTTCAACGAGCGGTGCAAATACCGCATCTAATCGCCCGCCCATCAAGTCCACTAATGCGGGAGCTCCGCCTTTGTAAGGGATGTGGCTCATTTCAATTTTGATCGAATTAGCAAATAGAGCACCCGCCAGATGCTGGCTTGAACCGCTACCGGCCGAGCCATAATTCAAAGGCGGTTTAGCGACTTTGGCCGCCGCAATGAAGTCGGCAAAGGTGTTGATTTTAGAATCGGCCCCAATAACCAACACGTTTGGAATCATTGCAATACGTGAGATTGGCGTTAAATCTTTGCGTAAGTCATACGGAAGTGACTTGTACAGCGAGATATTGGCCACTAAGCTGCTAGGTGCCATCAACAGCGTGTAGCCATCCGGAGCAGACTGTGCCACCACATTGGCACCGATGTTGCCAGCCGCGCCTGCGCGATTTTCGACCACGACTTGTTGCCCTAGCCGCTTCGAAAGGTGCTCGGCAATCAGTCTAGCGGTAATGTCGGTGCTGCCACCCGGTGCATACGGCACCAGCAGCGCAATCGGTTTGTTTGGATAGGTTGAAACTTGTGCCGAGGCTGGTGCAATGATGAACGCACTGAGTACTGCAAGCACATTAAATATTAATTTTTTTGACATGATGTCTCTCCGTGTCTAAGACGCTTGCTACGTTTTCAAAAATTTTTATAGGATAAATTTTTTGAATTTCACTCGACCGTGACCCATATATATCGTCGAGTACATCGTGCTGCGAAGATCCGATAATACGATTTAGCGTAGCTCAGTTCAGTGCTGTTGTCTATGCGTGATTTCAGCTAGGGCAAGACCTTTAGCCATTAATCTCAAAGCGCACGGCAAACTCAACCCAACTCGCTAAGCTTTGCTGTTCGTTCTTTGCGGGAACAAAGCGCCAGTGTTGCACTGCACGCAAAGCGGCCTCATCAAAGAGTCGATAGCCACTACCTTTTGCCAACTCGATCTCGCGCGGGCGTCCTGCATTGTCAACCCAAACTCGTAACCATACGACCCCTGACACACCTAGATCGCGCAAGGCCAAGGGGTAGGCTGGCTTTGGGCTGTGCGCATGGTCGGGGCGCGCAGTCTGTCGCAGCTTGACTCTGGCTTGACTGCCGCTAGGACTGACTGCGGCCGTAGCTTGACTGGCGCTAGGACTCACTACGGCTGAAGCTTGTGCTGTCGGTTGTGCTGTCGGTTGTATTCTCTGTCGACTTGAGGGCACGGTCATGTCGTGCTGCGTATTTTTTCTTGCGTCTGTCTGCGTATCTTTTTTTACCACTACGTGGGTGTCCGCCGCTAAGTCTGTCGGGATCTCTACCTTTTCTTCTGACGGTGCCTCAATGAACTTCACGGCAGTTAGCTGTAGTTCTGTGCTTTTAGGTTGTTCAATGAACGCTTCTATAAAATGAGCGTTGTAAGTACTTAACGTGCTCAGATTACCGGTACTTATTTTATGAATGCTGTCAGCACTAAAACTCAATGAACCGTGACGATGCCAGTGATATGCCACAAGGCAGAACAACAAAAACCCGTGCAATAGAGCTGACTGAAGCCATTGCCCAAGCCTGACCAGACGGGCACTAGGCAAGACGCTCATGCTACCCCGCGTCTATTGGAACGCGGAGAGACCACCAGAGCATGGTCGGCGGTGCGCAGGCACTCTAACGACAAGCCGTACAGTGATTCAAATAAAGGTATAGCTTGGCTTTTGCTTGCAATGTCTGCATACATTTGGCCCTCTTTAACCAGAAGCAAGCGATCAAAGACCCGTAAGGCATGATTCACATCGTGTAAGACAGCGACGATTGCATGTTGCCGTTCTGTCGCGAAATGGTCTAGCGCCTGCAAAATAATTTCTTGTAGGCCCAGATCAAGTGCCGAAAGTGGCTCATCCATAAGTATCAAGCCGTCTCTGGTATCCCATAGTTGCGCAAACACACGCGCCAAGTGAACACGCGCATATTCTCCACCCGAGAGCGTGTCACAACGGCGTGACAGCAGATGATCAGCACGAGCGAGGCGTGCAGCATCAAAGACGATATCAGACACAAAGGGATCTGACCTGCGGGCAACACGCCCAAGCGCGATGACCAATTTAACCTCTAAGCCAAAAGCGACTTGGCAACTTTGTGGCATCACCGCTCGATGGCGACTGAGTTCGGCGGTTGGCCAGCTCTGCTGCGCTCGCCCCTTAAAGAGAACTTCGCCCTTTATGGGGCTTGCGTCTAAGGCCATTAAGCGCAGAAGTGTTGTTTTACCGGCTCCGCTTGGGCCTAAGATCGCTAATCGTTCGGCCGGTGATATGCCTAGCTTGAAAGATTTAGGCGCTTGCGACCCTTTGCAAACTGAACCGAGGCTGAGACGAACATCATTAAGTTGCAACAGCGCGACTGAAGGCTTAGGATGCATTTTTATTTCGCTTAGCTGATCTGACTGCGCGCCTGGCGCACCAGCAAGAAAAAGAAGGGCCCACCAATGAGTGCTGTAAAAATCCCGACTGGGATCTCAGCAGGTACTGCGACCACACGAGCAAGCGTGTCTGCTACGAGCAATAAAAGCCCACCCAACAGCATGGCCAGTGGCAGAACCTGCCGTTGATCGGGGCCTACCCACAGCCGCACTAAATGCGGGGCGATCAGGCCAACAAAACTGATCATGCCGCAGAAAGCGACTGCCAGACCAGCGAGCAAGGCCACCCACACGATGATCTGCTTTCGTAGGCCAGGTACGTCGACACCTATTTGCCGAGCGGCGGCTTCGCCTAGGGCAAGTGCATTTAAGGTTTGCATTGAGTGCCTCAGGCGACAATAGCCCGTAGCGAGTAGGCCAACAAACAACCCCACCCACAGCCACTGCGCGCCTGCGACTGAGCCTAGCGTCCAGAATGACAAACTTCTGAGTTGCTCATCATCCGCTAAATAAGTACACAGGCCGATGACCGCCCCGGCCAATGCATTCACGGCTATACCAGTCAACAACAAAGCGGCGATCGATCCTGGCGCCATCCAACGTGCCATTTGCTCGAGCGCAAAGCACACAGCGAGCGCCCCAGCAAAGGCGGCTAGGGGTAGCAACCAGGCCCGAACTGGCGCGATGACTGCGAGCGGCATCTCGCTCAGTATGACGATCGTGAGTGCAGCCGCGCAGGCAGCGCCCGCGCTAACGCCAAGTAAGCCCGGTTCGGCAAGCGGATTACGAAATAAGCACTGCGTCAGAGCGCCACTTAACCCAAGGCTTGCGCCAACCAACACTGCGAGCAACAAACGGGGCAAGCGAAGGTTGAATAGCACGTGAGAACCTGCGGAAAGCGTCTGAACGGACTCATCTTGCGCAGACCAATCGAACATTTTTGGTAAATCAAGCCAATCATTCAAGCGCACGGGCATTGCACCCATCTGCACCGCAAAGGCAAGCATCAAAAAGAGCGCAACGCCAAGCCACCAGGCAGGCGGTATACGCTGCAGCTGCCGAAGTTGACTCATAGCGCGTGAAAGGCTTGATGAAGCGCCAGCACTGCCTCGGGCATGCGTGGGCCAAAGCCCAACAAACGCAAAGCATCCATCGCGATCACAGCCTGCGCGCGCCCCGCTGGTGTTTGATCGAGCCCAGGTAGCTTTAAGATTGCCTCACGGCCGCCTGCGGCATGCAAGCCCTGCTCGGTCACCAACACGCAATCAGGTTGTGCTGCAATCATCCCCTCAGGCGTGATAGGTTTATATCCCTTGAAGCCTCGCGCTGCATTGGTTGCACCCGCGTACCGCAACATTGATTGTGCGGCAGTAGAGGCCCCAGCAACCAAAACCTGAGCAGGCGAATGCGCCAACACAAACAGGACGCGCACAGATCGCACGGCTGAAGCCCTTGTTTGCGTAGCAACCTGCCTCTTCACTTGATCCCAAGTCGAATCAAGCTGCTCAAGAACGAGCTGTGCCATTTCGGTTCGCTCGAGTAACCGACCCACGCCCAGTACACGTTGCCGTAAGCCAACATATTGATGCTTGGCTGGTAGCAACATAATGCGCGTTCCGGCAGCGGCAATTTGCTTAAGTACTGCGGGTGGCCCAGCCTCTTCTGTTGCGAGAATATGCGAAGGCCTCAACGACAAAACACCCTCAGCTGACAATTGTCGCGCGTAGCCCACGTTTGGATAGCCTAGGGCACGGGGTGGATAAATTGAAGTTGAGTCGACACCCACCAGCTCATTGTCCGCTTCAAGCATAAACAAAATTTCGGTTAACGCGCCCCCGACAGAGACCACTCGTTTACGCGGCGACGCGCGCACTATTGACGGGCACGCCGAGATAGCAGCTACGGCGCACCCAGCAAGATAGCCTAGAGCCTGACGGCGCGACAACAGACCTGAATATTGCGAAGCGTTCGAGATCATGCCACTACGCCGCGCAAGCTTGTTGTGTTTCTTGAATCTCGTCTAAAAGATCTCGCCACGCAGAGAGCTCTTGCTGCCCTGGTTTACGTAAACCAAACAACATCGCGATCGCATCGCCCTGCGCATCGAATATCTCAAAAGAGGTGACCAAGCCATCAACTGTCGGCTTCTTCACAACCCAAGCGGTATCGATATGATCCATTCGAAGGTGAAGATTGAAGCTGTCATCCAGCACATTTAGCCATGGCTTTGCATACCAGACCCTGTGGATGAGCCCTGAGTGAATCTGAAGCATGCCGTGGTTACCCACAAAAGCCATGAGCGGGATTTTACGGGCGGCGGCAGCCGTCAATACCCTAAGAACTTCTGCACAATGAACCTGCTGAACGAACTTAGGCTGCGCAAGTCGTAAGGCCTGAACACGCGAGACACCATGAGCCTTTAATAGCGAAAAGAAATCGTGCGTGTCACGTAAAGCGGCCCACGCTTGATGCAGCGCCTGAATATCGATTTGCTGGTCGGCTTGCTCAGGTGATTTAGGTACAGGATTTTCGGTGTATAGGCCTGGTTGTTGTGAGCCATCTGCAAAGTGCTTCGCGAGTCTTTGATAGGCCTGGACATCACTGTTTTCGCGCAAGAAAATTTTATGGATGGCGACGCCTGAGGTGTCAAAAAATTGAAGGCTATGTTGACGGCCTCGACTGGTCATTTCAGATACAGCGAATCCGTGCGCCCACTTAGAATAAAAAGCGCGTAAATCAATATTGCCAGACGCTACAACGCCCACCCGTTCTGTGATGGCGGCGTTTTGATACACGCCAATTTTTTCGTGTACGCACGAAGCGTTTCGGGTCAGTGCCATCACCTCGCCGATCGGCTCTAGTGATGCCATCAGCGCGTGCCAGTCTGAACGTAGACGTAACGCACTCAGCTCATCCGCCGCGAATGTTTCAGCACACTCACTCTTTGTCTGAGGGCCATTGACATCAACAGCGCTGAGGTCGGGTTGGCTAAACGCATGCAAAAAAACATCATGATTGATATGCGCTGCGATCAATTCACCTTCTGACAAATTGAGTCGTTGCGCCGCATCAAACTGACGGATGAACCCTTGGCGTTTTAAGCTAGAAAAAGCCTGAGGAATCGTTTGAACAGGACCTTGCATAAGAACCTCGGAGGGGTAAAAAAAGTTAGAAGTCGTAGCGCAGGGACATTTGTACTGTGCGCCCAGCGGCGGTATACGCATCGGCAATACGGCTGTTTTCAGTCAGGCCACTGACATCTGACCAACGCCAGTACTTCGTATCGAGGGCGTTATTCAAGTTGGCGTTCAGGGTCAGATTGGTTGAGGGTTTCCAGTACACACCAAGGTCAAGCACTGTGTAATCAGGCGAAGCAAACTGAGAGGTTTTGCCTGGTGCAATACGACTGGGATCTTTTGCCGCGCTATAAAGCACGGTCGCTTGACCACCCCACTCACCTGCGTCGTACTGCAAACCAAACATTGCTTTGAAGGGCTGCACTGAATTGATTGGGGCGCTGACTCCATTGATTTGGCTATCCCCTTTTAAGTACGCGCCGCCCGTTTGGACTGTCCACCTTTGTCCAACCTTCAGATCAAACTGAGCGACAACCCCTTGGATCTTGGCCTTGGTTAAATTGACGTATTGATAAATCGTGGGATTTGAGGGTCGGCCACCGCCACCGATGACTTCTTGACTGATGAAGTTTTGATAGCGATTTTCAAAACCTGCCAGCGAATAACGAAGCCCGTGAGACTTGCCTCGAAAACCAATTTCTAAACTGTCGGCGTACTCGGGTTTGAGCCCCGGATTACCGACACTGGTATAGCCTGAGGCCAGATTCGCAAACCCGTTATTGACTTGCTCGGGCGTTGGGGCGCGAAAGCCACGCGCTAGTTGCGCGTACGGAGAGAAGCTAGGCGCAAGGCGCCAGACAGCCCCAATACGCGGCGTCACTGCCTGACCTGAGAGGCTAGCGAGCGCTCGATTTTCGTAGCCCTTAGTCGATGGATCGATGGCATAACGATCAAAGCGTACGCCTGGAATCACACTCACGGCACCTAGTTCGATCTCACTTTGAAAAAAGGCCCCGCCTAAGGTGTAGGTCGTATCGGGAAATGGCCGTGAGGGAAACTTGCTACCGTACGGTGGAAAAGTGCCATCGCGCATCGCGCTGATATGCGCCTGACTCAGATCCAACCCGTAAGAGAGACGCTGATTCATCCATCCAGTCAAATTCGTTTGAAACTGCGCGGCCACGCCAACGACCTGCGTGCGAAAGGTGTTGTCTCGGATACGCTCGGGCGAACGCTTGCGTTGCTCGGTAGCGTATTGATTTACCTTCGCATCTTGCCAATACACACGCGTCTCTGCACTTTGAATCCAGGCAGCGTTGACATTGTTGTAATGATGCTCAAGCGACAACCGATCGCGCTCAATCGTATCTTGAGTTGTTAAATCTGTGATGCTGCGAGGCAGGACAGGTGCTGAAGCTCGAGCCGAGAACACTTTGGTATGTTGGCTTCGGCGTTGCGACTCAATCGTTAACCCAAGTTGCTGTGCGGCATCAATCGTAAGAATGGCTTTGCCAAGCAAATAACGGTTGTTGTAATCAACGGGATTAGGCGTCGTGCGATCGATATTTTTAGCGTCGTTGTTGGCTTTGTTATCGGTTTCGTGACCCTGACGATAACTACCCAGTACCAGCGATTGCCACTTTTCATTTTTACCCGCAACCGCCAAGGTGCCTGAACCGACCTGATCACTGCTGGCGTATCCCAAGCGAGCAAAGCCGCCAACGTTTTGGCCTCGCGTGAGCAAGTCACTGGGGTCGAGTGTTTTAAACGTCACAGCACCGGCCAAACCGTCACTACCGTATTGCGTGGAAGCGGGCCCTCGCAAGACCTCGACACTCTTTAGCCCGTCGATATCTAGGAAATCACCACGCCCGGTCGAAAACGGACCAAAGCTAAAACCATTGGGGATACGGATGCCATCGACCAGCATCAGCACTTGGTTGCCACCTAGCCCACGAATGTTGACGCCCTCTTGACCACCCCGGCCAGTTGGTGCACCGCCCACGCCAAAGCGCGTGGGACCTACGGGTACGGTGACATCAAGCTCATTGCGAAAGACCTCTTTTAAACTGCGGGCACCTTCTTTTTGAATCGTTGCGCCGGTGATCACCGAGACGCTACTAGGAACGTCATCAACCTTTCGGGTGCTACGCGTTGCGCTGACCGTGATATCACTCAATTGGCTAGAGTCGACGACCTGGTTGTTTGCGACAAACTTGGGCGACGCAGTTTGAGCAACGGATTGTTGAGCGAATGCTGGAAGTGTGAGGCTTAAAGCGATGGCAATATTTGCTTTGCGCAGCATAGGTGTCCTAAAGTGACTTAGGCACTGGCTGGCTTAGGCTGGCTTGTGCGATGAAAAAGTTGCCGCACGCAGCGGCGATGAAACACTTACTTTGTGAGGATCAACTTACCGAGTGCTGTTTGCCGAAGTCGGTACAAATCACCGCGATGCTCAATCTCAATTTCTTTTGCAGATCGAAACAGCCATGCAGTGGACAAACGAATTAAGCCTCCCGCCCCCGCTGCGAGGGACGCCTGAGCGCCCTGTATTGAGGCTTTTTTTTCACCGTTCAAAGGGGCGAGGTGGGCGTGATGCGTTGGCGGTAAGTGATCCATATCGTTATTTTAAACGATAATGATTCTCATTTGCAAGTGCGCCTTGCAATTCATGAATATCTTTTTTTACGGGCTCACCTTGCCCGACATTCCCTGAACGATTGTCGCGACATTGAGTTCAAACATTTTTAAATACGTGTCGGCTGCCGTACCTGGCTCAGTCAAGGCATCAGCATACAAACGACCACCGACTTTAGCGCCACTGTCTTTGGCAATACGCTCGAGTACTCGGGGGTCAGAAATATTTTCAGTAAAAATCGCTGTCACCTTATTCTTTTTGATCAGATCGATGACGCGCACAACCTCTGCAGCCGTCGGCTCGCTACCGGTGGCTAGGCCTTGCAAAGGATAAAAGGTCACGCCAAAAGCCGCCGCAAAATAACCAAAAGCATCGTGCGAGGTGATCACCCTGCGTCGTTCAACCGGCACGATAGCAATTTGAGCCTTTGTGGCCTGATCCAGTGCCCGAATACGTTTGTTATAGTCAGCAGCGCGTTGTTCAAACACCGCAGAATGCGCTGGCAACGCTGCTGCTAAGGCGATTCGGATTGTCTCAACGTAACGCTCGGCATTCGCCAAGTTTTGCCAGGCATGAGGGTCGGGCGCACCGTGCGAATGCT
>CANKOW010000078.1 GCA_947484295.1 Alcaligenaceae bacterium | reverse complement strand
GCGAAGGTTAGTAAGGCGAGAACGACGATATGAATTATTTTCATTATTATGCGACCCCATTTTTGAGAGCGAAGGCAGCGTCGTCGCTGCCTAGGATTTTTCTTCAAAAAAAGTAACACGCAGGTGCTGATGCGTCAATGAAAAAGACTTCGAGGGGTGTCTCTATGACTGACCTCGGGAGGCGCCAAAGAGGTTGATCGATTGATTCCTCAAAGAGGCTGGGTCGGGGTAGAACCTTCGACTGTCATATTGGCTTGACATTGCTCGCACATAACTTGGGCCAACGTATCGTCAAAGCGTTCAACGATGTCTTTATAGGCGCTCAGTGCCTCGGTGTAGCGCTTCACCGCATACAAGGCATACGCCTGTTCCGTCAGCTCGCACAGGGCTTGTTCGGTTTCAGTGGCTTGCGTCTCACTTGAGCCATCACGTATTCCTAACAATTCGTAAATTAAGAATTCACTTTCCCTACCCTTGACTCGAATCTTGTCGATGGGGCGCAACCAAAGGCGCTCTCCGGCCTCTTTATAGACGGCATGGCTGACACAAATTTTTGTGCCGTAAGTTTTGTTGATGCCCTCGAGGCGCGAAGCGATGTTGACCCCGTCACCCATTACCGTATAGCTTAGGCGCTCGAGCGAGCCGATGTTTCCGACTAAAACGGCATCGGTGTGAATGCCAATGCGCACGCTAAGCGGTGTCTTCTTTTCTGACACCAAGCGCTCGTTGAGTGCAACCATGCGGCGTTGCCCCTTAATCGCCGCGTGACATGCATGGTAAGCATGATGTTGATCAAGTACCGGCGCACCCCAAAACGCCATGACGGCATCGCCGATAAATTTGTCGACCGTACCTTCCTCTTCTTTAATCGCTAAGGTCATCAACTCTAAGTAATACGAGACGCGTTGCAACAATTCGCGCGAGGGTGTCGTCTCTGACAGCGCTGAGAAGTCCTTCAAGTCAGTAAACAAGATTGTGAGATAGCGGCTTTCGCCTCCCACTTGAATCTCGGCGCCAGATTTCACCAAGTCACGCACCAACTCTCGGGGTACGTAGGCGGTAAAAGCTAAAATTGTTTGCCTCAGGCGATTGATGGCGATCCCAAGCGTTGAAAGTTCGGTAATAAAAGAGGATTTGATGGGCACACTGTTTTCACTGAACTCCATCAAGCCTTGAATATTGTTGGTTAGTTTTTTGAGAGGTCTAGAAATGAGTAAATAGCCAATCGGTAGCGAACACAACGAGATGATGATCGCCAAAAATATTCCTCGTCGTCTGATCTCGTGTGCATTGGCTAACAGCTCATGGTCGGGGCTGGCAATCACAAGATAAAACGGGGATCCACCCTCGATATTTAGAGGCGAAGTCGAGACTCGCCAAGCAATTTCATCAACATTAAAATTTGCTAATACTGGTTTTGCGCTGTCTCTTTCGTGAAAGGTGGACATGACCGTTGAGAATATTGGGACATTCATTTCACGCAAGCTTTTTAGCTGAGGCACTGAGGATGTTATTTGCTGGGCGCTGGTCGTCACGCTTTTTGCGTTGCTGTTTACGGCTTGAGACTTAGGGATTGGTGAGTTTGTCTCTGATAGTTTTTGTTCGTAATCGAAGGCGAGTACAAAACCGTCATCGTTGACAATCGCAGAGTGAGTGCCAGTCGTGATTCTTTTCGACTGAAGGATGTCATTCAGGGTATCTAAGCTGATATCTACCCCGATAATCGACCGCTCATCTGGTGACTTGATAGACAGTGTTTGACCAAGCTTGCCATCGGTAAAAAAAACATAGGGGGCACTTGTCACGAGTCCATTGGTCGCCGCGGCAGACTTATACCAACCGCGCGTTCTGGGATCGTAGGATTTCGCATAATCAGGCCGATAGCTTTGTGAAATTCGTTTGAGATCTTGATCAAAATAGATAAAGCGCCCGTGAACATTTTTTGCAGCGCTGCCGGGAGTCGTTTGATCGATGTCAGTGTGTTCGATACTTTGCACAACCAATCGCGTATCGGGGTGCATTTTTAGGGCAACGGCGTGTTGTTGATCGCGGACCACCCGCACCAAGAAGAAATCGCCCGTTGCATAGCCGATAAAAATTGCAGAGATAGTGGGTGAATCAGTGAGAGCCTCTTTAATGAACCCCAGTTGGTCGAGCCTGGATTCGAGATCCTCTTGCTGCGTCAGGGTTGAATGTGACGTCAGGCGCGTCACAAGCCTGGCTGAGGCGAGCATCCGTCGGATGCTTTGCAGGGTCTCTGTCGACATGCTCAGTGTGTTCTGACTCGCAGTCAGATTACTGGCTTCATTCGCCATCTTGTACGAAACAACGCTTAACGCCGCGCTGATCATTGCGATCAAAAGAATCAGCAGTACAAAAAAGGGGACTCTTATACGGGGTAGGGTCATCGAGGCGCTCAGTGCTCACTCATCAACTCGATGCGCGTACGGACGATACGAGCTTAGAGGTGATCGTGAGGCACTATATCGGCTAGCTGACCCAAAAAGCGCAGAGACCAGCGCCTTGACTCACTGAACGCTGCGCCTTTGCATTTACTGACGTCCTATTGCAGTTTAATGTTGTTCTCTTTGATGACTTTGCCCCAAAACGCAGTTTGGTCGACCATCCACTGCTGCACTTCTTTGGGGGAGAGGGGAACCGCGTCAGAGCCCAGTTCAGTCAAGCGCTTTTGCACTTCAGGGGTTGCTGCAATCCTTTGCACTTCGGCGTTGATTTTTTCGATGATGGCTGGCGGTGTGCCAGTAGCGGTCATCATCCCTTGAAACGACCCCGTCACGAAATTAGGGATTTTTTCGCTAATGGCAGGCGTGTCGGGGATTTGACTAAAACGTTTAGGGCTAGCCACTGCCAGCAGCTTGAAATTACCCGCTTTGACCATACCGTAAGTCGCTAAAAAACTATTGAGAGCTGTGTCGATTTGACCGCCCGCCAAATCGCTGACGACCTGGGCGCCACCTTTATAGCCAATAAAATTCATCTCAAAGCCGAGGCCCTTACTCATGACAACACCCGCTAAATGCGTTGAGGTTCCCAGCGTTGCCCCAAAGCTTAGGGGGTGCTTTTGGGCCTTCGCGTAAGCAATGAATTCATCGAAGTTTTTGACCGGCATTTGATTTTTGACAACAAAAATATGAGGTGAGAAAGCTGCAATCACCACGGGTGTGAGTTCTTTGCCCGGGTTGTAGCTGAGCCCTGGCATCAGAGCTGGGCTCATGGTGAAAGTGCTCATGTCAGCAAGAACGAGGGTGTGACCATCAGGCTTGGCACTGGCCACATATTGCCCGCCTAAGTGGCCTGAGGCGCCAGGTTTGTTTTCGACCAGTACTGTTTGCTTCCAGGATTCGCCAAGCTCTTTAGCAAAGAGTCGCGCAACGATATCTGAGGCCCCACCGGCCGGAAACGGCACCACAATTCTGACTTGTCGGTCGGGAAAACTGGCTGCTGAGCTTGTTTGCGCTGTCACGCTCGGGGTGATGACTGACAAAAAGAGAGACATGAAAACGGCAGCGCTGGATCTTGCCAGAGCATTCGATTTCAGGGACTTGGTACTAAAGGGTCTGAGCTTTTGCATGAGTCACTCCGTTTGAAGTTTTACGTGGGTTGTGCATCAGGGTTGCTTGCGACCATCACGTCGCTTGAAGGATTCGACGATTATGAATGGACATCACGATTTTTTAACATGGTAACGTCAAACATACACATTTACGACATTTCTTATTTGGACGATCAGGTGGCCTATTAGCGCGTTTTTATTTTCGCCTCATTTGTATTTGTCATCTAGAATGATGCAGGACATAAGTCGTGACCTCTTGGGAGGGTAATGGATATGGTGAATATGATGAAACAATCTGCAGAAAATGAAGAGGTGGCTTTGGCTGTCTGGGTCAAACAGACTGGCTTAGAAAAAACCTTCGAGCAGTTTCCTGAAGACGTGACCGTCGCTTTTAATACGGTTGCGAAATTACGCGCCTCTACGCGTTCAACCGCAGGCCTTTTAAATACATTGCCCTGTGACCCATTGACTGAATTTTGGCCACCGATGCGAGTCAAGGAGTAAGCCATGCACTGGATGACTGCGGCAGAACTCGCGTTGGGCTATCGTAAGAAGACTTTCTCGCCGGTTGAGGTGACGCAACACCTCTTGGCCAGAATCGATGCGCTCAACCCCAAGTGCCACGCTTTTATTGAAGTCGATCACGAGGGCGCCTTGGCGGCAGCCCGACAAGCTGAGCACGAAATCGCTTCAGGCCGTGCGCTTGGCCCGTTGCATGGCGTACCCATCGGCATCAAAGATATTATCGATATCGCAGGGCAAACGACCACGTGTCATTCGGATATCATGCTCAAACATAAGGCGAGCGAAGACGCACAGGTGATTCGTAAGCTGCGGGCTGCGGGTGTGATCTTTATGGGCAAGCTAGCGTTGCATGAGTTTGCGATTGGCGGCCCCGCGTTTGACTTGCCTTTCCCTCCGGCGCGTAATCCTTGGAACCTTGCCCATCACCCTGGCGGCTCATCGTCTGGTTCGGGTGCAGCCTTGGCTGCGGGTTTGGTGCCACTTGCGTTAGGCACTGACACAGGTGGTTCGATACGAAACCCTGCGGCTTGCTGCGGCATTGTTGGCTTAAAGGCCACCTACGAGCTGGTGTCACGTCGTGGAGTCTATACCTTGTCCTCGACGATGGATCACGTGGGTCCGATGACGCGTACGGTCGAGGATGCCGGTTTGCTGTTGAATGCGATGGCTGAGCCTCAGGGCGACCATGTCGCGCCTGATTATGCTGCTGACTTAAAGCGTGGCGTTAAAGGCTTACGTATTGGTTATGTCCGACATTTTCATGAAACCGATGAGATCGCACACCCCGAGGTCGCTGCTGCGCTTGATGAGGCGGCCAAGGTGTTTTCATCGCTTGGCGCTGTTGTGACGGATGTCCAGTTACCCCCGCTCAATGATTTTCTCGTGTCTCAAAAGCTTTTGATGATGGCAGAAGGCTGGGCCGTTCACGAGAAATGGCTGCGTGAGCGTCCTGAAGATTATTCGCAAACGTCACGCCGTAAATTACTGACCGGCGCTTTTGTGACGGGTGGCGAATATGTGCAATCCATGCAAAGACGCGGTTTGCTGATTGATGCGGTAGATCGTTTGTTTAACGACTATGACGTGCTGTTAGTCGCAAACTCAATGGATCCAGCCTGTCGGATTGATGACGAGGCCGAGGTCGTGCGAACCTATACCCGACAAGCCCGTATGCCTTTCAATTTGACTGGGCATCCTGCGTTGGCGGTCATGACAGGTCAGTCATCTGGGGGCTTGCCCTTATCCATGCAGCTAGTTGGCAAAAGCTTCAATGAAAAGATGGTGTTAAGAGCCGGCGCTGCGTACGAGCAGGCCACGCAATGGCACGCGAAGCATCCCGCTCTTTAAGCGTTGAATGAAAAACCCTCCCGTTCATTGGGAGGGTTAGTCACATAGATTTGTATCGACTCAGCGTCATGACTGCTGAAATACTCGCCGCGCTTCAGGGCGAGACTTGAAACGAGCGTGAGTTAATTCGCTTTAATTTGAGCAGCCTTCACCACATCCGCATAACGAGCCAGATCCGTTTTGATTTGGTCGCCATAGGCCGCAGGGGTGCCAGGTGAAGCTGTTACGCCCATGACGTCAAGACGCTTTTTGACATCAGCGTCAGTGAGCACATCGTTTAGCGTGGAGTTTAATTTTTGTATGACAGCTGATGGTGTTTTGGCAGGTGCCAAAATCCCCACCCACGAATTCAGTACAAAATTTGGTAAGCCAGCCTCGATAAATGTCCCGACATTGGGCAGCGAAGGTGCGCGTGCCGCACTGGTTACGCCGATGCCTTTAATGCGCCCGTTTTGGATATGCGGCAAGGCGCCCGCGACCGCGGTAAAGACAAGTGGAATCGAGCCCCCTTGCAAGTCAATCATGGCTTGACCACCGCCCTTGTACGGCACATGTACTAGTTTTGAGCCAGCCACAATGTTCAGTGTTTCACCCGCTAGGTGAGGGGTGCTGCCCATGCCAGACGTGCCATAGTTCAAGCCGTTTGCTTCAGTTTTGGACAAAGCAATTAACTCTTTGACGTTATTGGCAGCCAGAGTCGGGTGCGCAACCAAAATTAAAATCGCATCACCGATTTTGCCAACGGGGGCAAAGTCTTTGATTGTGCTGAAGGGGATGGAGGGGAACACGTGTGGGTTGATCACCATGGTGCCGTCAAAGCCCAAGAGCAGCGTATAGCCATCGGGCTCGGCTGTAGCAACTTGGCTGGTGCCAATGTTGCCCGACGCACCGGGCTTATTTTCAACAATCATTTGGTGCCCAAGACGCTTACTCATCTGCTCGGCCACGAGGCGGGCGCTTGCGTCTGTCACGCCGCCTGGGGTGAAGGGCACGATTAAGCGTACAGGTTTATTGGGGTAATCGCTTTGCGCGTAAGGGGTAGAGGTGCTCGCCAAGCCAGTGGCTAGCGTCAGCAGCGTAAGTGTGCGTAAGACAAATCGTTTTGTTGACATGAGGAGAACCGTTATTTTTTTGCTATTTAAAAAATATAAAGTACAGTGTAAGAGCATTTCAGTACGTCTGGCTCAGTCCAACTGAGGATTTTATTGAGGGAGAACCCTAGGGTTAGGTCTGCATTAGACCGTTGCCTGCCAGCTTGCGCGAGGCTTATCTGCCGATTGATGAACGAAACGACTAAAAATAGACAGGCTTATTATGATCATGCCCGGCTTTGCTTTAAAAGATATTGAAACCTCTGGGGCAACCATTCGTTTGCGCCATGGCGGCGAAGGGCCGCCACTACTGCTTTTACACGGCAATCCCATGACCCATGTCGCCTGGCACAAGGTCGCCCCGCGCTTAGCGCAGCACTTTCATGTAGTCGCCGCAGACTTACGTGGCTATGGCGACAGCTCAGCCCCAGTTGAAGACGCTGACTATGCTAACTACTCGTTTCGTGCGATGGCGCAAGATCAAGTCGAAGTGATGCAGGCGCTAGGCTACAACCAGTTCTATGTGGCTGGCCACGATCGTGGAGCTCGAACAGTACACCGCATGTGTCTCGATCACCCTAACAAAATCCTCAAAGCGGCTGTCATCGACATTGTCCCCACGCTTGATATGTGGAATGCGATGGGCCGTGTGGGTGCCATGCTAGGTTGGCATTGGCCCTTTATGGCGCAGCCTGCTGATTTGCCAGAGCGGATGATGGGTAGTGTTCCAGCCGATTGGTTTTTGCGTAAAAAATTATTAAAACTGACTGCAGACCTAAATCATATCCCGCCCGAGATCTGGGCAGAATATGTGCGTTGTTTCAATGAAAAAACGATTCGAGGCTCATGCGGCGATTATCGCGCCGCAGCGACGATTGATTGCGACTTAGACACAGCAGATCTTGGGCGAAAACTCGACATGCCCTTGCTAGCGCTATGGGGAAAAACCAGTTTGGTTGGTAAACAGTTTGCCGATCCGTTAAGCATTTGGCGCGAACGTGCTCATGATGTGTGCGGTGAGGCGTTGCCGTGTGGGCACTATGTCAACGAAGAGGCTCCAGACCAAGTGACTGAGTGGTTGTTGGATTTTTTTAAAAACGATCTCAAAGTGTCATAATCAAATCACGCTTTGCCCTTGACTTGCCTGTAATATAGACAAAAATGAGATCCAAAGAAATCTCTAGGCCTAAAAGGGGACAACATGCGTGGCTTGATGCGAGTAGTGTTTTTTACGTTGCTGAGCCTAGCTGCGCTGTATGCCCAGGCTCAAGCGGTTTACCCGACGCGCGAGGTGAAGTTGGTGGCGGGCTTTGCGGCCGGAGGTGCAACCGATGTGATTGCACGCTATTACGCAAAAAAGCTGTCCGAAAAATTAGGTCAGGCGTTTATTGTTGAGAACCGGCCAGGGGGCGGTGGTATCGTCTCGCTAAACGTTCTGGCACAAAGCACACCTGATGGCTACACCTTAGCCTTGGGATCGAATCCGATTGCGAGTAATGCTGTTTTAAATCGCAATCCTTACGACTGGCGCAGAGATCTAGCGCCGATTGCAATGCTTGTGTCTACGCCAAACGTTCTTGTAGTGCCTGGCAGTTCACCAATCAACTCGGTAAACGACCTGATTGAGGCGGCCAAGAAGAGCCCGGGGATTCTGACTTTTGCCTCAGCGGGCACCGGCTCAACTCAGCATCTGGCCGGTGAGTTATTTCAATACCTGGCTCATGTCAAAATGACGCATGTCCCTTATCGGGGTGGCTCTCAAGCCTTGATTGACATGTTGGCAGCGCGTGTGGATCTGACGTTTGGCAGTTCGGCCACCATGATGCCTTTGGTTGAGGCAAAAAAACTTAAGCTGCTCGCAATCACAGGGCCTTATCGTTTAAAGCAACAACCAGACGTGCCTACCATCGCCGAATCGGGCTTTCCGGGCTTTGATGTGCAGGGAGACTATTTTATGGTTGCACCCGCCAAGACACCCCAGCCGATTCAAATGACGTTAGCCAAAGCTGTTGACGAAATTAGTCATCAAACCGATACCATCGCATTTATCGAAGGGATGCACGCACGTCCGTTGTACGGCGGCCCAAAAGAGACCAAGGCATTTCTCGAAGGCGAATATACAAAATGGAAAACACTGATTGATGCTGTCGGGATTAAAGTTGATTGATAGCGGAAAATTTGTGCAGCTTTTGATACCTTTAATTAGTGAGATTTTTGTTCAGGCTAGGTCTTTGAGGATTTAGTCTTATTCAGCTTGCCCATCAACCAGTGTGATCCATGCGTACACCAAAGTCGTTCATTAGCCGATTTTTAGCACAAGCGATAATCACTGTTGGACTGCTAGTCCAAAGCTATTCTTGTGTTGCAGCGTTTCCTGAACGGCGCGTCACTATCGTCGTGCCGTATCCGCCCGGCGGCAGCACCGATATTTTTGCCCGCTCAATCGCACACTATCTTTCACAATTGTGGGGGCAATCGGTTGTCGTTGAAAACCGTGGGGGTGGGGGCACGGTCATAGGTACTCAACATGTGAGCCAAGCCCCTGCAGATGGCCATACCTTATTAGTCACTGCCTACGCCTACACGTCTAATCCTTTACTGAAAGAAAATCTCAGCTATCAGCCAAGCTCACTTGCACCGTTACTCTTAATCGGTACTGCACCCAGCCTGCTCTATATCAATGCCAAGCTACCCCCGCAAAACTTAGCCGAAGTGATCGCGCTGGCTCAAGCCAGCCCAGCTGGGTTGGTGTTGGGTTCGTCAGGCAACGGGTCGAGCGCACACATCGCAGCCGAGCTTTTTGCTCACGCTGCGAAAATCAAAATTACGCATGTGCCTTACAAAGGGATGGGGCCTGCCTTAAATGACCTATTCGGTAGTCAACTGATGGGGATCTTTGATATCCCGACCGGTATGGTCAACGTAAAAGCAGGTCGACTCAAGGCCATTGCGATTGCATCAGCAGAACGCCATCCCGATGCGCCCGAGGTGCCGACACTGAAAGAGTTAGGCCTCGATATGGTGTTTGGAACATGGTATGGGTTTTTGACACAACAAGGTGTCGAGCAGTCTGTGCAAAAGCAGTTGCATGAGGCATTGAAGCAAGCCGTTGCAGACCCAACCGTTAAGCAGGCGATTGCGCGAACTGGGTTAGTGGTTCAGCCGCGTACACAAGAAGAGTTCGGGCAATTTTTAAAGGATGAGACTCGGAAGCTGGCTGACTTGCTGAAGGTAGATGGAGTCAAAATTACGATTGATTAATGAAGAAAATGCGGAATTTCGAGGATCTTGTAAGTTTTGCCACCTTGGTTTTCATCGCTAAATTACAAATTACTCAATGTATCGGGTAAAAATACTCAGTGTATTGAGCAAAATGTTTGTTGAGACGGAAACCCCTTGGCGGATCCTGCTACTGTCTCGATACTGCAGCGACTTACAGAGACTAAATAAACCCTTTAAGGCGTTCGGCCCAATACAAATAAGCAGGTTTAGAAAGATGCAAGCCATCCCAGGTGTACTTTGGCAACAGGCCTTGCGCATCGTTCGTCAAACCCGGATTCAAATCAAGCCATTGGATATTGCGAGCGAGAGCAAAGGCTTGAAGCTTTTGATTCAATGCCCTCACGTCATCGACGGTGCTGCCGCATTGCGGACGTGAGCATTCAAGCGTGGCTTGCATCACAACGGTGATTTTGTTTTTTTGCAATTCATCGACAATCAAGGTGTATTGCTTAAACGTGTACTCGACCGTTGCGCGTCTGAGCAAATCATTGATGCCAATCATCAAAAATACTTTGGCTGGTCGTAGCGCGACGGTTGCTTTCATCTCGCGTAACAGATGGTCGGTGGTATAGCCTGGAACGCCTCGGTTCACAATACGCGTTTTTGGAAACAGCGTTTTCCATGGGCCCGCTTCAGTGATCGAGTCACCAAGCATCATGACTTCGGGTGGTGCAAACTCGGGCCTTAGCTGTGCGCTAACCGGTTGCGTCATGCCACTGAGCTCAAGCAAGCAAACACTAAACAGGCATGCGTAAAACGATTTTGCCAACATGCTTGTTTGTTTCCATCATCTCTTTGGCTTGCGCCAGTTGCTCAAACGCGAAGGCATGATCCACCAAGGGTCTGATGCGGCCATCTGCAATCGCGGGTAACACTTCGGCTTTGAATTCAGGTAAAAATGCAGCGCGTTGTTCGGCTGAACGCAACTTGTTTGATACGCCAAATAAGCGCAAACGTTTTGAATGCAGGGCTAACAGATCAAGCTCGGCCGACAGCACGCCATCAACGTAGCCCACCATCGCAAAGCGCGCTTCAAACGCCATACAGCGAATGCTTTCTGCAAACACCGATCCACCCACTGTATCCACCACTAAGTTCGCACCCTTGCCACCAGTCGCTTCCATCACGGGGCCTTCAAAGCCTGAACCACGTAAGCACAGAGGCACGTCTAAACCATACTCTTTTAAGCGTGCCAGTTTTTCGGGCGAGCCCGAAGTGCCAATCACTTTTGCGCCCATCGCTTTCGCAGTTTGCAGGGCGGCCACGCCAACGCCTGATGACACGCCGTGAATCAGTAGCCATTCGTTTGTTTTAAGCTTACCTTGCAGCGATAGCACATCGTGCACCACTAAAAAGGTGAGCGGCACGCTGGCCGCTTGTTCAAAGCTTAAGTTAGCAGGCACTGGAAGGGCCTCGACGCTATCCATACAGGCGTATTCGGCAAAGGCGCCACGGCAACGCCCCATGACTTTGTCGCCCACCGCGATGCCCTTGACCTCACTGCCTAGAGCAGTGACCACACCAGCGCCTTCTATACCAATCGGGCTGGCTTGGCCGCCTTTATGCAAGCCGTGACCAATCACGAACTCACCACGATTTAGGCTGGCGGCATGCAGGCGTACCAAAATCTGTTTGGCGCCGGGCGGCGGGATATCGATGGTGCGTTGCTCTAGCACCGTCTTGTTTTCAACGGTTTGCATCCAATATGACAGCATTTTGTAACCTCAGGCGTTTTGAATAAGCGAGAGCATACAACTAACTGACCTGATGGTAATCCGATAGCTTGGCTTCATAGGTGAGGCGCCAATAGTCGAGCAGACTCCAGGGCTGATTGGTGACGATGCGACCCTTGGCATTTTTGTACCAGGTCGAGACCGAAGGGTGGCTCCAGGATAGTTGCCCGAGCAGATGATCAATTTCTTGGTTGTAGCGGTCGTGCACCTCTTGGCGACACTCGACTGAACGGATTGGTTGAGTGCGTAAGGCCTGAATCAAACCCATGAAGTAACGGGTTTGGCATTCGGCCAAAAAGAGGGCGCTGCCACCATGGCCGATATTTGTATTGGGCCCATACATCATAAAAAAATTCGGAAACTCAGGTGCTGTGATGCCTAAGAAAGCCCTCGGGTCATCGTCGCCCCATTTCTGTCTGATCGTGACACCGCCGCGCCCTTGAATATCCATCGGCCACAGCATGCGACCCGCTTGAAAGCCTGTGGCCATGACAAGAATGTCGGCTTCAATCAAGGTGCCATCTTCAAGTTCAACGGCGTTGGCATACACCTGTTTAATCGCACTCGTTTCAAGCCTGACGTTGTCACGCTTGAGCATGCTGTACCAACCTGCATCGCCCAATACACGCTTACCAAACGGTGGGAAGTCAGGCACAACCTTCCTCAGCAAATCGTCCCGGCCAGCCAGTTCACGACGAATGTGTTTCATCATGCTTTCGCGCAGGCGCGCGTTAAACGCGCTGATCGATTCAGAGCCACCTTGCCAGGTCGGATCGATTTTTAACGCCTCAAATAAGCCGTCACCAAAGGCCCAAAATAATTGAAAGCGATACCAAGTTGCGTAAAAGGGCACATTGTTCAATACCCACTTGGTATTCTCACTGACTACGCCATCGATGTTGGGTCTGCGTACCACCCAACTGCCTGAGCGTTGTAATACGGCGAGTGATTCAACTTTTGCAGCGATGGCGGGGCCCACTTGTACCGCACTGGCGCCGGTGCCAATCAAGGCAACTTTTTTACCCTTCACGTCAAGATGCTCAGGCCATTGCGCGGTATGAACGACTTGACCTTGATAGTGTTCAAGGCCGGGTAATTTTGGGATCGCAGGTCGGTTCAGTTGGCCCACTGCGCAGATGACTGCGTTAGCTTGAATCTGCTCGACCTGACTTGTTAAGTCGGTTGTCTGTTTGGTGGTCTGTTGATTTGTCTGAGCAGTTTCTTGATTCGCTATATCGGCGGTCTCTTGATTGCTTGCCCGATTAGTTGTCTGTTTTGTTGCTGTATTGGTTGCCTGAATTGTCCAGGTTTGTGTCGCTTCATCAAAAACGACCGAAGACACTTCAGTGTTAAAGCGAATGTGTTGACGGACCTCATACTTATCCGCGCAATGTTCTAGATACGCTTGAATCGCGTCGCGCTGCGAAAAGTAGTTTGGCCAGTTGTTGTTGGGCTCAAACGAAAATTGATAAAAATGATTAGGTGTATCTACCGCGCAACCCGGATAGCGGTTCTCGTACCAAGTGCCACCGACCTCAGCGTTTTTTTCAAAGATGGTGTACGGGATACCGAGTTTGCCAAGCTGGATAGCGGCGCATAGCCCCGAGGCGCCGGCGCCGATGATTGCGATATGAATATCGTTTGTCTGAGCGCTCGACTGCACCTCGTCATAAGTGGCCGATTGCGCAAGATTCAGCATATGCTGATCGCTGACTTGCAAGCCCACTTGCTCAAGCAACATTGGCACATAGGCTTCAGAGACTTGTTCACCAACGGCTGCACTCATCATTTTTTGTATGATTTGGCTCGAAGGCTGCGCCATGCTTGGCGAGCCTCCTTTGCCCATTTCAACCATACAGGCAGCCATGCGGTCGCGAATGTCGCCCGCGAGCTCTGGAGGAATGGATTCGAGATGTTCCCAGGCACCGCGAATATGCGGTGTGATGTGCTCGAGTAATGACAGATCGCCTGTCATGTGAATCAGCGACATTGCTAACGGGACTGGATTTGCGCCTTCAAGGCGAGCGCGAATTGAATTGAAATCTGAATGCGGCATAGAGTATTGACGACTTAAGAACAAATAGGACTCACTGTAGCAAGTCTACAGTTTCTCAAGTGGAACGCTGTAATTGCGGCTATGCAACATTTTTAGTCAATGCAAGATGCCTTGATATTGGTCAGGTTTAGTGGAAAGATCCAAAGATGACAACACCGTTAGTGTATTGTGATTTGATCGGAGACTTGCCTGCGCTAGCTGCACGGCGTTGGGGCGAACGTCATGCCTTCACCTTTGAAGACCAGAGCTGGAGCTATCAAGACGTTGAAAATGAGATTGAGCAACTTGCGCGCGCCTTGCAAGTGCTGGGCGTCAAACCGGGTGATCGTGTTGCACTTTGGCTCACGAACAGCGCATCTCTTGAGTGCTTATTGTTTGCGGTGATAAAAATCGGAGCGGTTGCAGTACCGCTCAATACTCGCTAT
>CANKOW010000077.1 GCA_947484295.1 Alcaligenaceae bacterium | reverse complement strand
CCGCGTACGCTTTGGGCACACTCTTCTGACACACTCGACTACAACACCCTCGCGGGCAAACGGGTTGGTGTCATCGGTGCCGGCGCCTCTGCCATGGATAGCGCGGCGACTGCACTTGAGGCCGGTGCCGCCAGTGTGGATCTGTTGATCCGTCGCCCTGATCTACCGCGCATCAACAAGGGCAAAGGCGCGGGTCATGCCGGCATGAATATTGGTTTCGTCAATTTGCCCGACGACTGGAAATGGCGCATACGCCATTATTTAGGGGTCGAGCAAGTGCCGGCTCCACGCGGAGGCACCCTACGGGTATCGCAGCACAAAAATGCCCGTTTTAATTTGAGCTGCCCGATCGAGTCAATCGACGTTGGGCAAAATGTCTTAACCGTCAACACCCCAAAAGGTCCGTTTGAACTTGATTTTCTGATCTTCTCGACAGGGTTCAAAATCGACTGGTGGACGCGTCCCGAATACGCGAATATCGCGCCACACGTACTGGCCTGGAAACATCGCACACTTGAACTCACCGAGCCTGCTAGCCAAGAGATGCTCGATTCACCCGATCTTGGGCCCGCTTTTGAATTTAAAGAGGTGACGCCTGGCAAGTGTCCCGGGCTCTCGAGTATTCATTGTTTTTGTTACCCTGCTGCGCTCTCGCACGGCACCGTCTCGGGTGATATCCCCGCGATCAGTGAAGGCGCAAAGCGCTTAGCGGCGGGTATTGCAAGTTTGTTTTACCGCGAAGACATTGCTGAGCATTATCATCGCATGGAGCTTTACGACGACCCCGAGCTACTGGGCGATGAATGGACGCCCGCAACAAAGATCGCTTCGTAGACTTTGATTTTTTGCTCTAGACTCAACTCACGTCGAAATAAACACTGACTTTTTTGCATTAGATTCGACTCACTTCGAAATAGAACATGACTTTTTTGCTTTAGACGCGACTCACCTCTACATGGATCCCAGATTTTCATGACAAATACTCAACCGACCGATACGATTGATCGCTTAGTTGGGCTCAGCCCGGCACTCAACACTTACTCAGTACGTCATCAACGCGATAAAGTTGTTGCCGCAACACAAAAAAGTGAAGACGGCTTGTTTGATCCTGCGTTACCGGGCTTGACTCTCGCCGAGCGTCTGCTCGTGGCATTGCTCGCCTGTACGCTTACGCCCTCTGCGGTGTGCGCCGCAGAATACCGCCAGCGCCTCGTAGAGTTGAACGTTGAAAAAAGTCTGATCGATCACATTTCAAACGGCGCCCTCGAGCAGATCACCGACGCTCGTTTGCGTGCAATCTTGACGTTTACGCACACCCTCATTACGGACCCGGTCAAGGCCGATAAAGCTGCCCTGCAAGCGCTGCCGAAGGCGGGCCTCTCAACTCCCGAAGTGGTCACGCTGGCACAACTCATCGCGTTTGTGTCTTATCAGGTCCGAGTCGTTGCTGGGCTCAAAGCAATGAAACTCCTGGAGCAACAAGCATGAGCGACCTCATCGAAATCAAAGGTTTCACGAACGCAACCCTCGGCTGGAAGGCCTGGCTTGACGTGGTCAGCCTTGACGCAGCCACGCCTGAACAAATCGCGGTCTTAGAAGAAAGCCACCCCAAAGCCAAGGTGTCTGACTATTATCTTTTTTTAGTGCATCAACCCGAAGTACTTAAGCAGCGCTCGGTGGCCTTCAACGCCATCATGTATGCGCCCGGCGGAATGCCCCGCTCTGAACGTGAACTCGGCGCCACGGTGGTGTCGCGCATGAATGGGTGTGTGTACTGCGCGTCGGTACATGCGCAGCGCTTTGAACAATTGGCCAAACGCACAGACGCGGTTATTGAGGTGTTTAACGACCCGCATTCTGCGGGCACTTCAGCACGCGAGCGCGCCATTGTTCAATTTTCGATTGAACTCACCAATCATCCCGACAACGTATCGCCAGATAGCATTCAAGCCTTAAAAGACGTTGGCCTAACCGAGCTTGAAATTTTAGATTTAATGCACTCAGTCGCAATTTTTGCCTGGGCGAACCGACTGATGTTAAATCTTGGCGAGCCTGTTTTTCCTTAAAGCGCCACGACCTGAGCGCCACGATTCGCTCAGTTTGCGTGCAATATTTTAAACATGAGGCTAATGATGCGTTTAAGCACCAAACTGCTTATCTCGAGCACTGCGCTACTTTCTAGTCTGTCATTCTCTGTGTTGGCGAGCACTTGGCCCAACACCGACAAAGCCATTCAAATCACCGTGCCAGCCCCAGGCGGCGGTGGCACGGGCGACACGATTGCACGCATGCTCAGCGAGCAACTTGCGCTTCGCTTAAAAACCAGCGTCATCATCGAAAACAAGCCCGGTGCCAATGGCAACATCGGGGCAACGGCCGCTGCTAAATATGCGCCTGACGGCTACCGGTTTTTGTTTTCGTGGGCGGGCACACTCGCAGTCAACAAAAGCTTGTATGCCAGCATCAACTACGATCCACAAAAAGATTTTGACCCAATCGCCTTAATCTGCGACGTGCCAAATATTTTGGTCGTCAATAACGATCAACCAGTCAAAAGCATTCAAGAATTCATCGCTTACGCCAAAACCAATCCCGGAAAATTAAACTTTGGTTCAACCGGTATCGGCAGCTCTATGCATCTGGCTGGCGAATTATTTATGCGTGAGACGGCAACCAAAATGGTGCATGTGCCGTACAACGCCCCAGGCACAGCGACCACCAACTTGATCGCCAACGAGATTCAAACCATGTTTCAGTTGGTGCCAGGCATCGCCGGGCAAGTTAAAGCTAATAAGGTCCGTGCACTCGCGATCATGTCACCGACGCGTTCACCTGCCCTGCCCGACGTGCCCACAACCGCCGAGTTAGGCTTTCCGAAGCTGATGTCGTCAACATGGTTTGCGTTGTTAGCGCCTGCAGGCACTCCAAAGCCAATCATTGACAAAATGAATACCGAGGTCAATCAAATTTTGAGAGACCCTGCGTTTAAACAGAAACTTGCCGATATTGGTGCAACCCCCATGGGCGGTGCACCCGCTGAACTTGCCAAGCATCTCTCTGCCGAGCTTGAAAAATGGGGTGCCGTCATCAAAGCCGCCGGGATTAAAAATCAGTAAGGCAAATCAAACAAGCGACCATAGCCTGGCGCATGGTCGTTGATCCCATATTTACGCAGACCAAACCACACCATCGCCTGATTACTGGTAATCACTGGCCGGTCGAGTAAAGCTTCGATACGCTCGATGGCCTCGGCCGATCTCACTGCGGTACAACTGATGAAATACGCATCGGCCTGCGGATCTTGAAGTTTGAGCGCTTGGTCGACCCACACCTGCTCGGGCAGTTTTCCCATCTCGGCATTGGTATCGATACCTAAGCCCATTTGTGCGATGACCTCAAAACCGTGATGCGCCAAGAAGGCGCACTCGCGCACATTGACCTCTTCGATGTAAGGCGTCAGCAAAATAATTTTTTTTGCTCGTAAGCCTTTTAATGCTGCAACAATGGCTTCTGAGGTTGAAAATGCAGGCAAACCGCTGGCTTGCTCAATGCGCTGTTGAATCTCTTGTCCCATCTGCGCACTGAAGGTACTGACTGCGGTGCAATGAAACACCACAGCCCTTACCTGCGCATCGGCCAAGAGCTTAGCGCCCGCCTCAACGTGGCGACTCATTTCAATCAGTTCAGCTTCAGAACTACCGCGCAACTCAAGCCGAGTCACGTACGCCACGACGCCCGCGGGCAACATGGCATGTATCTGCGGCTCAGCAATGACGTTACCCGAGGGCACCATCACGCCCAGGCGTAGGCGTTCGCCGTAATCAATGACCGGCATGATCAATGACTCGCATATTCGTCACGCAACAACTGGGCTGCCTCAACCATCGCTTTTAACTTGCCGTCGGCCACAGCGCGAGTCAAGTATTTCATGCCGCAGTCAGGCGCCAAGATGACTTGCTCGGGCTTGATGTATTTCAGAGCCTTGCGAATACGCGCCGCTACCACTTCGGGCGTTTCAATCTTCATATCGCTCAGGTCTAAACAGCCCACCATGATCTGCTTATTGCCCAACGACTCAAGGACTCGACAATCCAAATTCGACTGCGCGGTTTCAATTGAAATCTGGTGACAGGAGCACTGTGCAAGTTCAGGTAAAAAATCATATCCAGAGGGGCGCGCGTGAATCACCGCAGCGTAACCAAAGCAGATATGTACGGCGGTTTGACCCGTGACACCTTCTAGAGCGCGATTCAACGCCTTGATACCGTACTGGCGAGCTTTTTCAGGGCGCGCCTGCATGTAAGGCTCGTCAATCTGTACGATATCTGCACCGTGAGCAAACAAATCTTTAATCTCTTCATTCAAGGCCGCTGCGTAGTCCATGGCAGCCTCTTCTTCAGACGCATAGAAATCATTTTGCGCCTGCTGCAACATCGTAAAAGCGCCGGGTACTGTAATTTTGACCTTGCGCGTGGTGTGCGCCTTTAAAAACAATAAGTCTTCAACTTCGATGGCACGGGCACGTTTGATTTTGCCGACAATTCTGGGCACGGGATTTGGGTGTCCTGAACGATCGAGTGCTGTTCCTGGATTATCGATATCGATGCCCTCAAGCGCTGTGGCGATACGATTGGAATAACTTTCGCGACGGATCTCACCGTCAGTAATGATGTCTAAGCCAGCCTGCTCTTGGCCTCTGATCGCGATCAAGGTGGCGTCTTCCATGGCCTGCTGAAGATACGGCTCGGCCACACGCCAGAGCTCTTTTGCACGCACACGCGGCGGAAACCGCCCCGCCAGCTTTTCGCGATCGATCAGCCAGTCGGGCTGTGGATAACTACCAACGATTGTGGTGGGAAACAACATAAAAGCCTCCGGGTGCATTGTTCTGAAAATCAGGCGGGTACCCCCCGCCCTCATCGCTATTTTGCGAAAACCCAACATTACCCGAAATAGGTCAAAAAAGGGATCTTTAGCCAAGTGGCTGTTTGAGCTCAGCAGGCCAAAGCTCGTTTAAACACCCGGTCGACGCGGCTCAGCAGGCCGAAGGCCCATCTAAACAGTTGGTCGACGCAGTTCGGCAAGCCGAACACTCAAAAGCAACAAAAAGAAAAAAGTGTTACGATTTAACCTTGTTGCGAATCATTCGCATTTGCATTTAGAATCTCAACTTCCTGTTTAAAACTAAAACCGCAGTATTCATTACTCTATGTTAAAGGTTTACCGTGTTGCATCGTTTTTATCGAGGTTTTAATCGCCTCACCAGACAGTCTGCCCGGCTCAACAATATCGCAGCCACCGCAGCGCGTTGGTTTTCTAAAGTCACCGCAGTTGGATTCACCGCACTCGCACTTACCCTAGGCTCAGGCGTTCAAGCGCAAACTCAATCCATTAACTTGTACACCACGCGTGAACCTGGGCTCATGAAACCACTACTTGAAGCCTTCACGGCTCAGACTGGGATTAAAGTCGCAACCGTTTACTTAAAAGACGGGCTACTTGAGCGCGTCAAAGCCGAAGGTGTGAGTTCGCCTGCTGATGTCTTAATGGCCGTAGACATCGGCAATCTTTTGGATTTGGCTGAGTCGAAACTATTTCAAGCGATTCACTCTGAGGCGTTAAACGCGGCGATCCCTGCCCCGCTTCGAAGCAGCGACAGCACCTGGTTTGCTTTCTCTTTACGCGATCGTGTGCTGTATGCCGACAAAAGCCTAAAGCTTGAGTCGTTTCGTTACGAAGATTTAGCAAGCTCCGCCTACAAAGGCAAAGTCTGCATTCGTTCGGGGCAACATCCTTACAACAACGCCCTGATTGCCTCAATGATTGCACACCGAGGCGTCGCACAAACTGAGCAGTGGCTGCGTGGTGTCAAAGCCAACCTTGCCCGCAAAGCTGCGGGGGGCGATCGGGACGTTGCACGAGATATCTTAGGTGGCATTTGCGATCTCGGCTTGGCAAACGCCTATTACGCAGGCCAAATGAAAACAGCCGCAGCAGGTACTGACGCCCGCAAATGGGGCGACGCTATTCAAGTCATTCGCCCAACCTTCGCGCAAACCGGTGGGACCTTTGTCAACATTTCAGGCGCTGGGGTGGCGGCCCATGCACCTAATAAAGCGGGTGCCATCGCCTTTCTTGAATACTTAATCTCACCACCTGCGCAAAACCTGTATGCGCGTGTCAATTTTGAATACCCAGTGCTTCAAGGCGTTGCGCTTGATCCTACCGTTGAAAGCTTCGGTTTGCTCGTGGCCGATCTCACGCCACTCACCGAGATTGCGAAGCATCGCAAAGAAGCAAGCTTGCTCGTAGATCGCCTGGGTTTTGACCGGTAACCAGACGCCACGATGACGCTGACACCCTCTCGTAACAGTTGGCTCGCGACCGGTTTTTGGCCTACCGCGCTCGCCTGTTTGATAGCAGTCTGTGTGCTTGCACCCATCGCGTCTTTGCTCGTGTCTGCCGTCAGTGCAAACAATACTCAATGGGCACACTTATCACGCTACGTCATACCCGACGCAGCGCTCACAACGCTAGTGTTGTTGCTAGGCGTAGGGGTCGTGGTGGTGATGCTCGGCACAGGCGCAGCTTGGCTTGTCACCGCCTTCCAGTTTCCTGGTCGTAAGATCTTGGTATGGGCGCTGCTGTTACCGCTTGCCGTTCCCACCTACGTCGTGGCTTACTCTTATCTAGACCTACTGCACCCAATCGGGCCGCTCCAAAGCTTGATCCGTACATTGCTCGGCTACAGCTCGCCGCGAGAGTTTCGGCTGCCAGACACACGTTCAATGTTCGGAGCGATTCTCATTTTAGGCAGTGTGTTGTACCCCTACGTGTACCTCAGCGCACGTCACATGTTTTTAACGCAGCCAGCTAACTTGATCGAAGCAGCCCGCGGGTTAGGGCACGGCCCCTTTAGTATATTTTTTCGGGTGGCCTTACCCATGGCGCGACCGGCCATTGTTGTCGGCACCACTCTGGCCTTGCTCGAAACGCTCAACGACGTCGGCGCCTCAGAGTTTTTAGGTCTGCAAACGCTCACCGTTGCGATCTACACCACGTGGCTCACACGTTCGGATTTGGCGGGCGCTGCACACATTGCCTTAATCATGTTGGTTCTAGTCATCAGTTTGATTGCTATCGAGCGCTACGCGCGACGGCGACAACGCTTCATCAATACCGATCAATCGCGTCCGATGCAACCCCGACCTCTAAAAAATGGGCAAGGTCTCTTAGCCTGTTTATTCTGTCTGCTGCCCGTGTTAACGGGCTTTGTCGTCCCCGTGATGCATTTAAGTTGGCAAGCCTTTATGCGTCTCAATCAAACCGGCTCGATGTCTAGCATTCTGCAACAGGCAGCGTTGAATACCGTACTCATCTCGCTTGCTGTGACCGCCTGTACAGTCTTCAGTGGACTCGTGCTGGCCTGGGCCGCGCGCACCTGGAGTACGCGTCGCGGTGCCACACTTGGCCAACGGCTTGCCCGTACGGCGACCGTGGGCTATGCACTACCAGGTACAGTGCTCGCGATTGGCTTGCTGATGCCCTTTGCTCTCGCAGACAACGTGATCAATCAAGTCCGCCAATGGCTTTCATTCGGTTCGCCCGGTTTGTGGCTGCTTGGCACTGTGACTGGATTGGTGCTGGCCTGTACCTTGCGCCTCTTAGCCGTTGCCTCAGGATCAATCGAAGCCGGTTTCGCACGGATTCCCATTGCGCTTGACCAGTTGGCACGTTCTCTGGGTCAATCCCCCTTCGGGGTCTTGCTGCGTGTAGACCTACCGTTGTTGCGCCCCGCTCTGTACACCTCAGCACTCATCGTCTTTGTCGAGGCCATGAAAGAACTCCCGATCACCTTGCTGTTGCGCCCGCTGAACGTTGAAACGCTTGCGACATGGCTGTATGGCGAAGCCGCACGCGGTACCTATGAAGAGGGTGCAATCGCCGCTTTGCTGATTGTGTTGGTCAGCGTCTTGCCCGTCGTTTTATTAACACGCACGCAATCAGCATTAAAAAAATCTCAGCTAAAAAATTAAATCCATATGCTCTTAAATCCTTTGCTAAAAAATTAAAGCCACGTGCTCTTAAGCCACTATTTAAATAACATGGTCTGAATTCCACTTGCTTCACTTTATGGACATGCGTCGTGAATGCCATTTTAAAAATTGACGAGATCAGTTTAAGTTTTGCCTCAAACGATGCAGACGTCTCAGTGCTCAAACGTTACAGCTTAACGCTTCAAGCGGGCGAAACTGTTTGCATCTTGGGCCCCTCTGGTTGCGGCAAAAGCAGTTTGCTACGGGTGATTGCCGGCTTTGAAACCATCGATGCGGGGGCCATTTACCTCAATGACACGTTGCTCTCGTCAGCCACCCTCACGGTCGCGCCAGAACTTCGTCGGGTAGGCTTTATGTTTCAAGATTACGCCTTGTTTCCGCATTTAAATGTTGCGCAGAACATTGGTTTTGGTCTAAAAAAATTATCCGCCGAGGCGCGTGAACAACAGGTGCAAGCTCTGCTTAAGTTAGTCGATCTTGAACCGTATGCAAAACGTTTTCCGCACGAGCTCTCGGGCGGACAGCAACAGCGGGCAGCACTGGCACGCGCTTTAGCACCTAAACCCGATATCCTGCTGCTCGACGAGCCATTTTCCAATCTCGATGCAGACACGCGTGAACGCTTAATTGTCAAGCTGCGCGCCATCTTGAAGCAGACCGGCGTCACCACGCTGATGGTGACCCATAGCCACTCTGAGGCAGTCGCCCTGGGCGATCGCATTGAGCGTATGGGATAGTGCTAACATTCTTTGCATCATTAGAAGGAGATACAAAATGGAACTACTACAAGGCCTTCAGACTCGCCGCAGCATTCGAGGCTTTCAAGCCAAGCCTGTGCCACAAGAGCTGATCCGTACCGTCTTATCGGCAGCGGGTCGCAGCGCCTCTTACACAAACACCCAACCCTGGGAAGTCGCAGTCGTGACCGGTGCTAAGCGCGACGAACTGAGCGGTGTGCTGTACGAGCTCGCGCGCTCAAATACCCCAACCAATTACGACGTGCTCACCCCCACGAGTTGGCCTGAAGCGCTTGAACAACGTTCAAAAATTCACGGCTCACGTCGCTTTGAAGCCTTGGGGGTTGGGCGTGGCGACACTGAACGCCGTAACGAATTGCGTCTGAAAAACTTTCAGTTCTTTGACGCACCCTGTGCAATGTTTATGTTCATGGACAGCACCTTAGGACCTTGGTCGACCTTGGATATGGGGATCTTTTTACAAGGCCTCACCTTGTCAGCACATGGCGCTGGACTCGGTTGCTGCCTACAGGCCTCGCTGGCCGGTTACCCCGATGCCATTCGCGAGTGCCTAGGCATCCCAAATACCAAAAAGTTGATCGTCGGGATGTCGATGGGCTATCCAGATTTAGATGCGCCGCTGAATGCTTATCACAGCGCCCGAATGGAACTTGATGAATTTGTAAAGTGGTACTAAATTTACTTCGGAATCAATCCGACGTCTCTAACAAGACCCGCCACCATCACGGTGTCTTGTTCAATCAATTTCATCAACGGCGCCGCGCCGCGCTGTGCCTGAGTGGGCGCCTGAGCTGCCAACTGCGCTAAACGCTCTTTGAACTCTGGGCCATCGATCGCACTAGAGATTGACTGAGCCAAACGCGCAGCCACTGCTGGGGGTAATCCTTTAGGTGCGACGACGCCGTTCCAGATTGCCAGATCAAACTCAGGCAAGCCGCCTTCTTTGAAGGTGGGTACATCAGGCATTTGTGGCAAACGCGTCGGCGATGACACCGCAATCGCCAAAATCCTTTTGTCTTGATGCAACGGCATCATCGCCACCGTTTGATCAAGCACGCCGTCCATCACGCCCGCCACCAGATCGGTGAGCGCAGGGCCAGAGCCGCGATATTGCACCAACTCGCCCTTTGATTTAGAAAGGTGCAAAAACAGCGCTTCAGATAAGTGTGCAGTGGTGCCCGGGCCACCAGATCCAAAATTGATTTTCCCGGGCTCTTTACGCATGCGATCTAGCAGCTCAGGCAAACTCTTGAGGCCACTTTTATTACTCACGGCCAACACCATCGGTACCGTTGCAACAAGACCTATCGCTTCAAGCTCTTTAATCGGGTCAACATTCGCGGTTGGGTGAAGGTGAGGAATGATCACTAAAGACATATTCGTGAACATTAAGGTGTGGCCATCGGCCGGCGCCTGCGTCAAACGCTTAAGCCCCACCAAGCCACCCGCACCAGTCGTGTTTTCAACGATCACCGTCTGCTTTAAGTCAACCGTCATGGTCTTGGCCAAGAGTCTGGCCAAGGTATCAAGCGTGCCACCTGGGGCCACGCCCACGATCATGGTGATCGACTTTGACGGGAAACTCTGCGCGAACGCAGAGGTTGAAAACATCAGTGCAGCCACCGCACAACACAACGTACGAATCATGATTTGCCTCAGAATGATTTGTTTATTATTAAAAACTCAACTGTGCATCAGAATGATGCTTTGTAAGCAAAAACTTAGTTTGACCTCAGAATAGTTGTTTGTTCAACAATAACAACCACAACTGAAGCAAGCCAAACGAGCACTTACTCAATCCATACGTTCCAAAGTCTTGGGATCCGATAGGGCATGAAACCTTTAACGTTTGAACGCGAAGCTTGCTTACGCATCAAGTCCCCGAACTTTAAAAATAAGACTTGCTCGTAGACCCGCTCTTGAAATTTTCCAAACGTTTCTTTACGTGCATCAAACGTTTCGCCCAACACTAACTCAGCAAAGAGTTTGTCGAGCACCGGATCCGCTACAAATTGATTGTTTTGCGGTGACACAACATCTTTCAAGGCAGAAAACGGCCCAACCGATGGCCCCGAACCCTGGCCTGTAAACCAGAGATTCCAACCCTCTTTATTGCGCCGCTGATTCATCGCAGTGGCCCAGTCAAAGACATCGACTCGTACCTTCATGCCAATACCCTTGAGTTGCTCACTGACGATTTGCGCCGCCTTATACATACTTTGATAACTTGAGTTTGTGATGATGACAAACTCTTCGCCCTTATAACCAGCCTCTTTCAGTAAAGCAGCTGCCTTTTTGGGATTCTTGACGTTGTAATACTGCTCGCCATTCTTAACGTAATAAGGATTGCCAGGGTACTGCAGGCCCGGTTGAAGTGCATAGGCACCATCGGTTGAAATCTCCATGATTTCATCCATATCTAACGCCATCTGCACAGCCCTGCGAATGCGCACATCATTTGTCGGTGCTCGATGATGATTCACCCACGCACCATGCAACCAAAAGTTTTTTAAGTCGTAAATGACAATGTTCTTGTTATTACCAAGACGTTTTGCGGATTCAGAGGGTAAATCTTCGATGATCTGCAACTGGCCAGACTCAAGCCCCGCCACTCTGGTACCCGGCTCTTTAACAAACTTAAAGTCAACGGTGTCGAACCAAACTTTTTTGTTTCCGCCGAAACCATCTGTCCCTTTGTAGCGTGCGTCAGGCTGATAATCAACAAAGCGTTTGAGTCTGATGTGACTATCGGGGATCCACTCAACAAACTGCATCGGACCGGTACCAATGGGCTCGAGTTTGCCACCCTCTTTACCATTCTGCTCAGCTGGAATAATGACGATCGGCGTCACGAAAGCCGACAGTTCATCTAAAAATACTGGCTGCCGTTGGCTTAACTTCAGTTCAAGCGTTGTCGCATCGGGTGCATTGATTTCTGTTACAGACGCTAACGTCACTTTGGCCAAGGCCATACGCTTGTAGCGTTCAAAAGACGCTTTGACATCAGCCGAGGTCATCACTTTGCCGTTGTGAAACTTAACGCCAGTGCGAAGCTTGAAGGTATAGGTCAACCCATCAGGGCTGACCGACCAGCTTTCTGCTAACTCGGGGATCACTGCATTCGTTTCATCGCGAGTCACCAATTGCTCAAAAATATGCATCGCCACGTTACGCGTCGAGATCGCCGTTGTGAAATACGGGTCGAGCGTGGGTGGTGGTGCCTCTTGACCAAAGACCAGAAGAGGTTTGACTGTTTGAGCGTGCGAGGCAACAGGCGCCACCGCCAAGCCCAGACAGAATCCAAGCGTCAATAACGAGTGACGGGCCATTTTGGTCAACCAGACAAAGCTCTGCTTGTGTGGCTTGTTTTGCAAATATTGTTTCGGCATATGTTTACCTTTCAAACAAACAACGCTTGGTCTGCAACAAAGCGTCTGGTTACCTAAGCAACGTCTGTTGCCAGATGCACAACACAATCACCCCGCTCAACACGGCCAAAATGTCGCTTACAGATCACCATGCCGTCACCTTCAAAATAACATGGCTCGGGCGCGCGCCCAGGATTATCGACAAAATACACCTTGCCACAGACATCACCGCGCCGCACCATATCGCCAAGTTCGACCGCTGGCTCAAACAAGCCCGCCTCTGGCGCATACACATAATAGTCGCGACTTTTGATTTCCATCAAGCGCGAGGGCCCTGCATAAGGGCCTACCGCGCGCGACGCCTCAATGATGCCAGCGTGGGCCAACAGGTTTTTTAAGCCTTGCTCGACGATCCGCACGCCCGATGACGTGACGGAACCACCGCCGCCAAACTCACCCCCCAAGGCGACCAGATTACGATTGACCGCTGCGACTGATGACAATCTTGAGTCAGGACTATAGGCCCAGATCAAACCAATGGGTGCCCCAAACGCCTTCAGCGCACTGGTTGCGCGGGCATTCAAGGCCGCATCTTGGCTTTGACGCATCGAGGCAAAGGGCAAATATTGCAACGACGAGCCGCCTGAATGCAGGTCGTGATGGATATCAGCCATCGGATACAACACCGTATCAATGTAATGCGCAATCGCATAGGTAGCCGTACCATTTGGGTCACCTGGAAACGAACGATTGAGGTTTCCCTGATCAATCGGCGACACGCGAACACCGGCCATCGCGGCCGGAAGATTGATCGCCGGGATGATAATGACTCGACCTTGAATATGGTGAGGTTCAAGCGCTTGAATGAGTTTGCATAAGGCCACCTGACCTTCATACTCATCGCCGTGATTGCCAGCCATCAAAAAGGCTGTTGGCCCTTTGCCATTTTTAATCACTGTTAAGGGGATCGAAACGTTTCCGTACGCCGAGCGCGTCACCGAGTGCGGCAACTGAAGCCAGCCATTTTGCTTGCCGTCTTTCTCGTAATCCACACGCGTCCAAATCATGCTTTGACTCATTATGCATCCTTGTAAAGATTCTAGTATTCGAAAGGGGTGCCCAAATGAAATAAACAATCGCCACGCTCAGTGCGACACATCATTCGTTTGCATAGCGCAACGCCATCGTGTTTAAAGTAGGCAACGCTGGGTTCGCGCCACGGCGTGTCAAGAAAATGAATTCTTCCGGCGGCTTGACCCGCTTTGACAATATCGCCCAACTCCACCAAGGGTTCAAACAATCCAGAATCAGGCGCATACACAAAGTAATCCGAGCCGCGCACCTGAAGCAATTGCGTCGGCGCCGCAGACTCAACTTGAATCGACGACTTTAAAATCGACGACTTTAAAATACCCAAATGTTTTAGCGCTCTGCGTACGCCATCAATTGCGACGCGCAGTGCCGCCGGTGTCAGAGTCCCTCCTCCGCCTAACTCGCTGCCAAAGTGGACAACACCCTGGCGACCTGCCGCGGCCGTTAAGGTGCGATCATCGCCTTGCGGTGAATCGGCAACATAGGCTGCAGGCGCACCCATGAGTTTGAGTATCTCGATTGCCTGCCCCATTTTTGTTGGATCACTTTGGCGCCGGCACAGCGCACTGGGCAAGTACATCAGCGAACTACCACCAGAGTGAAGATCAAACACATAATTGCACTGAGGCAACAACACATGTTCGATGTACCAGGCAATCTGAGCCGTTGTGCCGCCATTCACATCCCCAGGAAACGAACGATTCAAGTTGCCCTCATCAATTGGTGAGGTTCGCATCCCAGCCATCGCCGCCGGAAAATTCGCCGAGGTTAAAAAAATGATTCGCCCTTGAATATCTTGTGCCTCTAAGGCTCTTAATAAGACGCCGTGTCCGAT
>CANKOW010000076.1 GCA_947484295.1 Alcaligenaceae bacterium | reverse complement strand
GAGGTCGCAGTCAGGAGCCCAAAGCAAAAAGCCCCGCGTGGTGCGGGGCCTGAGGCTGCCTCAAGGCCTGCTGAGCAGGTTTGAGGTCTTTGTACTGGCGGAGAGGGTGGGATTCGAACCCACGGTGGATTTGCACCCACGCCTGATTTCGAGTCAGGTACATTCGACCACTCTGCCACCTCTCCGGTGCGTGCAATTGGGGGATCAATCGCGAGTATGACGGCTTTGCGCCATACCTTGGTCAAGCCAAGTATTCTAGCAGAATCAGTGATTCATTTGATCGACACCTAAAACCTCGCCTCAATGGGACTAGGGGCATTGAATCTGCTCAGAAAGCAAAGTTTAGGCAGCCTTTTCTTGCTATTTGGCCCTTTTGTGAGGCCTGTGTCACCTTTCAAATTGCTCAAAGGGCGCGTATGCGGAGGCAAGCCGTTAAACTCGACACCACACCGATACCCATTTTTTGAGACTATCGCCATGCTTTTCGTGCTTTCCCCCGCAAAAAAACTGGATTACGACTCGGCTCTGCCAACTGAACTGCACACTCAACCATTGTTTGTAGAAGAGGCCGCTCAGCTGATCAAGGTGCTGAAAACGCAATCGGCAGATGACGTGGCGTCTTTGATGGATTTGAGTGAAGCTTTAGCGCAGCTAAACGTTGAACGCTACGCCTCCTGGAAAAAAACCTTTACACAAAAAAATTCTCGCCAAGCTGTCTTGGCATTTAACGGTGACGTGTACGAGGGCTTGAACGCGGCCACTCTCAAAGAAAAGGATTTGCAATGGGCACAAGAGCATGTGGCAATCTTGAGCGGCCTGTATGGCGTGCTAAGGCCGCTTGATCTGATGCAAGCCTACCGACTAGAAATGGGCACCAAGCTTGAAAACCCGGGCGGGCCTAATTTGTATGCCTTTTGGAAAACAACCATCGCGCCTTATTTGAATGAGCGCTTAGCAAAAGAGAAGGCCCCCGTTCTGGTGAACCTAGCCTCTGAAGAGTATTTCAAAGCCGTTGACCTCAAAACGCTGAAGGCACGCATCGTTCAATGCGTGTTTCAGGACGGCAAAAACGATGTGTACAAAGTCGTGAGTTTTCATGCGAAGCGTGCACGTGGCCTGATGGCACGTTTTGCGATTGAGCAACGTGTCACTAAACCAGAAGAATTGAAAAAATTTAATAGCGAGGGCTACGCCTTTACGGCGAGCTTGTCGACCGAAGACAAACTCGTTTTTCGGCGCGCAGGTTGACATCCTCCCCGCACTGAACGGCCAAGTTTTACGCGCAAATCAGATAAAGAGGTGAAGCCTTAGCCGCCTGTAGCGCTTGTGTCGTAAGCGCGCATTGCAAGCACGTAGATAACTGGTGGGTGCCTGCTATACGAACTGACTGGTTGGTGCCTGCTAAACGAACAACCGTTTGTCAAACGAATCGCGTGCGTAAGAAAACACCTCTTTTTGCATCACTTCTGGCGGTAAGCCGAACACAGATTGGACAGCATCCGCGTAGACGGCCAGCGCATCGATTGTTACCTTCAAATCCCGACCCTCAAAAAGTTGAGATTTTTTCAAGCCTGGCCACTGACTGACAATCCCCTTTGCTTTGACCAACCCGCCGGCCGCCAAAATGCATGAACCCCAGCCGTGATCTGTGCCTAAGGTTCCGTTGACGCTGGCCGTTCTGCCAAATTCGGTCACTGTCAGGACCAAGCTCTGTGCCCACTTTGCACCAATGCCCTCGCGATAACCTTTGATGGCATCGTCGATTTGTTTGAGCTTCGTGGCGTTGACCCCTTCTGCTGCGCCTTGTCCTGCATGGGTATCGAAGCCGTTAAAATCCAATACACCAACCATCGGTCCGCCAGGTAGCTGCATTTTTTGTGCGGCTTCTTTGGCCAGGCTATAGGCGGTTCGGCGTTGTTGATTCGGTTCGGGTGTCCCGTCCGTCGTCAACCGTATGTTGTCTGACTCGATCAAGCGCGAAGCATAGGGTTTGAGTTCTGGGACGTTAGCCCAAAGCTGGCTCACGAGTTCATAGGTTGCTTTGGGCGGTGCCTGCATCCAACTCGGGTACTGGGTCTCTGACGCAGCATCGCCTCGTAAGATGAGTGGCATGGGAATCGAAATCGCCACGCCGCCTTTAGACTGCGCCGACCGCATCGCCCGACCAAGCCAGCCCGAAGCCGAGGCATAGGGCTTCATGATGCCGCTTTGCATGATGTCTTGCCCCTCGAAGTGCGAGCGTCCCTTATACCCAAACCCTGTGGCATGAATCGCAGTCGCTTGCCCGGCCGCCATGAGTTCTGCGAACGTTGGTAACGCGGGATGGATGCCAAAAAACTGATTGCCAAGTAATAAATTTGAGGGCAGCAACTCAGAACGCAAGGCTCCAATATCGGGATCTGCAAAAGGCGGAATGGCTGCAAGGCCGTCCATGCCTCCGCGCAGCATGATGACTAACAAACGCTTGGCTTGAGCAGGCTGAGCCGAGTTGGCCCACGGCGTGGCCCCAGCCAGCGTCAGGCTTGCTGAAAACTTAATAAATTCTCTGCGTTTCATGGTGTCTAACCCCAAAGAATAGCGGGTGAAGTCAAATACACGGCCCAGAGGCTTCGAAGCGATTGATCGGGTGAGCGTCGTGCTTGCTTCAGCGTCTTGAAGATCGCACTTTGTTCGCCATGCTGTCGAACCACAACCTCGCTGAGCTGATCGCCTTGACTGACTAGTCGGGGTGCAAATTGGAAGGCGTAGCGAATTCTACGATCAAGCATTTCTTTTGAAAGCCAGTCGCGATCGTAAAGCGACCAACCATTAGGTTGCGGGCAATTGTGAATGGCTTGACCAAGCTCTGACAACAACTCATGCAGCTTTTCACCTTTCGTGCCCTTTTGTGGCAGCACAACGGGCAACGCTGCGCCTGTGACGCGATAGATGGTCCAGAGCCAGGTCTCAGGGTTTGAAAATTTACGTAAAGCAGTGCCAGCAGAGGCCGCTTCTGCGATCACAGCCTTGTGAACGGTTGGTAGATGGCCATTTGATTTTTGAAAAACTGCACTCAAACGGTTGACGAGTTCGGGTGAGGGCGTATCGGTGATGAATGCCGTTGCTAATTTTGTACTGATGTGGCGCGCGGTTGCCGGATGGTGGGCGAGGTCGTCCATCAACTTGAGTAATTTGTCGCGGTTGGCATACGCACCACCATATTGTTGGTCCATGACAGTTTGACTCGATGGCTCATGCTTGTTGTCATCGAAATAGCTGCCAAAGGGCCCGGACACCGATTGATTGCGCTGCCGGCGCCTCACACCCCAGCCCGTTAAGATCATTGCGGCGGCGATTACGTCGTTTTGGGTGTAACCCGCCGCGGGACTTAAGGTAAATAATTCAAGCAACTCGCGTCCAAGATTTTCGTTAAACGAATCTTTGCGTTTGCTTTTGGTTCTGGCGGGCGAATTTGGGCCGATAGACCTCGCATTATCTAGGTAGAGCACCATTGCCGGATGCGTCACGGCCTCTCGTAGCATGTCGCCAAAGTAACCTGACATGTGCCCTCTGAGCATGCGCATGTAAGGGCCGACCGCGGTATTGATATTGTTGACGGCCGGCGACACCGTGAAGTGATTGGTCCAAAAGTGCCAAAAACGTTCGAACACTGGGGCAGGCCCGTTCACGGCCATCGCGCCGCGGGCTAAGACTTCTTTCCAGGGCTCTAGGCGCCAATAGGGGTAAAGGACCTGCTCATACCGAAATTGCTCGGCCTCTGCGGACGACAAGACTTTGACTTTTTCGTTGCTGAGCAGGCGCGCTTGGTCATGTTGAAATAACGCCTCGGCGACCTCTTCTTGCGTTTGCAGAAGTGTTAATCCGTCGGGTAGATCCTTGAGCAAATGACCTTGCCGATCTGCAAAAAACTGAACGTCAGGCGCGCGGTTCATTTGACCTTGCGCCCAACCGAGCACGTCACTCGGTATTGTCTCGTTAGGGGCGAAGCCAAAACCGATTTGCCTAGAAAAACGCGCTGCTTCAAGGGTATTCACGTTTGTGTGTCCGATCAAACATCGAGAATCATAAAAGTCATTACATTAGCAGATCAGTATGAAAAAAGATGACCCTTCAAACACAAAATCTGTTTCAGGTGATGACGATTTTTTGACTGCATTTCGGGGCCGACCTGACAAAGACCGACCACCCTTGGATATTACGCAAACCTCAGCGCTTCAATCACTCGCTAACCAAACATCTGAAGCAAGCCGCTGCGCTTAATGCATCGACCAGCCATGACTCACCACAATCGATTGCCCAGTCAGCGCGTTGGTTTCAAAACCCGCTAAAAACGCAACGGTATTTGCGATATCAGCGGTTGTTGTGAATTCGCCATCAACCGTTTCATTAAGAAACACTTTTTTGATGACGTCTTCTTCACTCATATTGAAGACGGCAGCTTGCTCAGGAATCTGCTTATCCACCAGAGGGGTACGCACAAAACCGGGACACACGACGTTGGTACGAACGCCACGTAGCCCGCCTTCTTTGGCGATTGCACGAGCCAGTCCAAGCAGGCCGTGTTTAGCCGTGATGTAGGCCGACTTCAATTTTGAAGCCTGATGTGAGTGCACTGAGCCCATATAAATGATCGAACCGCCGCGTCCGCTGTCGTACATGTGTTTGATCGCAGCTTTGGTGGTTAAAAATGCGCCGTCTACATGGATGGCCATGATTTTTTTCCAGTCGGCGTACGGAAAATCCTCAATGGGATGAATGATTTGAATGCCGGCGTTCGACACAAGAATATCGATACTGCCAAATTCTGTGACGGCACGATTAACCCCCGCGTTGACTGCGTCTTCATCGGTGACATCCATGACCACACTGATAGCGCGACCACCCGCTTTAGTAATTTCAGCGACGACCAACTCAGAGGCTGCTGGGTTGAGGTCGGCGACGACGACAGCTGCCCCTTGGCGAGCTAAAGTCAGCGCGCACTCTCGGCCAATGCCGCTTGCTGCGCCAGTAATTAAGGCAACCTTGTTTTGAACTGACATGAAAAGCTCCTGAGGAGGTAAATCAAATAACGTGAGTGAAGAGGGCTGGCTAGCGCATATCGCAGATGTTCAGTGTAAGACGCCGCGCAAAATAAAAAAAGACAGTATTCGAATTTTCTTGAAAGGGGGTGCAGCCCTGTCAGGCGGTTGCCATCCCAGCTCTAAGCCCGAACAAAGAGAAAAGGGCAAAGGCTTCAAGCCGCCTCGTTGGCGTTCTCCGGTACCTCGGCGTTGATCCGCGCCTTATCGTATATCACCTCAATTTCGGCATTGATCAACACAATCGAGCGTTGCAGTTGTTTGAGTGGATAGGTCAGATCCGGAAAGGTTCCGTCTAGTAAGGATTTTGGAACTGGGGGAGTAGGTTGCTCGGGCGCGGGTAACAGTTGGGGTAGTAGGGCATTCAAAAACTCGATACTCGCCTCTGGGATTTTTGGCGAACTCATCAACACGGTCGCCACCGCTGAGATTTGCGAAGATAGCATGTGATTTTGCATCACGATGTTATTGAGTTCGACGACGTGCCACTGTCGCGATTTAGGCTCTAGGATCATACGATAAAACGCCTCGGCGAAGTTGGCCAGAGCCACGTGTACATTTTTTCTGGCTAAGCGTAAATTAAAGTCTGCGCGTTTAACCTCGAGCTCTGAGGCGTGCGTGACGTGCGCCTGTATTTGAGACAACGCAGCACGCAGGTATTCGCGATTGGCCGAAATCGCAGCACGCATCAGCGAGGGCATAAACTGCGCCTCCCACCAAGGCAGCACATAGCTGCAGCCAAACGCAATCACCGAGCCCAAAAAGGTATCAAGCGCACGATCGGCAATGATTGTCGTTGCACCGGGGTCAAGAAAATTAAACGCAAGCAGCACGGCGTTTGTATTGAACGCTGAAGCCAACAGGTAATTGATTTGCAAAAGGCTGCCGCCGATAATCGTTGACAGCACCATCGCCGCAAACAACCATGTTTCATGCTGCGTGGTGTACAAAACGCCAAAGGCAAGCCCACAGCCTACCAAGGTGCCTACCAATCGCCAACCGTTGCGTTGGCGCGTTAGCGCAAAGCCCGGTTTCATGATGATCAGGACGGTCAGCAAAATCCAATAGCCCTGGCGGGCCAGCGCAGGAATCAGCGCCGAGAGCGCAAGCGCGATACCCGCCGCGAGGGTGACGCGCAACGCATAGCGACAAATCGGTGAGTCTAGCCGTAAGTTGCTTGTGATTAAATGTGGTCGAAACTGTTGACGCGATAAAAATTGCGTTAAAGAGCGATCGATTTTTATGGGATCCAGCAGTTGAGCGTCGCGATCACGTCGCGTTGCAACAATCATACGGTCGATTGTTTTTGCGCTATTGCGTAAGCGACGCAGAATTTCGATGCATAGGGAATAGAGCTCAGGGTCGCGCTGCGCCAACCCATTCGTGTGCATTTGCTGTATTTCAAACTCAAGTGCGCGCAACTCTGCTTTGACACTACTGCGTTGCGGTGCGGTGTGCTCGCGCGCCACGGCAAGCGCGATGCGCTCAAGATCACTCGCCATTTTATGCAGTGCGTCGCGCATAAACAGCAGGGCGTCCGTGCCCATTAGTTTATGCCGTAAAAAAGCATAGTCGGTACGTGTGGCGACCAGCAGATCAAGAATCGCAATCATTTCAACGAACAGATTCCAAAGCATCACGCGGTTTGAGTCGCTTTGTGCCTTTGGGGTCGCCAGGCCGCGTAACACCATGTCACGTGCAGCCTGATGTTTATCTGTCATGTCGGCTTGACAGACAATCAGCTTGCGGTAGCTTTTTTCTAGGTCTTGATCTAAGTCGTACATGTCGGCGCGCCGCGCAATGTAATCGGCTGTGGCAAAGAGGGCAACCGACAACGCCTGCTCTTTTTCGCGCAGTTGCATCACTCGGCTAACCGAGTAACTAAACAGGGTGTAAAACAGACCGCCACCTAAAGAGGTTAGCGCATGTACCCAGACGTCTTGCGTCGAGAGCGCGTTGTGCAAGGTGACAGTCATGAGCAACAAACAGGCAAAGCCGATTTGCCCGCCCTTTTTTCCATAGACGGCCAGCATAGAAAAGGCAAAACATTGCCCCATCACAACGCCCCAGATTAAGAGCGGATGAGAAGACGCTAGGCCAGTTAGGGTGACGGTCAGGGTGCTTAAGGCCGTACCCCCCAACATTTCGCGCGCTCGATGTTCGTGAGGCCCTGGCTGATCGATAAAAGCCACGCACAGCGCACCAAAGGTTGCGATCAGGCCGCTGGCATACCAGCCAAATATCCCGCCTAAAACGGCAATTGGCAGCAAAATCCCAGCCGCACGCCTGACACCACTATAAAAGTGGTGGCTAAATAAAAAGCGTTGCAAGGGGCCGTAGGTTAAATCCATAGCGAAGTTGGGGTTTAAGGACTGTCGGCTATGGTTAGAGGGTATCTCAATTTGCGCTGCAGCGCACAACGGGTTACATTAATTGGCTAGCACCTTTAAGCTCACCGCTTTTTTGTGCAATGGCTTTTAGTTTGGGTCACCGCCCAAGCGCTCTTGCCATCTAAACTTTTGCTGCTTTCCCTGCCACAAGCTGCGGCAAGCGCTTCCGTTTCGATCCAGTGCACCCCTGTTGGGTGCGTGCATAGCCTGATGGCGAATGCGCGACAGATTGGCAAGGTGTCCGAGTGGCTAGGCTCCGTGAGTCTAAAAACGTCGGATCATGTTGCTGAACATGTTGCGGTTCAGCATTTCTCATAACGAGGATGCAATCAGATGGGCGATGCCGGTAATGAAAGGAATGAACTCATGGAACTCAATGGCGCAGACATCGTCGTGCGTTGCTTGGCTGACGAAGGCGTAGAACACGTTTTTGGTTATCCCGGCGGCGCGGTCTTATACATCTACGACGCAATCTACAAGCAAGATAAATTTCAGCATATTCTGGTGCGACACGAGCAAGCTGCCGTGCACGCTGCCGATGCGTACTCGCGATCTTCAAATAAAGTTGGAGTGTGCTTGGTGACTAGTGGCCCTGGCGTCACCAACGCCGTGACTGGTATCGCAACCGCCTACATGGATTCGATTCCAATGGTGATCATCAGCGGTCAGGTGCCCACGCACGCGATCGGTGAAGATGCTTTTCAAGAATGCGACACCGTAGGCATCACACGCCCTTGCGTGAAGCACAATTTTTTAGTGCGCGATGTTAAAGATCTGGCCGACACCATGCGCAAGGCGTTTTATATCGCCCGCACTGGTCGCCCCGGTCCTGTGCTGGTGGATATTCCCAAAGATATCACTGCCGCGCATTGCAAGTACACCGCCGCCAAAGGCGAGCCTGTGCTGCGTTCTTACACACCGGTGGTAAAGGGCCATCAAGGGCAGATCAAAAAAGCGGTACAGATGCTGTTGCAAGCTGAGCGCCCAATGATTTATAGCGGTGGTGGAGCGATTCTGTCTGACGCGTCGGCCGAACTGTATGACTTTGTAAAGTTGCTAGGGGCTCCTTGCACAAATACCTTGATGGGGTTGGGGGCGTTTCCGTTTTCAGATCAGCAGTTTGTGGGCATGCCCGGCATGCATGGCACCTATGAAGCCAATATGTCAATGCAACACTGCGACGTGTTGATTGCGGTCGGTGCTCGTTTTGACGATCGCGTGATCGGCAATCCTAAACACTTTGCGCAAAACGCACGCAAGATCATTCACATTGACATCGACCCTTCTTCGATCTCAAAGCGCGTCAAGGTCGATGTGCCGATTGTGGGTAACATCAAAGACGTTTTGGTGGAGTTGATCGCACAATACAAAACGGCCGCTGCTGAAACGCGCCAAAACACTGATGCGTTAGCCAAATGGTGGCAACAGGTGCAAGTGTGGCGCGGCAAAGAATGCATGAAGTACGCCGGTTCAACAGAAGTCATCAAACCTCAATCGGTGGTCCAAAAGCTTTGGGAAGTCACCGAGGGCGATGCTTATGTGACGTCTGACGTGGGTCAGCATCAAATGTGGGCGGCGCAGTATTACGGCTTTAACAAGCCGCGCCGCTGGATCAATTCAGGTGGCTTGGGCACGATGGGTGTGGGCCTACCTTATGCGATGGGCGTGCAAATGGCGAACCCAGACGCAACGGTGGCGTGCATCACGGGCGAAGGCTCGATTCAGATGAATATCCAAGAGCTATCGACCTGCCGTCAATATCATCTGACGCCTAAGATTTTGTGTCTGAATAATCGCTACTTGGGAATGGTTCGGCAATGGCAGCAAATCGACTATTCGTCTCGATACGCCGAGTCTTACATGGATGCATTGCCCGATTTCGTCAAACTTGCCGAGGCCTACGGTCACGTCGGGATGCGAATCGAAAAACCTTCGGATGTTGATGGCGCGATGCGCGAAGCCTTCAAGTTAAAAGATCGCTTGGTGTTCATGGATTTCATTACAGACCAGGACGAAAACGTTTGGCCGATGGTCAAGGCGGGCAAAGGTCTGACCGAGATGTTGCTCGGCTCTGAAGATCTATAACGGAGACCACCATGAAACACGTTATTTCTGTTCTGATGGAAAACGCCCCTGGCGCCTTATCGCGCGTGGTGGGTCTCTTCTCTGCACGGGGTTACAACATCGAAACGCTTACCGTTGCGCCCACCGAAGACGAGACCCTGTCACGTCTGACGCTGGTGACCATAGGGTCTGATGATGTGATTGAGCAAATCACCAAGCATTTGAATCGCCTAGTGGATGTGATTAAGGTTGTTGATCTTACCGAAGGGCCCCATATCGAACGAGAGTTGATGTTGATCAAGGTGCGGGCGGTGGGTAAAGAACGCGAAGAAATGAAACGGATGGCGGATATTTTTCGCGGTCGTATCATTGATGTCACCGACAAGGCCTACACCATTGAACTCACGGGTAACCAAGAGAAGGTACAGGCGTTTATCGATGCGTTGGATCGCAGCGCGATTCTTGAAACGGTTCGTACTGGCGTTTCAGGGATTGGTCGTGGGGAGCGCATCCTCAAGCTTTGATCGGTGCTTGTCTCGCGTGTAAGCGAAACCGATTTGTTTTTCTGATTATTTGCATTCAACTTAAAAAATCTGGAGCCCAGAATGAAGGTTTACTACGATAAAGATTGTGATTTGTCCCTGATCAAAGGCAAAACCGTTGCCATTCTTGGTTACGGTTCGCAGGGTCATGCCCACGCTTTGAATCTGCATGAGTCGGGGGTTAAGGTTGTGGTTGGTTTGCGCAAAGATGGCGCCTCATGGGCCAAAGCTGCTAACGCCGGCCTCAAAGTTGCTGAAGTCGCTGACGCGGTCAAAGCGGCTGACATAGTCATGATGCTGTTACCCGACGAAAATATCGGTCAGGTCTATCGTGAAAGCGTGCACGGCAACATCAAGGCCGGCGCTGCGCTGGCGTTTGCCCACGGCTTCAACGTGCATTATGGTCAGGTCGTGCCCCGTGCCGATATCGACGTCGTCATGATCGCGCCCAAAGCGCCTGGCCACACGGTGCGTAGTACGTACTCACAAGGCGGCGGCGTGCCTTCATTGGTGGCGGTGCATCAAGACAACTCAGGTTCGGCACGCGATGTTGCCTTGTCATACGCTTGCGCGATCGGCAGTGGTCGCGCTGGTGTGATCGAAACAAACTTCCGCGAAGAAACTGAAACCGACTTGTTCGGCGAACAGGCTGTCTTGTGCGGTGGTACGGTTGAATTGATCAAAGCAGGTTTTGATACCTTGGTTGAAGCCGGCTACGCTCCTGAAATGGCTTACTTTGAGTGCTTGCACGAGTTGAAACTGATTGTCGACCTGATTTATGAAGGCGGTATCGCCAACATGAACTACTCAATCTCTAACAACGCTGAATTTGGCGAGTACGAGACGGGTCCTAAGATTGTCACTGAGGCTACACGCGATGCAATGCGTCTGGCACTCAAAGACATCCAGACAGGCGAGTATGCTAAACGCTTCATTCTTGAAAACCAAGCCGGTGCGCCCGGACTGATTTCACGTCGTCGTATGAACGCTGAATCGCAGATCGAAGTAGTCGGCGCTCAATTGCGCGCCATGATGCCTTGGATCGCAGCGAACAAACTGGTCGACAAAGCAAAGAACTAATTTTGTTTTTAGTTTGTTTCTGAATCACGCCCTTCGGGGCGTGCTTTTTTTGGGTTAACCTCTCAGCATGATGAATACACCACACTATCCACACCCCATAATTGCCCGCGAGGGTTGGCCTTTTTTAGCAGGCTCGATACTCATTGCAGTGCTTGTCAGCTTTTGGTCACCTGGCTGGTCGATCTTTTTTTGGGTGATTGCAGCCTTCGTGTTGCAGTTTTTTCGCGATCCTGCACGCGCGGGTTCAACCGAGCCTTTGGCGGTTTTGTCGCCAGCCGATGGCCGTATTGTGGTGGTTGAACAGACTCTTGATCCTTATGGTGAGCGCCAGGCGCTTAAAATTAGCGTGTTCATGAATGTGTTCAACGTGCACAGCAATCGTAGCCCGGTTGATGGCGAAGTCCTAAAAACACAATATTTTCCGGGTAAGTTTTTTAACGCAGCACTTGATAAGGCCTCGCTCGAAAACGAGCGTAACGCCATGGTGTTGCGCACGCCTGCTGGCCACCTTGTGACGGCGGTTCAGGTTGCCGGCTTGGTCGCCAAGCGCATACTTTGCTATACCAAGGCTGGCAACACCTTGGCGCGTGGGCAGCGCTACGGGTTTATTCGCTTTGGTTCGCGTGTAGATGTTTATTTGCCGCCAGGATCGCGCGCCAGAGTCGCAATTGGTGATAAGGTGAGTGCTACGAGTACGGTGCTGGCTGACCTGCCTGCGCCAACTATCTGAGGCCAACGATGCCTGATAATCCCTTGCGCGATCCTGATCTTCGTCATCGCAGCATTTATTTGCTGCCTAACGCTTTCACGACTGCGGCACTTTTTGCTGGATTTTATGCAGTCGTGCAGGCGATGAATGGTCGTTTCGAGATGGCGGCTATCGCAATTTTTGTGGCGATGGTGCTTGACGGCATGGACGGCAGGGTGGCTAGGCTGACCAACACAACTTCAGCCTTTGGCGAGCAATATGACTCGCTCTCGGACATGACTTCGTTTGGGGTTGCACCTGCACTGGTGATGTACGAGTGGATGCTGCAAGATTTAGGTCGCTGGGGTTGGTTGGCGGCGTTTGTGTATGTCTGCGGTGCTGCCCTACGGTTGGCCCGTTTTAACACCAATATTGCAGTGGTGGATAAGCGCTTTTTTCAAGGCTTGCCTAGCCCAGCGGCGGGCGCTTTGATTGCAGGTTTTGTTTGGTTGGTGGTCGATAATCGCTTGCAAGTGCCTCACGAGTTTTTGGCTTGGACAGCCTTTGCGATCACAATTTATTGTGGCATTGCGATGGTCTCAAATCTGCCGTTTTACAGCGGTAAAGCCTTTGCCCTGGGCCGCAGCGTGCCGTTTTGGGTGATTCTGGTTTTTGTGGCAGGCTTTGTCTTTATTTCAAGCAACCCGCCTGTGATTTTGTTTGGCCTGTTTATTGTTTACGGGTTGTCTGGCTGGGGGGTTTGGCTGTGGCGCTGGCGCCGCCTCTCTAAACAAGTGGCTTTGCGCAGCGGGGCCGAATAAGCTATTAATCCCTGCGCAAATACATTGGGTCAGGCCCTGGGCTGTGGCGATTAGCCAGGTTGCCATTAGGCCCCATGTACACATACATCAGCGAATACCAGGCTGACGACTGCATATAGCGGTACGACCAGACTTTTTCGTTTCCTTTGGCAATACCGTCAATACTTGCGGGCGGGCCAAATTCGCACAGCACTCGCGCGTCAGACCATGTGCCGGTATTTAAAAGGTCAAAATGCGCATCGGTCAGAACCTGGGTAAAGAAACCGACGGTGTTGTCTTTGGTGGTGTCTGTGCCCCAAGCGGCGCGGCCAAACGGCTGCTGCGACCAGACCAAGCGCTCAGTGCCGTCTTGATTGCGGCAAACTGTTGTGGGCTTACCAAACTGTTTGATGACGTCAGCTACCGGGGTACCGGGCTGAGTGGACTGGAGTTGCGCACAGCCGCCTATCATAAGCACGAATACGATCGCTGAAAAAGTTTGTGCACGCATTGTAAGCCTAAGTTTATGTTAGCCAATATGTCACAAAGCCGTTGTCAAGGCTCTGTGGTCGCGAATGTTTTGCAAGACGCCTCGACTATTGTGCCATTGAGATCAGTCTTGAGAAACATATACCCACTCTTTCTGGCGCAGAGACTGTCACCGGTTCAGCCAATAAGCTATACTCTTTTGTCTTTAATGCGGTTTTTTAAATTAAGTTTTTTTAATGTCAAAAGTTTGTCGATATAAGGCTCGCTTTTTTTGTTTTTTTAATCACGTTAAAGCACCTCGGCTTTAACGCTTGTCATGTGAGGCTAAAAAATGTCTGTTGCTGATATTAAAAAATCCGACATCGTCGCGCAGTATCAACGCGCGCAAGGCGATACCGGTTCTCCTGAAGTTCAAGTGGCTCTGCTGACAGCTCGTATTAACGATCTGACAGATCACTTCAAAGCACATATTAAAGACCATCACTCACGCCGCGGCCTTTTGCGTATGGTTAGCCGTCGCCGTAAGCTCCTCGATTATCTCAAGGGCCGCAATCCAGATTCATATCGCTCGCTAATCGAAAAACTCGGTCTGCGTAAGTGATCAAAATCCATGGGGCAGTCTCCCCGTGAAGCAACCGTGGTCGCGGCGGCATTTTTGCCGCACTGCCCACGGTTTTTCATTTGTAAGGAATAAATGTCATGTTCAATAAAGTGACCAAATCTTTTCAGTATGGCCAACACACCGTTGTGCTTGAAACCGGCGAAATTGCTCGCCAGTCATCAGGTGCAGTGTTAGTTACTGTTGAAGACACTGTCGTACTCGCAACGGTTGTTGCAAAAAAAGATGCCAAGTCAGGCCAAGATTTTTTCCCTCTGACGGTTGACTACATCGAGAAAACCTACGCTGCGGGCAAAATCCCCGGTGGTTTTTTCAAACGTGAAGGCAAGCCTTCTGAAAAAGAAACACTGACCTCGCGCTTGATTGATCGCCCGTTGCGTCCGTTGTTTCCTGAGGGCTTCTACAACGAAGTTCAGGTCATCATTCATGTGTTGT